>JBDHXH010000073.1:0-12157 GCA_039810605.1 Ignavibacteria bacterium | reverse complement strand
ATCCGGCAAAAAATTATTCATCGCGTTCCTCAATATCCATTTACTCCAGCCGTTATGTATTTTGTAAATGCCTTCAGACTCAAAAAGCATCTTAACAATTCTGTAATCTAAAAACGGAGTTCTGGACTCTATTGAAAACTTCATTGCATTACGGTCCTCGAAACGAAGCAGCGAAGGCAATATGAATTTCGTAAGGTCTTCGTAAAGTTTTTTATTCAGATTATTTGTAGTTCTGTATTCCAACACGTTCTTCATTCCGCTCATTTTCAGAAACGCCTGATTGAAATATTTTGCCTGCTCACTCTTCGCGTTCTTGCTCTTAAGACGGGAATAATATTTCAATCCCCTTGTGATTATTTCAGCGCCCTTTCCGAAATTCCTGGACAGCTCGCTCATCATGGTAAAGTAATTTCGCTGATTCAACAAGTTAGAATATAGAAATCCGAAATAGACTTCATATCCACCGAGAGTTTCATCTCCTCCCTGACCGTCAAGCAGAACTGTCATCCCGTTTTCGCGAGCGAGTTTCATTACATTGTATTGCGCGTAAGGTGACGTTCCCCCTATAGGTTCGTCGAGCTGAAAAATAAAATCTTCCACATCAGCATTGAAATCAGCTTCATCCGGAAATATATAATGGGAGCTGCAATTTGTGGCTCTGACAATTTCTTCGATGAATTTTCTTTCATCAATTGCCGGGTCATCATAAACGGCTGAAAAAGTTTTCTGCCTTTCTCCAATCTGATCTCTGTTGAATTTGGAATCACTCGTGAGGAAATTGTTGATGATCCCTGCAACCGTTGATGAATCAAGACCCCCGGAAAGACAAGTCCCTACCGGAACGTCGGAGCGAAGGCGCAGCTTTACCGAATCGAATATGAGTTCACGAAAATTTTCTTTGATCCTGTCGAAATTTTTTTCATCATAAACTCCAAGTTCCGAATTAATTTCGATTTCAAAATATCTTCTCACTGAAAAATCATTTCCCTGAATCCTTATATAATGCGACGGCGAAAGGTTCTTGATTCCATTGATAAAAGTGTTTTCGGTGTGGTCGGTATAGTTATTTACAAAATAGTCATATAAGATTTCTTTGTTGACTTTCTTTGAGAATGATTCATCACTCTTAAAGTATTCAATTATTGACTTCAACTCCGAAGCAAAGACAAAACACTTTTCATTCTTGAAATAATAAAACGGCTTAACTCCGAACCTGTCTCTTGAACAAAACAAAATATTCTTTCGCATATCATAAATAGTGAGTCCCCACATACCGTTAAATCTGTTCAGACATTCTTCACCCCATTCCATGTATGAAGCAAGTATTACTTCCGTATCAGTCCCCGTTCTGAATTTGTAGCCTTTCGTCTTGAGTTCTTCCCGAAGTTCAATGTAATTATAAACTTCTCCGTTAAAAATGATACAAATATTTTTGTCGTCATTGAAAAAAGGCTGATGTCCATTGACAGAAAGGTCGAGTATTGAAAGTCTGCGAAATCCAAACGCAAGGTTGAAAACATTATCCGAAGGAGAAAGTATGTGCGCACCCTTTTTTATTGCAGACGTGTCTCCGAATTTTTCATCACAGATACCCTTGTAAGTATTGAACAAGGCATATCCTTCATCGTCGGGACCACGGTGCTTGATTATGCTGACTGCATTCTGAAGCGATGCATAATCTACGTTCACTTCATTGAAATTCAGAACTCCGAATATTCCGCACATTAAGATTAATTAAAAATAAGAAAGGTAATCTATCAATTCAGATTACCTTTTTAAACGTCAAAATTACTGAAAATATTACCTGATGATTTTAACAGATCAACTGTTCGTTCGGTTGTCTGACAATTGCTGCTGCTTTCTTCCTGAAGCAAAACCGATTATTCCCGCTATTAAAACTAATCCAAGGAAAATGTTTGCTCCAATGCTTATGTCTTTACCTGTATAATAAACCTCCGGTTCATATTTGAATTCAACTTTATGCTTTCCCTGCGGCACAACAATCGCCCTTATGAAATAATCCGTCTTATAAATCTCCGTCTGCTTGCCGTCAATGTATGCTTTCCATCCGAAAGGAATATAAATGTCGCTGAACACAAGCAGGTTATTTCCGCTGGCAATGACATCATAGTCAAGTTGATGAATGTCTCCTTTAATTAACTTCACTGCTGCAGTTGAATCCGGCTTGTCAATTTTCTGATTAATATCTTTTTCGACATACGCAATTTTTTTCGGGTCAAAGTTTGCGTCGCGTATATTATTCAGAATGTTAATTCCTTTTTCAACTTTGAATTCATCTGCAAAGTAAACCTTCGGCAGATAATGTTTAAGTTCGTAAACATATTTCGATCCTTTGAAAACTTGTGTGAAGTTTGTGTCCTGCATAGGTTTATCGGATATGGCATATTTCACTCCGCCCAACGCAAGCAGAAGCGGACTACCGCCTGCAACATCAACAGCGTCCTGATAGATTCTCACCTTCGCGCCATGATAACCGGTAAACGAATGAATTCTGTAAAATGCAAGATTGTTGCTTGTCGAAAGGTTTCCGTTGCTCAACTCGGCAACGCGGTATGTGTAAGTATCGGGATTCGTTTTCAATATCCAGTCAGTGTAATCCTTTTGTGCAAAATCATTCTTCTCTTCGCCGGGATTATCCCAATGGAGTGTTTTGTAATTTACATTCCACAGGTCAATCATTCCGATAAGAACAACTCCGGATAGAAATAATTTCAAACTCAATTTACTTGCAGCATACATATAAGCTAACCCGATAAGTATTGCGATAAATAATGCATGCAGTCGCAGATCTGTTATAATGTTTTCGTATGCTACAGTCGAAATTTGTTTAATGTACTGACTTATCTGCTGTGCATTGGCTCCTTGCTGCTTGAGTTTTTCAACCAATGGACTTTGAGATATTGAAGCAGCATACGAATCTTCAAAACCAAACATTGAAATCAGAAACATCAGCCCGGCTATTCCGAAAAATACATAACACAACTTCTTAAACTTCTCCACATTTGAAAATTCCCTTATCACTTCAACAATTGACTTCAGCCCAAATCCCGCGAGCACGACGATTGCAATATCCATAAAGTGATGAATCATAACCGGCGCGCGGAAACTGCTGAAGTAAGGGAAATAATTGAAGAACAAATCATAGAGCACCGAAAAATTTCTGCCGAACGAAAGCACCAGAAAGATAAATGCAATTACCGTCATCGCTTGAGCCGTAACATTTTTTTTGAAGTTGTAAAATATTCCAATGAGCGCGAGCACAAGAGTAATTACTCCGAAATACATGGGATTAGTTGTGAATGGCATTTGCCCCCAGTATAGATTTGCTCTCTGTCCCTGAATCTGCACATCTCCGAAACCATAATAATAAGGAAGTAGAAACGTGATCACTTCCCCGGGACTGAATGACCAGTTAGTCGCATATTGATAATCAAGAGGAGCATCCGACTTCGCTTTCGGATCAAGCTTTGTTTCAATGCCTGCCTCGCCGCGCATCGAATATTTGTTATACTCCTTCATCGTCATCAGTACATCCGCATTCATTGCGATTGCAATTACCGCAGCAGCAACAATAAACACAGCCGACTTTATCACTCCGCTGAAATTTGTCTTCGTCACGGCTCGGTAAATTACAACATACAGCAAATACATTCCTATCATGAGGTAGCAATAAAAAATCATCTGAATGTGATTCGAATTCAGTTGAAAGTGCAGAAGCAGAGCTAGGAATGCAAAGTTCAGAAGATTCGTATATGAAAACATTTTCTTAGACTTATCATCGAATGCATCAATCAACCTATCCATTATAAAAAGTATGAAAGGAAAAAATGCAAGCGCAAGAACTTTGGTATTATGTCCGACGACAATCCGCTGAATAAAGTCTGTTGCAAATGTCGCAGCCAGAGCGCAGTATAATGCAATCAGCTTATTTCTGAATTTGTAATTCGAATAAAGATAAAATCCTATTCCGAAAACCGCATAATACATCACTATTGGCAATACAGTGTTAGTCTGCGCATTCGTTATGAATCCGTAAACAGTTTCCCAGATATAGTAAAAGAAATCATAAGTTCTGGGAGTGTATGCAATGATAGGAAAGTTTGGCATTCCCATGAAGATGTATGGAACCCATAGCGGGAACACACCTGCCTTCTTTGCGTCGTCGAGAAAGGTTCTGAAACTTTCCGATGCAAGATTGTCGCTCGTCGCAAATACCTTGCCGCCGAATACTCCGTCTTTGAAAAATATCAGGACTGCAAGAATGATAATTGCGATGAAAATATAGCTGTCATATTTGGAGAATGTGGATGATTGTTCGGAAACTTTGGTTCTCGAAGTATGTGCAGAACTTTTTAAACCAATCTTTTGGGTTGCTTTGGATTTTGACATTTATTGTAAAAAATTTTGTAAAAATAGATTAAAACGATTTAACAATCTAATTATTTCGGGAATCGGCAGTCGGCAGTCGGGGAATCGGCAATCGGCAGTCGGGGAATCGGGAATCGGCAGTCGGGAATCGGCAGTCGGGAATCGGGAATCGGCAGTTCGGAAATCGGCAGTCGGGAATCGGCAATCAGAGAGAGTTTACAATTTCAGAAAGTTTTTCAGTTTGCAAGCGTCTCGTATAATTTTTTAAATTCGAATTATCAGGAAGCAGTTTTTCGCCTCTGTTCCACTTCTCAACCAATTGCGACAAGAATTCCGTGATTTCTTTTTTCATCGTTCTTTCGAAAACTTTTCCGGCATCGCATTCATTTATAATTTCCGCAGCGTCTCCTTTGGAAGGTCCGATACAGATCACCGGTTTCCGGACAGCAAGATACTCAAACAACTTTCCGGTCAAAATCCCCCTGTCATTCCTTATCTCCGGAATGACAAGCAGCAGCGCCGCACTTCTCTTGAGATAGTTTATTGATTCAACATGGCTTACAGTATTTATGTGTTCAAAAATATCAGTCAAAGAAAGATCATTTACTTTCTTGATCGTCATGGCAGCAAGACTCCCGACAAATCTGATTCTGAACCTCACTCCGGGAAATTTTTCTCTCACCTCTTTCATCGCATCAAAAAAAACATCAGGTCTGTAACTGTCGGAAAGAGTTCCTGTATATGTAATTACAAATTCTCCGCGCTCTTCAGTTCCGGTCCCATCAAAATCATTTTCGTCGAATCCGTTAGGTATCACAGTAATCTTGTGAGGATCAATTTTCTCTGATTTACTCTCGAACAATGATTTTAAACTTTTACTTACGGTAATAATTCTGTCAGCTCTTTCCAAAACTTCTTTCTCATAATTCAAGTCCTTTGACTTTGCAAAAGGGAGATGGTGAAATTCATCATAATAATAAATATCAGTCCATGGATCTCTTAAATCGGCAATCCATTTTATACCGAACTTATTTTTCAGTTTCAATCCAACCAACTGTGCCGAATGCGGAGGACTTGTTGTCAGAACAGTATCAATGTCTTCTCCTTCGATAAGTTCACATGCTTTTGCAAACGCATATTTTATCCAGCCGCGTCTTGCATCAGGTATGAAAAAATTGCCGCGAACAAATCTCGAAAATTTCTGAAATGCATTCGGACTGCTTTCATTTGAAAATCCGGTAGGAATACTTTTTTTCCCGAGAAGTGCGGAATAAAGCCTGAATGGCTCTGATGTATCTGTACGAAATATCTTTGCTTCTTCCGGAATATCTTTAAGTAACGTGCTGTCAAGATAAGGATATCCCGCTTTAGCTTCATCAACTGTTACAATATAAGGAGCAATTCCGAATTGCGGAAGATATTTTGCAAACTTCAAAATTCTCTGCACACCTGCTCCTCCTCCGGGCGGCCAGTAATATGTAATTATTAAAATCTTCTTCAAGAAAAATATTCGTGGCTTATTTTAAGAAAAGATATATCTCCGCAGTCCAGACAGAGATTAGAAATAATGTAAAGATAATTCCAACTGCTTTCCCCATTATTGAAACAGTGCCAAAAGATTTTTTTCCGCTGAAATAATTAACTGCACCTATTATAAAAAAGGGTATTAGCACATAATGATATCTTGCAAGTCCCACAAAGATAAAAATAGTCAGCATCCAGATTACAGGAAAGCCATACATAAAAAATCTGTTTCCGCCAAGTAACAACAACCCCCACATTCCAAAAATCATCACAGAGAAATATGGAACATTGACCAACAGCAAAAGAAGAGGATTTACCCTCCTGTAAACTTCCGTCGAACTTTCCCCCGGACGTGACTCTTCAAAGTATAACAGCGCCATTCTCTCGCTGGAAAAAAGATAACCGAGTTTCCTGAATCCGTTTACAAAAAATTTACCGGGGTTATTGGCGATGAACTCAAAAGCTGAATCGTAAAATTTCCTATCTCTCTGAATCTCATCGGGATCGTCAAACAGCGGATTGCTGTTCACTGCTTCGCTGTTCCATGTTCCTGTTGCCAACGGATTGTTCCCTTCCCACAGAGTGCTTCCACCCTGCGTTGCAAGAGTGAATGAATTCATTACGATTTTGTTTCTGATAAGCCAAGGCGAAAGTATAATCATCAGTCCTGCAAGAAAACAGAAACTGTATTTCATCATTTTGGAAAATTCTTTATCTCCAAATAATTTTTTCCTATTAACCAAAAAATACAAAGGTAGAAGTATTACGGCAAAAGAAAACGATGATCTGACAATTATTGCCAATCCGAAAAATATGCCCGTGATGAAGATATGCCCCGGAGTAATCTTGCCAAAGTCATTCATTATACATAAATACAAAACTACAATTGCAAAGAACCCGAACAAAGATTCCGTTAGTATTGCCTGACTGAATAAAATGTTCGAAGGAAAAAATGCAAACACTGCAAGCGATATGAGAGAGTATTTTACATCAAGGAACTTCATGCTCACTTTGAAAAAGAACAGACAGGTAAAAACTTCCAGTAAAGACTGAATTAACTTTACGAAAAACTGTCCTTCTCCGAACACGAAATATACTCCGGAAAGGAATGCAGGATATCCGCACACCACAAAAGCAGTTGCTCTTCCATCTAGCGAATATTCTCCCTCAAGGATTGACAATGCGAGTCTGTGATAAGTCACGCTGTCCGATTTCAATGACGTGCTGACTACGAATACTAAAATTAATCTGACAGCAAAAGAAAGCAGGAGAATCAGATACAGAATTTTTTTTTGTTCTGAAGTCAGTTCTCTGATTCTCATAATCAGAATCTTTTTCTTATGAGAGAGAGCTGCTCTGCAATAAGACCAAGAAGAAATGTAATCACTCCCATCAGAATCAGCAGCGACGCGCCAACGCTCACACCCCTTCCCGCAATGACAATAGGAATACCCCAGACTGTTCCGAGGATGATAAATATCAAAGCAATCGGAAGAAAAATCTTAATCGGATTGAAAAGCATTACGATGTTCAAAATCTCCATGAGCGTATCAAATGCGGTGTTGATGCCGATTGTACTCTTTCCGGAGACACGGTTTTTTATCCTGATATTTTCTTCAACCACCAAATGTTTCTGCGCGCAGAAGATCAGTGTCATTATGTCGCTGAAAGCCATAGTGTCGGGACAAAGTTTCAAGTATTTTTGGGCAAGAGTTGTCTTATATAATTTCATACCCGAGTTAATGTCTTTAACATTTGTCTTAACTAACATTCTTGAAATTTTTCTTATCAACCATTTTCCTGTTGAGCGATAAATCCCGTCGCTTCCGACTCTGCATCCGACAGCTAAGTCTGCATCCAGTGATTTCAACTTACCGAAAAGTATATCAATGTCTTCAAAGTAATGCTGACCGTCAGCATCAATTGAAACAACATATTCGGTATTCGCCAAACTGATGGCAGTCTTGAGTGCCGCGCCGTATCCTGAATTTACTTTGTGATTAATAATTTTAAAATCTCTGCCGTGCGCAAATTCATTGAGTATATGTCCCGTAGAATCCGTAGAGCCGTCATTTGTAATTATGATTTTACAGTTGTGTTGCTTTGAATATTCTTCAAGCCGCAAAAGGAATTCCGGCAATGACTCTTCTTCGTTGTAACAGGGAACTACGATGGTTATTTCAGAATTTGAGTCCATTCACTCCCTGCTCTCAAAATTTTTCATCCTTCTTGAAATTTCTTTCGAGTCATCGTCATCCATCGAATCCAGTTTGGATATTATTCTTTGACGTCTTTCTTCTCCATGATTCTGCGAAAGTTTTTTCTTTCCTTCAAACGAGACAATCTCGATTTTGAAAGCAGTTATTCCCTTCAGCAATCCTTCGAAATATTCAGGTTTGAGATCATCAACATTATAACTGCTGTTTTCTTCTTCAAAATATTCTACTACATCTCGAACAATTTTTTCTTTTTCTTCACGGGATTCCGTAAATTTTATTTTCCCGTAAATATGAACCGAAAGATAATTCCACGTGGGGACAGATTGATTTGTTTCGTACCACGAAGATGAAATATACTTGTGCGCACCGGGAAAAATTACTAACACATCTTCTTCGGCATTTATCCTCTGATGATTTGCCCTGGCAATATGACCATACAAGAATCCATTCTGTCCTTCATCTTTTTTCAACAGCATTGGGATGTGCGAACCTGTCAGCCTGCCGTCATTGCGGGAAACAAGTATGCCAAAACTGTTCTTATCTATGAAATCATGTATTTCCCCGATATCCTTCATTTCAAAATGCTTCGGTGTGTACATTACAATTTATTTTTTTTCAGCTACCATGATAATTCCGGTACCCTGTTCATTATGCGTGTGAACGTCAAGCCACATTAAGATCAGCACAAACCATAGAGTAAACAAATAATACAAAGGCAAGACCAGGATGAAAATTTTTGAAGCCCCTGCCATCAAAATCGGATACTTGATCCCAAATCTCCATGATATCGTACCAAATTTCCCGTATGCATAACTGAAACTTGTAACTTCCAATCCTGCTCTGTTAATTTTTCCTGTGATATCTTCCTTCGAATATCCGACTCTCGCATGCTCCTCTATAAAACTTTCATCACTTTCATCATGAGCATCGCTCCCTCCCAGATTTGAAGGAGTGTTTACAAGCAGCCTGCCATTCTTCTTCAGAGCCTGTGCGAAATTTTTGAACACGAGTTCGTCCTCAAAGATGTGCTCCATCACATCCACGCACAAAATGAAATCAAATTCATTTTCATATTTGATCTTAGTCAGGTCTGCTATTTCAAATCTGACATTGTTCATTCCGCACTTCGAAAAAAATTTTTTGCAGTCAGCTATCTGCTCCTCTTTGACATCAACAGCGAGGATCCTTGAATCGGGAAATCTACGGGCAAGAAAATAAGTATACTGACCGAATCCCATTCCCGCATCAAGAATATCCATTCTTGTATTCTTCGGGTACAATTCACGGATTTTCTTTCTGACATGCCATGAACGCAGAAACATAAGATCAAGAATCCAATAGAATATCTTTCGCAGGAATGCGTTATTCGAAACAACATCTCCGAAAACTTTCTTTACCGGATCATACTTCATTCAATTTGAAGTTTAGGATTTAAATTTTAGAATTTCAAAAAGACGTCTTCACGTTTTTTGATTGACCATTTCGATTATCTCACCGGTAAAACCTTCCCATGTATATCTCTTCTTTTCTTCTGCTGCTCGAATGGAAAGTTTTTCTTCAAGATTGTTTTCATAGAAATCAAAAACGGCTTTGGCAATTGCCTTCGATGATTTGGGCTCAATAATCAATCCCGTCTCGTTATCAATAACCGTTTCTTTGAGGCCGCCGACGTCTGTCGCTATGACAGGCTTGTCGTAAAAATATGCAATCTGCGTGATGCCGCTTTGCGTGGCATCAATATAAGGCAGCATAACAACGTCGCTTGCACAGAAAAAATATTTCACTTTGTCGTTTGAAATGAAATCGGAAAACAGAAAGATATTTTTCTCAAGATTAAGTTCTTTGATCTTATTTATCGTGATTGATTCGTCTTCATAAAATTCTCCCGCGATGAGGAGCTTTACGTCTGCTCTTTCAAATATCTCTTTCATGGCCTCAATCAGGTAAGTGAGTCCTTTATATTTTCTGACATAACCGAAGAATAGAATCACTCTATCCTTTCTGACATCAACCTTATACTGATTCATCAGGAACTCACGCGCTGTGTCCTTGCTTACTTTCTCTCCGAAAATATTATAAACAGGATGCGGAATAAGTTTGTAAGGTTTTGACTTGTTAAATTTTTTCAAATCATCTTCGACAATCCTCGACATCACAACGAAATAATCGGCCTGACTGAATGCAAGTTTTGTAAATATTTTGTCACCTAACCTTCTTTCGTGCGGGATGACATTGTCACAAATAAACAGCACCTTTGCGTTCGATTTTTTCTTAACTATGAATGAAACAACTGCGAAGCACGGTGCAAAAAACGGAATCCAGTATTTGAAGACAAGCAGGTCGGCATTTTCTTTTGCAATTTTAAAACCTGTGCTGATCCAGTTTAAAGGGTTGATGGAATCCAAACAGATGATATTTTTGTCCTCCGGAATTCTGAAATCCGGTTCATCTGTTTCATACTGGGTTTTACCCGGAAACAAAAATTCGGGATACTGCCGTTTAAAAGAAAATATTTTTACCTCATTGCTTTCGGAGAAATATTTGTAAAGCAGCGCATTGAATTGCGCAATTCCTCCTCTCATGGGATATGCAGTTCCGGCAATGACAATCTTCATCCGACTTTATCAACTTGAAACTGTCTTACACATTCGTTGTAAACATCCTCCGGCATCAAGTGATCCATGCACTCATAATCAGGATTAATGCACTTTGGCTGAAAGAAACATTTGCATTCTTTTCGCGGACTGACTATGCCGCCGTTTCCGTAAAGTTCAAATTCATTCGGATTGAAAATATTGTTCATCAGTATGAGCTTCTTTTCAAGTGCAATTGCAATATGCATTGCCATTGTAACCTGTGTAACAACCGCGTCACATTTATTGATAAGGTTTATAAAAGTCTTCAAGTCAAAATAACCGAAATATTTGGCGCCGGTTACTTCGTTTAAAAAACTATTCTTCTTATCTTCTGATGGTCCTCCAAGCAGCACAACTTCAAAACCTTCAGCAATCAATTTCCTGATAAGAGCAATCCAATGCTCATCCTTCCACATCCTTGATGTCCATCTCTCGCCGCAGCCGGTATTGAGACCGATTACTTCTTTATTTGCATCAACCGGAAAATCCATTTCAAATCTCATGTCAGTATCTATCAAATATTTTTCCTTGTTGAATTTAAATCCGCATATCTCAAAAATTTCTTCCGGATAACTTTTTCTGTTTTCAATTGACAGCTTGTCAAAGATACCTGTTAGAAATTTATGTTCTGCATTTTTATCAGCCGGACTGCAATAACCGTCTTTCATTACAAATCCAAATTTTTCTTTTGCCGAAATATTTTGCGCTGCGCTGATAGCTTCGTTGTCCTTATCAAGGTTAACAATTAAATCAAATTCTGTTGCATACAGCCATGCAAAGTTTTGAAGATTATAAGCAAGAGCGACATCTGCGCAGGGTTTCGTTTGAAGAGGAACAAGGTCAGGATGATATGTGAGCCAGTAAATTTTCGAACCGGGGAATTTCTTCTTCAGCGGATGCAGCAAAGGAGTAGTGCGTATGACATCGCCCGCAGCGCCGAGCTTGATAATAAGAATTCTCTTTTCTGTCTTTTCATAATAGCCGCAGTCATCACATACCGCTCCGTACAGTTTATTCGGCTTGCACGGAACAGAGCCTTTGAAATGCCTGCAGTCAAATTTTACCTGACTTAGTTTTATCATTTTGCCAATATAAAAGTAATAGCCGTGAATTAGAATGCAATTTGTGCGAGAACCGGTTTAAGCCGGTTCAAGCCGGCATCTGTCGCCTTACAAAATTATTTTTACTTCCTTGTGTGTGTCTATTTTAAAAAAAAGAGTTACAAACTTTGCAGTCTGTAACTCTAAAAATTTGAAACGTGTATTTGTGTTTTTATTTGATAACTATCATTCTCTTTATGTCCTTAAATTCGCCTGACTCGAGTCTGTAGAAATAGGCTCCGCTCGAGAGATTGACTGCGTTGAATTCAACTTCATAATTCCCAACCTG
>JBDHXH010000072.1:0-13317 GCA_039810605.1 Ignavibacteria bacterium | reverse complement strand
TTTTTTGATTTTGTTTTTTGATTTTGTTTTTTGATTTTGTTTTTTGATTTTGTTTTTTGATTTTGTTTTTTGATTTTTTGTGTTTTTCTATGTGTCTATGTGTCTATGTGTCTATGTGTCTATGTGTCCTATGTGCCTATGTGGTTATTTCTGTTTTCTGTTCTGTTTTTTGATTCTGTTTTTTGATCTCTTGTGTTTTTCTATGTGTCTATGTGTCCTATGTGCCTATGTGGTTAGAAAGATATGTGGTAAGAAAGATGTTTTAAGCATTGGAGGAGAGATGATGACGAAGAAGATTTTGGATCGGTTGACTTATGAAGTGATAGGGTGTGCTATTGAGGTTCACAGGACGATTGGACCGGGTTTGCTTGAAAGAATTTATCATGATTGTCTCATACACGAGTTCAATATTCGAGGTATTGAATTTGACTCAAATATGAAAATACCTATCAATTACAAAGGCATCAACATGAATGCTGACTTGAGATGTGATTTTTTCGTAAAGAAAGCTATTGTTGTTGAGATTAAGTCTGTTGCGGAAATTCTGCCTATATATGAGGCGCAGCTTTTGACATATATGAAGCTGCTGAAATCTCCTAAGGGAATCTTGATCAATTTCAATAGTGTAAATATTTTTAGGGATGGACAGAAGACTTATGTGAATGAAATTTTCAGAGATCTAGCGGATTAGGTTTGACTTGGATTTTCTTTATTTAAATTTTGAATCCAATGAAATATCTTGTAAGAAATGTTTTCGCCTATGATTTTCAAATCTTTCCTGAAGAAGTCACTTGTCCCACTCGGGCTTATAGGATCAGCCGGAGGATTTATTGGTGATGTGTTAAAGCCTTTTGCCGATTTCGGTTTAATTTTCCTTCTGGTGTCGCTTACCGGTGTCCTGATTACTGGTGGTTCACTTTTTTACTATAAAAGAAGAGAAGGGAAAATTGAACATAAGGAAAAACTGATTGCCGGATTTTTTTTCTTCGCCATATTTTCATTGCTCTGGATAATTTACATCCCTATTTCCAAAGCAAGTCCCCCAATGGTTACCTCGCTGACAACATTGATGCAATTTCAAAACTTCAGACTGAAGTATTGAAGATCGGAAAAGATGTTACTGAAATCAAAAGCGACGTGAAGAAAATTGATTCAAAGCTCGACAACCTGACAGCAAAAATTACGCAGGTGGATCTCAACGGCGGAATCATCAGTGATCCCAGAACCCCGCAGGAATGGTACAGCAATGCGGTGTTATATAAGTTGAAAGGCATGAACGAAGATGCGATAAAGGCTTTTGAGAAACTTTTTGATTTCAATATTTTATATATTGATCCCTATCTTCAATACATTGAGATTGCAAAAAATGTTAAAGGTTTCGAATATCAGAAAGAGTTCTTCACAAAGTTGTCGGAAAAGTACGGCGAAAATGAAACTGTGCAATTGATGAAATGCAAAATAATTGAAGATAGAATTGAGAGATTGAATGAGTACCGGAAAATCTATTCTGAAGGAGAACCATCTGCGCCTCTGCTGTATATGCTGATTACCGAATATACATTCGAAAAACTTCCGCAGGCATCAATGCTCGACAGACAAAGGGAAGTTGAATATATTGACAAGCTGAATTCGCTTCCCGCTAACAAGCAGCTTAAAGAATATTTTGTCAGCGCTGATATGCTTACCGAAGCTCAAAGGATTTTGCAGTCAGAATCCAACATTAATAAAACAGGTCCTCTTGCGGATATGATAAAAAATCCGATTAATGTTCAGATGTATCCGCTGGGAGGAGGGGAGTATTCAGTTGTATTCATACTAACGGATTATCTTGCAACCAATATTCTATACAGAATGAACGGCAATGGTGAGTTCATTGATACAGGCGAGAATAAATCATTCGGCATGCAGACTTCCAAGCGTCAGCCCAAGACAGATTTTCAAACTCGTTTGCCAAAAGGGGAACATAAAATAGAGGTTAAATACGTACTCGGATCGGGTGAGCAAAGCAAAGTCTTTGAGTATAAGCTGAAAGCCGAATGAAATTATCTTTTCTTCTTTTTTATCAGTTCGCCGGTTACCGCGTCTACCCGAAACTCCGCTCTGCCTGATTTTGTAAACACCCAGAAGTCATATTCCCAGCCGCTATTATTCTTATAGTAATTCCATTTAAGAATCTTTAAACCTGAAGATTCTTCTGCAGTTCTTTTTGCAACCGAATATGGAATATGATCTTTTGCCGGCACAATCTCATAATCGAACGGACCTTCATCTGAAGTAATTTTGATGACAAAAAACTCGGAGGCAGAAATTTCTATGTCAAGGCTGCCTTTGTCTATTGTGATAAGTTCTATAGCCCAGTTCGGGATTCCGTTTTTGAATTCTTTTTTTACGGAAATGATTTCTCCATTCAGCAAAGTCAGCACATAATCCACAGCCTCTTTTATTCCTACACCGGTTTCATTCAGTTCATTTAGTGTATTTTGGTTTGTATCAAGAAAATTTGTTGATGTTTGATTATATTGATCCAGATTGAAGTTTTCTGCCGGAGAGTATTGGAAAAATCCCGGCACTACAACTAACATCATTAAACCTAACTTAAACATAGCATCTCCTTTTATATAAGTTATTCCGTAATCAAGATAAAACTTTTAACAAATAAATAAAACTTTAATTTTATGAGTGACCTGCAGTCAAAGCTTGACAAAGTAAAGTCAAACGAGTCATGGTTAGAGAAGATAAAGAGAATTATTCCGGGCTATGACGGGTATGTTAACCGCGATAATTCGCGCGAAGTAGATACATTGCTTCGCCGCCGTCTCGCCGATTTGCTGGAAGAAAATAAGACGAAGCTTAAGAACGTTGCATTGACGCTTTCACAGGACGGAAAACTTCTTGAAAGCGCCGGTCTGGAGAAACTCGACAAGAAAAATGAAAGTGCCATTGCGAAATTCAGATCTGCGGCAAGAGGTTACAGCGGTGCATTTGATGTTTCAAAGATAAAAGAAGATAAACTGAATATGATTTATGAATTTGATTATAGCCTGACAACATTAGTTGAAAATGTGAATAAAAGTTTTTCCGGTCTCGAATCAAATGCAAAAGAAGATCTGAAGAATCATGTTCAAACTGTCTCCGGCTTAATTGATGAGTTGCTGAAGAAATTCGATGAAAGAGAAAATTTATTGAGAGAAATTTAATTGAAATCATTTACCATCTTATAATTTAAAATTAAAATTTGAAACAATGGCTTTAATAGACGTAATACAATTTTTTGATGAAACCGGAAAGACTATGGTTCATCGCGAGCCGCAAGGCGGTTCTGATTCTTTCAGACTGGGAACACAGCTCATCGTTCAGGATTCACAGGCAGCGGTCTTTTTCAGGGACGGAAAGGCTCTTGATGTCTTTAATGCAGGAAGACATACTCTTACGACGGAAAACATTCCGTTTCTTACAAAACTAATCAGCCTTCCTTTCGGTGGTACCTCGCCTTTTCAGGCACAGGTGTATTTTGTTTCTTTGAAAAAATTTATTGACCTTAAATGGGGTACAAAATCACCGATCAATTTCAAAGACTCGGAGTTGACTTATGTTCAGCTGCGCGCTTCAGGAAAATTTTCAATACGAATCAAAGATCCAAGACAATTCATGCTTGAAATTGTTTCAACACAGGGTCTTTATACAACGAATGAAATTGAAGACTATCTGCGGGATGCAATTGTTTCAAGACTTAATTCCGTTCTCGGAAAAAATCTTAAAACAGTTTTTGAACTCGGACAATTTTATTCACAAGTTGAAACGGGGGTCAAGGCTGAAGTAACGGATTTTTTCAATTCAATGGGAATTGAATTAACTGATTTGATCATTGTCGGCATTGTTCCCCCTGAAGAAGTTCAGGAAAAGATTAACGAAAGAAGTTCGATGGGAGCAATTGGAAATCTTGATGCGTATCTGAAGTTTAAAACGGCAGGAGCAATTGAGAAAGCTGCGGAGAACGAAGGCGGGGGTGGCACGGCGGGCATCGGAGCGGGTCTTGGAGCCGGTATGACAATGGCAAACATAATGGGACAACAGATGCAGAATATGAATCAACAGGGACAAGGCGGATCAAAAATTTCTTCAGATGAGATAATGGCAACCATCGAGAAACTCGGCAAAATGAAAACCGACGGATTGATCACACAAGAAGAATTCGATGCGAAAAAGAAAGAACTACTTTCAAAGCTTTAATTCACGATTGACGATTCCCGATTCCCGATTCACGATTCCGATTGCCGATTCCCGATTGCCGATTCCCGATTCCCGATTGCCGTTTCACTTAACCAAACCCATTAACCATTACAAATGCAAGATGAAATAACTTCTTCAGCGATAGTTTGTCCGCAGTGCGGCGGAGAGAATACATTACGCGCTGATGAGAAATTCATAGAATGTGAATTCTGCGGCTCGGCAATTTATATTGACAAAAGAAAAGTTGTCAATCACTATATTGTCAGCAGCAACTTCGGAAAGGAACAAGGCGAGGGGAATCTCCGAAGGTGGATGGCAGGTAACTTTCACGTCAAGGATCTCGACAAGCTTGCACAGATATCGCAGGTGAATTTTTATTATTTCCCGATGTGGTATTTCAAGACTAACGAAGCTTCCGGTGATCGCATATATCTGCAGCCGGCGCATTCAACACCAATATCCGAAATCAAGAACATTAAAATCCCTGCAGGAAGTCTCAAGCCATATAACAGAAGCGATTTTGATGTTAAAGATTTCGTGAGCGTTGATGTGCTTTATGATTCTGCAAAGAGCTGGCTTTCGCAATCGGGAGTAAACCCGGATACAATTGCGGAATCTAATTTGATTCACGTCCCTTTCTGGCATTTTTACTACACATACAAGGGAAGACAATATTCAGCATTAGTTGAAGCATCATCCGGAATGGTATATGCAAACATCTGGCCCGCGAAAAGTGAAATGCCTTTCAAACTTATATTTGCAGCGGCAATTCTGATCTTTGCACTTGCGAGTATATTTTCATTCGCAGTTGCATTTATTATAGAGGGCACGCTTTCGGAAACAGGACTTCTGATGGGGGAGGGCTTTAAAGCTGTAACATATTTCCTTGCGGCGATACCACTTGTTGCTGCTGCGTATGTGGTGGCGAAGAAAGTGTAATAGAGGAAATTTAATTGATTGTGATCCGCGATTAATAATGAAACAATTTTTTTATGGATGAAACAACTGCCCAACAGGCGATAAGACTGAAAAAAGAGAAAGTCGTAAAAGGAATTACATGTCCTGCATGTAACGGCGAGTTGGATTTAAGCGAAGGCGTGAGTTCATTCAATTGCAAATACTGCGGAACGCTGCTCGTTGTAAAAGGGGAAAGCGGAACTCGGAAATTTTACGTTCCGAAAAAAATAAACCGTGAAGATGCAATCGCGCGCGCGCATAACTGGCTTGGTTCCGGAATGTCAAAAGCAAGAGGATTGAAAGCGCTCTCAAAAGTTACTGACGCTTTTCTTGTTTTCATACCATACTGGAGGGTTCGCGCCGATGTTGTAGGCTGGATTTTCGGACAGGAGAAGAGAACTTCAACATCAAACGGAAGGACAACGACTTATTATGTGGATGTCGAAAGAAAAATTCAAAACAGTTTTGACAGAACTTATTCTGCATGCGATGTCGCGGAACTTGGAGTGAAAAAAATAAATCTCACAGGGGATACTATTCTGCCTGTTGACTTCGAGTCGCTTCAGCAGCAGGGAATGCTGTTCAATGTCATTGCTTCGGAAAAAGAAGCATTTGATTTTGCAAAGCAAAATTTTTCAACCGAAGCCCGAAACGCTGTTAACCTTTATAATGTAACTTTTGAACACTATGATCTCGTGAGGGACAACATTGGAATAGTTTACTATCCTTTGTGGGTTGTGAGATACAGTTTTGCGAACAGGACGTACCAGGTTGTTGTTGATGGCGAGGACGGAAGCATTTGTTACGGCAAAGCTCCGGGAAACAATTTATACAGAGCAATAATGGGAATTCTCGGGACGGGAGCGGGAATGTTTTTGATTACGCTATTCGGGATTTTCATTCTGTTTGATTTTTCGGAAAAGTTTCCATTCATTGCTTATGTCTTTTGTCTTGTGCTTGGAATATTTTTGATCCGGAGAGGATACAAGAAATTCAGATACGGAGGTGAAGTTGAAGAAGGGACGGGAATTGTCGAAGCATCCGAAGAAAAGAGCAAAATCATTCCGCAAAAAATTTCTCAATCACCCGGGTTTGATGTCGCCAAGGATGTTGCCGCATCGGTAATCATTGGAAGCGTCCTTTCGGCGTTTTTGAATTCAAGGAGATAAATTGTTTTGGTCAGTCGCAACATCCAATAGGATGGTAATAAATTTTCCACCTCCCGAATCCGTATTTCTAATTTCAAATTCAAATGGAGAATGTCTGATTTTATTTTAGAAGCAATAAAGTGTAAGAAGTGCGACAGCGGGCTTGTCGTTGAAGTCAATGACAGCATTGTTTACTGTTCAAGCTGCGGAAGCGGATTTGAAATTCTTAATGGAGAAATGATCCCGATTGAGATTAACTTTGCCGCCGCGGCATTGAGATCTGAAGGTGAAATGATTTACAAACCGTTCTGGCTGCTGAAAACAAATATAGAAATTCTCGAGCGTGATGCAGGAGGAACTTTTCTTAAAAATTTGTTTGGCGGTTCATCAAACGAAACTTCAGGCAGCATAAGTTTTTATATACCTGCGTTTTACTGCTCGATAGATGTCATGAAAAACCTTGCAACAGAATTTACAACCAAAAACCCTGTCGCATCTCCCCGGAAATATAACACAAAACTTGTCGGCTTTGCTTACGGAAAAGAAGATGCCAGAAAGCTTGCAGAATTTATTTTGATTTCTATGGAAGCCGAGAAGAAAGATGTAATGAAAAGATTCAACTATAAGCTTGACGTAACTTCCTATGAGATTCTCGGAATCCCTTTTTATGATTTGGGAAATAAAAGATTTAAAGACGGCGTGCTTGGTATAGAAATTTAGTTTCGTCAAAGCTTTGGCATGCCGGATGTTTTTACTAACTATTTCTTTCTCTGAATTGTAAGACTTTTCCAGTTTGCTCCGTTGAGATGTTTTGCGATGTAAACAATCTGCCCGGTGTGATACGCATAATGTGTAAGTTGTCTGTTGATTGCTTCCACAACTGTGTGCGGTTCATTTCTGATTGTGACAGTCTTGACAAGGTCTTCAACTTTCAAATCAGCTAACGCATCGAATAAGCATTTCCAGCCTTTTTCCCAACGTGATAAAATATCATCCTTGTCAGTATAGAATACTCTCTCAAATTCTTCATCGCGCTTTCTTGATTGCTTCTCGCCGTCGGTTGTCAGGAAATCAGTCCAGCGGGAGATCATGTTTCCGCTTAAATGCTTTATGATGATTGCAATGCTGTTTGACTCTTCATCCGGCGACCAGAAGAAGTCCTCATCCTTTATCTGTGCAAAAGATCTTTCGCACAGGTCTTTAAGCTTCTTAAATTCCACTATGGAATTTTCAATGTAATTTTTCTCTGCAGTCATTTTTCAAATTCAGTTATAATTTAGTATTAAAATTAAATTTCGGGTTTCAAAAAATTTACTCACCTCTCAAATCTTACAACCGGTTTATCAACCCTGACGTTAAAACCCGGAAGTGTCAGACTAACGGTATTAAGGAGCTGCTCGGGAACGTATTCGCCGGATGGATTTGCATCAACCTTAATTTTCTCCACTTCTCCTTCTGCATCAAAATAAATTGTAAGTTTATTCCCTTCGGTTTTATTCAATCCGTTTGCCTTCTCTTTATCGTAGAGGAAGTTAATGCTCTGTGCGCTGCCTGTTGCAATTACGAGATCAATCTTATCATCGGTAAAATCCATTGTAATACTGTCTCCGCTTATCTGATCGTAACGATCATTGAAGTCAGGATTTTTGTTTTGTGAAATAAGAAATGAAGGTGCAGAATTTTCAATTTTGGTTTTATTTATATAAATTTTATGAAGCTTGTTATTCGGTAATTCCGCATATATCGAATCGCCTGTCATCTGAAGATTATCCTGCCATGCAACGGGATTATTTGACAGAGATATCGTTTCTTTCTTTTTGTAATAAATACCCCTGCCGCATCTTGACAGAAACTTGTCTCTTATGATTTCAACATCTTTTCTGGCAATGTAATACTCGTCTGAATTTCGGAATGCTTCCATTGTATCACTGTAAATCCTCAAGGTATCCTTTTCATTGCTGACCTGTATGAGCCTCGCACCTCCGGTAAGAATAGTGTAATTAATTTTTTCAAAATTCTGAACAGCATTTCCGAAAATCAGCGTGTTGTTATTCAGACTTGCAATTTTAACATTGCCCGTAGCAAAAGATTTTTTCTCTGCGGAAAAATTTGTTGCAGAGTCGGCAGCAATAACAGTTGAATCGCTTTCGATAGCTACATTTCCTACGGCTATTGACATTCCCTGCCTCTTATAAAAATCTATGTTGTCTGCTTTTATGACAGATGAGTCTGTCGTAACAACAACATTTCCTTTTGCAAAGGAGTCTTCGGTGTTTCGCAAATAAGTCAACTCTGACGATGTGATCTTATAATCCGGATTAACGATAATCACATTACCTTTGAAAATTGCTTTCGCATCGCCGAATGAATAAATCCCGTTATCGGCATTCACCGTTGCGTTTGGATCCTTCAACGTAACTCCTCCTTCGCAAACAGCTCTCCTGTCATCTCCGAAATAAACAGCCTTAGATGTGAACAACGAGAGAGTATCCTGATAAATTTTGACATTGCCCCGAAGTTCTATCCTGTCTGCATCAGTGAACTGTGTAGCGGAATTGCAATAGACTTTTACATTTCCCTGGATGAATTCAACGTTGCCGTTTGCTTCACGTACGTTTTGCCCGTCAATGATTTTCCCTGCGAGCTCGTCTGCATGCTTCAGTTCAATTTTTTCCTGACCCAAAGTTGATTCAATTGCAGGCAAAGAAAAAATTACAATCACAACGAGACGAAAAAACATTCTATTCATTTCAGTTTGTGAAAGTTCCGCTGACTTTAAAAATCCTGTAATTTTTCAGATTCTGATCAGATTCAAAACCGATGCCTTCAATTGTTTCTCCCGGTGTTTTTATTCTCACAAATTCATCCGAGGAAACTTTCTGCAGTTTATTGTTCCAGAATAACTTGTTGGTGGTGAGTTCATTTCCGTCATTGTTGACAGCCTTTACACTATCATAAACTTCAATGTCTTTTGTTTTGTCATCAACTTTGCCGCGCTTGCCGCTAAGAGTAGAAACCTTCACGTTGTCCTTATAAAAATCAACTTTAGTTCCGCTGTCAAGGAGAGTGTATCCCCTGGTAGAGTAAACCGAAATATGACCAGCGGTAAGTATTGCTCTGGTTTTTCCGGAATCTGAAAAAATGACTGTGGAATTCCAGCTTTCCTGTGAAGGAACGTCGGAGGAATTCACGTCGGTATTATCCGCCTTAAATTTATCATCACATGAATTAAGCAACAGGCCTGTCAGAAAAAATACAATAATAAAAATTGATTTGGAAAAAATAATCATAGTCCTTCTTCAACGAGCCTGTGTATGTGGATCAGACCGATTGGACGTTTATTCCTGTCGCCGACAATGAGCTGTGTGATTTTATTTGCTTCCATATACTCGAGAGCTTTGTTGGCGAGCATGTCTTTTGAAATGATTTTCGGATTTGTGTTCATCATCTGTGATGCTTTAATATGATGAAGTCCTTCAAGATCTTTTTCAAGCAGCCTTCTGATGTCACCATCGGTTATGATGCCTGTAATTTTTGAACCGGATGTTACTATGGTGCAGCCCAGCCGTTTTGACGAGATCATATAAATAACGTCTTTAAGATTATCTTTCGTTTTCACCACGGGGACATCATTCCCTTTAACCATGATATCATCAACTTTAAGGAGAAGTTTCTTTCCGAGCATGCCGCCCGGATGTACAAGCGCAAATTCCTCTTCAGTAAATTCTCTTTTCTGCAGCAATGAAATCGCCAATGCATCTCCAAGCACGAGAGCGACAGTCGTTGATGAAGTTGGCGCAAGGTTATGAGGACAGGCCTCCGATTTCACGGATCCATCAATGACGATGTCGGATAATTTTGACAATTCAGAATTTACATCGCCAACAATTGAAATAATCTTTATGTTGAGCATCTTGAAACTCGGAATGAGCTGTTTGATTTCTTCCGAGTCACCGCTCTTGGAAATTATCAGTGCGACATCTTCTTTTCTGACTACCCCAAGATCCCCATGAAGGCTATCGGCTGAATGAAGGAATATCGAATATGTTCCGGTTGAATTAAAAGTTGCGACAATCTTCTGTGCTATGATTCCAGATTTCCCGATGCCGGTGACAATTACTTTGCCTCTGCACTTATAGATCGCATCAACTGCAGAAGCGAAACTTTTTGAGAATTTTGATTTGTCAAATCGCTTCTCAAGTTCATTTACAGACTGCTTTTCAATTGAAACGACTCGCTTTCCGTTCGAAATGATTTCGCGATGGGAACCCTTTGTCATTAACTTCAGAAATGTTTAGAATGGGAGACGCGTATTGTTGCGTCTCTACTTCATTTTAAAATTTAGTTATAATAATTAATATACAATTCTTATTAAATATCATTTTGAATGATAAAGGAATGATAAAAAAGGGCGACGAGATCAAGCTTGATATAATTGAGCTAAGCAGCGAAGGGAAAGGAATTTCAAGAACGGATGAAGGATTTGTCGTTTTCTCTGAAAAGACACTCCCGGGAGATTCGGCTGTTCTAAAGATCAGGAAGAAGAAGCCAAACTATGCAGAGGCAACGGTTGTTGACGTTATTCAAAACTCGCCTTTCAGAGTTAACCCGTTGTGCAGCTACTTCGGAATCTGCGGAGGATGCAAAATCCAGAATTATGATTACCAAAAACAAATTGAATTCAAGACAAACGTAGTTAAAGATGCGCTTGAACGAATTGGAGGATTTGAAACTGCGGAAGTCCCCCGAGCTCTGTCGTGTGATGATGTATTTTTTTACAGGAATAAAATGGAGTTCTCATTTTCAGATGACGAATGGAAATCAATCCCGGAGCCGATAAAGGACGAGAACCCCTTTGTGCTTGGTCTGCATGTACCGAAATTTCATTCGAAGCTGATTGATATAAAGGAATGTTTTCTGCAGTCTGAACTTTCCAACAACATTCTGAATTTTACAAGAGAATTTTTTAAGAGCAGGAACATAAGCGTTTATTCAACAAAGACACAGAGCGGATTTTTAAGATTTCTTATCATACGGCAGAGCAGGAACACGCATGATGTGATGGTAAATCTGATTACGTATAAGTATGATGATGAACTAATGAAAGAATATTCGGGGGAAGTGGCAAAACTATTTCCTGCTGTTACAACTGTTGTAAATTCCGTCTCACAAAAATTATCACAGGTTGCTTATGGTGAAGAAGAAATAGTCTTATTCGGCAGCGGATTCATTACGGAAAAACTGAAAACCTCCGAATTGAGTTGCAGGGAATTCAGAATCTCGCCGCGATCATTTTTTCAGACAAATACAAGGCAGGCGGAAAGGTTATTTTCCGCGATGATGAAGATGTCGGATTTTAATATGAGTGATACTGTCCTGGATCTTTATTGCGGAACGGGGACGATTGCAATATTGATAGCTGATTCGGTTAATAAGGTTCTTGGGGTGGAGCTCTCCGAAGCCGCAATTGATGACGCACTTATCAACACATCGTTGAATGAAATTTCAAATGTGGAATTCCTTTGTGCTGACATAAAACAATTTCTTGAAAGCACAGGAGTAAAAAATTATAATAAAGTGATTGTTGATCCTCCGCGTTCCGGTCTTCATCCGGGGATTTGCGGCGTGTTGTCTGAATCGGATTTTGACAAGATAATTTATGTCAGTTGTAATCCACATACACAGGCAAGAGATTTGAAAATAATTTGCTCCGTGGGTAAATACAGAATTGAGAGCATACAACCTGTAGATATGTTTCCTCACACATTTCACGTTGAGAACATTATTGTTCTGGCAAAGGAATGAACCGTATGTATTTCTTCGACATTTCATTTCAGATGACTTCGCCATTATTTTGGAGCAGCGACATCAATTGTAAAACAGAAATTTGCTGTAAGTAAAAATAATAAATCGAATTCTTCTTCAACAAAATTTTTAAAATTGACAACAAATGATGAAAAATTATTTATCACCAAGGGAATTCAGAAGACGGTTCGTTAAAGTCGCCATGCTTGCCTTCGGCATGTTTACAATTTCCATTTTAATAGGCATACTGGGATATCATTACATTGTTAAGCTGGATTGGGTAAGTGCGTTTCTGAATGCATCAATGATATTGGGGGGGATGGGACCTGTAGCCGATCTGACAAACAATGATCAGAAAATTTTTGCGGGGTTATATGCATTGTTCAGCGGCGTTGCATTCCTGGGAAGTGTTGCAATATTTCTCTCACCGATTATTCACAGATTTTTGGTAAGATTTCACATGGACATTGATCCGGATGAAGGTTCGTATGACTGAAAAGGTTTCTGCGGGGGTTAGAACAATGATTGAAGCCATATTGGGAGAAAGTATTGAAAATACTTTTTGGGAATAATTCAGGAAGCGCATAAAAAAAACCTTGCACGCTAAACTGTGCAAGGTCAATTAAAGGAAGAACAAATATGAAAGAACATTGTCGGCTGGCGCCGACAGTTGTATACAATTTAAAACGAATTTTGTTTAGAAACAATAGCATTTTAAACAAACATATAAATTTTTGAAAAATATAAATTTGAGGAAGCAGAGCTTATTAAATAGTCAGTCTGCGCGGTGGGTTCTTTCGCCGGGAGGAGAATTTAGCAATTGAATTGGCAAATCGAGTCCGATAAGTTAATATTGAGTTGGGGAACAATTCTTGAAAGAAGCTAACAGAGAGTTTGATAGGTCCCAACTACTTTTTCTCCGGAACAACATCAATTGTTTCATGAAGATAGTTAGAATCTAAAAGGATATTCACAACAAACTGTAGAATTTCGAATTCGTGTCAACACTAAAATTAAATTTCAAATCCGGAATACATGATCAAATAATTTTATTCGCTAATTTGTTTCTACTATCTTTTGCAGTCGAGGCTGTTTGCCAGCCGCAGACAGAGTGGGTGCAGCGGTATAGTTCACCCGGTAGTCTGGATGATTACGTAGTTGAGATGGCAATAGATAA
>JBDHXH010000071.1:0-14254 GCA_039810605.1 Ignavibacteria bacterium | reverse complement strand
TGTCTGCGCATCTATAAACTGCATATCGCCGATCGTGCCTGTCACGGGCAGTGTCTGCTCATACCATCCGGTTTGAGAGCGAACAGGAAAGTTTAGAAGAAAGAAAAGCAATGAGATGTTTGAAATTGATCTCATGATTTTGAATATTTAGTAAAACTTAAGACAATTATGACGAACTGTAATCCTTCAAGGCGGAATTGGAATTCCCAAACAATTATTTTTGTAAACCTAAACGAATGAATTTGCTGCAAGCTACTCTTCACGAGGAAGTGAAGAAATGCAATAAGGACAGACTGCATCATTATGAATTGCACGTCAGAGTCCCCCGATAAATAGGGAAGACTCTGACGGGGGTAACATTAATATTATGTTGATACTAGTTATCGGCGACAAATGTCGCTATTTCAGCAGCAGCATTTTCTTTGAATCAGAATAATTTCCCGATATGAGCTTGTAGAAATACACACCGCTTGGTAAGTCTCCATTCTGTCCGTTCTGAAGCGCATTGAATCTGACTTCGTAACTCCCGGGATGAAGTTCATCATTAACAAGCGTTGACATTTCTCTTCCGAGCGAATTGTAAATTTTCAATTGCACTTTTGTAGCTGCATTTCTACCGTTGCCAATGACGTCAAATCTGATTTTCGTTTCAGGATTAAACGGGTTCGGATAATTTTGATATAAGACAAAATTTTCAGGGACTCTATTTGAAATGCTGCTGATCCCTATTACAGAAGCGACACAGTTTTTTATTTCAGTAACGCTGTTAAGATTGTTACTGCCGCTTTTGATGAAAGAGATTGTATTGAATTCTATTGTATCGAGAGGCTGAACATTCCCAAAGATCGAACCGATAATCAAATATCTTTCACCCGGCATTGAATCTAACCATCCCGTGTGAGATTCAGGATTTCCGGAGAAGGGAAACTTCGTCGGCGTGTTTGAAGAATACGGATTAATCCAGTTCGTACCGTCTGCTTTCAAACCGTGAAGTACTCTATATGTTTCGATTGTGCTGTCGGGACAGTCAAAGGGGCATCTCCATCTCTGCGCAAAATCAGCCTTTGCATTACCGGCATGTCCTGTTGCATTTTGAATAATGTATCCGATAGCCGGAGGATTGTTTCCATAGATTGGATCGGTAGGTGTTCCATTGTACCCGAATACAAGGTTCAGAGTTGAATCGGTTCCTACAAGGTCATTGTTTGACATCCCCACATCAATATCCGACCAGATTGCAGCGCTCATTTCCGTCCACGCCGAAATATTCTTGTTTATTATTTTCCATTCATAATGTATTGCATCGGCGCAGGGTGAATTTGTCTTTGCCCATGCGTAGAAATGAATTTCGGCACGCAGCGGCGGAGTAACATTTGAACTGGTATCCGGATAACCATCGGTTGCGGAATAGAAAAAATTCTGATTGCCTTTCATCAAAGGATAATCAGACGGAGGTTCATAAGTACCGTTATGATTTACATCCACCCATGGTGCGCCCTGACTGACAGGCCATACATTCCATGAATCAAAATCATTGCCTCCGTTGGGAAAGTCAGGCGAGACTTTGTAGATTCTGTAAAGAGGATCATTTTCTCCATACGCCTGTTGAGTATTATAATCAAAGTAACCGGGTCTTAGATTTGAATCATAGTCAGCTTCTGCGATCCGGATTGAATCATGAACCTTGGCACTTAACCATATCCCGCTTGCATAAACTGCGGTCTTGCCTGTGCCTTTAGGCCATTCAAAACCTGCATTTCCCGTGTTGGGCTCCCTGTCAAAGGATCCGTTGTTTCTGTTGTAAGTCTTTATGTTGTTAGCATCAACAACCCGGAAACTTAATGTTTGCGGATATTCAGAACCATTAAATGAGAATATGCAAACTGACAGCATCATTGAACTGACGGCCAATATTTGAATTATTTTTTTCATGGCTAAATAATTTTAATTTGAGGGAAATTCTTCTAACATATTCAGCGGGGAAAATTCTTCGGCTTAAGACAAAGAATCGCTGCCTTTAATTATGTTCAAGCTACTTAAGATTGCCGATGTATAAAATCCAAATTTTTGGTATCCAGATAAATGTAAATCGGTCCTTTGATTTCCCGATGAGTCTCGCGTATTGGTCTAAAAATTAATGTGAGGACTCATCGGGTATTGAGATTCTTAATTTGAATTTTTATATCGGGTCTCAAGTTCCTCAAGCTCTTTGGAAAGTTCGGCAGGAAGTTTATTTCCGAATATTTGAAAATATTCGCGTAGTCCGTTTGCTTCCGCAAGACCTTCTTCGGATGTAATATCAAAGAGCTTCTCGATGTCTTTATCAGTCAGTTTCAAACCTGTCAAGTCGAGTGAGCCTTTGGAAGGGATTCTTCCATACGGTCTGTCTTCGAAATTATTTTTTCCGTCGAGTCTTTCAAAGACCCATTTTAAAACTCTGATATTGTCGCCGTAACCGGGCCAGATAAATTTACCGTTTTCATCTTTCCTGAACCAGTTAACATAAAATATTTTTGGAAGTTTGGACTGATCAGCTTTCTTGCCTGTATTAATCCAGTGATTGAAATAATCACCCATATTGTATCCGCAAAAAGGAAGCATTGCAAAAGGATCATGACGAATCTTGCCGACAGTTCCTGCCGCTGCAGCAGTCATTTCCGAAGAGACCGATGCCCCAAGAAAGGTGCCATGCTGCCAATTGAAAGATTCGTTGACAAGAGGAACAACGGAAGCTCTTCTTCCGCCGAAGAGAATTGCGGAGATTGGAACGCCTTTCGGATTTTCCCAATCTTTGTCAATGACAGGACATTGAGAAGCAGGTGCAGTGAATCTTGAATTCGGGTGCGCGGATGTTACGGTCGAATCAGGTGTCCAGTCATTTCCATGCCAGTCAATCAAGTGCTTTGGTTTCTCATCCGTCATTCCTTCCCACCATACATCTCCGTCATTAGTCAGTGCAACATTTGTAAAAATTGCATTCTCCTTCATCGAGAGCATTGCGTTCGGATTGGTCTTCATTGAAGTGCCCGGGGCAACACCGAAGAAGCCGTATTCGGGATTAATTGCATAGAGTCTTCCGTCGTCTCCGAATTTCATCCATGCTATATCATCTCCGACAGTTTCCACTTTCCATCCCGGAAGAGTTGGTGTCAGCATTGCAAGATTTGTTTTGCCGCAAGCGCTCGGAAAAGCGGCGGCGATATATTTTTTAACACCTTCGGGATTTGTGATTCCGACAATGAGCATGTGCTCTGCAAGCCAGCCTTCATCACGCGCCATAGCTGATGCAATTCTCAATGCAAAACATTTTTTTCCGAGAAGTGCGTTGCCGCCATATCCGCTTCCGTAAGACCAGATGCTTCGTTCTTCAGGGAAATGCACTATGTATTTCGTTTCATTACACGGCCAGGGAACATCCTTCTTTCCGTCAGTCAGCGGATATCCGACTGTGTGCAGACACGGGACAAAATCTCCGTCTCCAAGTATCTCAAGAACTTTGCTGCCTGTTCGCGTCATTATGTCCATATTCATCACAACATACGGCGAATCGGTAATTTCAACGCCGATGTAAGAAATCTTTGAACCGAGCGGACCCATGCTGAAAGGAATGACATACATTGTTCTGCCTTTCATGCATCCGTCAAATAATCCGTTCAATAACTTTTTCATTTCGTCGGGATCTTTCCAGTTATTTGTCGGACCTGCGTCTTCTTCTTTCTTTGAACATATAAATGTTCTGCCTTCAACTCTTGCAACGTCAGATGGATCAGACACGGCATAATAGCTGTTCGGTCTTTTCTTGTCATTGAGTTTCCTGATAGAGCCCTGTTTTACAAGCATGGAAGCAAGGTCATCATACATCTGTTTCGATCCATCGCACCATACGACTTTGTCGGGTTTGCATAATTTCTGGCATTCGTCCACCCAGTTAAGCAGTTTTTTGTTTCCGGTCATTTTTACTCCTTTGAATTAGAATGAATTAGAATGAATTAGAATGAATTAAATTTTAGTAATCAATTTTTTTTACAATAAGGTTAAAACGTCAAACGCTTTTTACTTTTTCCGCTGTTGCATTATTGCTCATGAGTATTGCATAAGGTTTCATCGCAGGTATATTCATCATAATTATTTTTATAATGGACATGATAGGAACCGAAAGTATCATGCCGATTATTCCCCAGAGATATCCCCAGAATATCAGCGAAAAGAAAAGCAGAAGCGGACTCAAGTCAAGCCTCTTGCCGAATATTCTTGGCTCTAATATATTTCCTTTTAAATTTTGAATTACAATAAGTACCACAACTACAACGGCGGGGAAGGCGATGCTCTCAAACTGAAGAAGCATTGTTGCTGCAACCAGAATAGTCGTAATCAGAGAGCCGATATTGGGAATGAAATCGGCGATGAAAAACATGAATGCCCAGATTATAAAAAAATCAACTCCGCATATCCAGAGAAATGTTCCAATAATGACAGCCTGTATGAAACTAAGGAGAGTTTTCCCTGCGAGATAATTTTTTACATCGGTAAATATATCAGTCAGTGTATTGTTAAGTCTTTCCTGTCTGTCCTCGGAAAATGCAATTGCAATCCTTTGTTTAATGCTCTTCGATTCAGACAAAATGAAAATAATATAGAAAAGTATCAGAATATAATTTCCCATTATCGCAGTGATCCCCGAGAACAAGCTTGTTACTGTTGAAGTTAATGACCCGTTTACCAGAAGTTTGCGGATATCCAGAGATTCACTAATGCTCTTCAATTCATTGGAAGAAAGATTCAACTTTAATATCAACTGGTCATACAATGCTGTAAACTTCTGTTCATATCTGGGGAACCCTTCGGTAAACGCATTCACACTTGTAAAAACAAAAAGGCTTGCAATATTTGAAACAAGCAGTACTACGATGATGACTATGGCTATAGCGAAACCTGAAGGGATTTTTTTATCGGTGAGGAGATTATACAACGGCATTAATACGAATGAAACCAGAATAGCAATGAACAGAGGCAGAAGTATTGTCTGCAGCTCTTTCAGAACAAAAAAGATAAAACCTATGAGAAATAAGCCGGCGACTACATTGAGGAATTTATTCGGATTATTGTCGTTCATTTACGCAAAGAGTTTCTTTTTAATTACCGAATGTTTGTAACTCATCAGCAAGCCAATAGGTCTTGTCGCCTCAAAATTTAACAGGACAATCTTCAGCATGCTGACAATCGGAACAGAAAGAACCATTCCGACGATACCCCAGACATAACCTCCGATAAACAATGAAAGCAGCAGCAACAGCGGACTCAAATTCAAATGATCACCAAGAATCTTTGGTTCGACAATGTTGCCGATTACATTTTGCAATACGATCAGAAGCACAGTAACAAAAATCGGAACAAATAAATTATCGAACTGCAGGAACATTACTGTTGCCGGAAGCGATATGGCAATGAGTGCTCCAATGCTCGGTATGAAATGCATAATAAAAATCAGAAAGCCCCAGATGAAATAAAAGTCAACTCCGAAAATCCATAAAATGAATCCTGAAGTAAATCCAAGCACGGCGCTTATAATTGCTTTCCCGGAAATGTAAGTTCTGACATCCTGAAAAATAGTGTCAAGGGTCTTGATAATCTTTGCAGCTTTCTCTTCGGAAAAGGCTGCAGCAATCCTAGCCTTGATACTTGCGAATTCCGACAGGAAAAAAATTACATAGAAAAGCACAAGAATGAAATCGCTGAACACTCCGAGAAAACTTGTCAGTATTCCCATCAGGAATGAATTGATTGTACCTTGTTGAAGGAGATTTGAAATCTTTAATGATTCATTCAAACTCTTCAGTTCATCTTCCGAGAGATGAAGCGATGAAATCGTTGCATTTAAGAAGTCAAGAAATTTCATTTCATATCCGGAGAAGTCTGCGGAAAAAGAATTTATGCTCGCTATAATAAAAATGCTCGCAATGTTGGTGATCCCGATGATACACAGGATTACAACTGCAATTGCGACTCCGGAGGGTACCCGCTTTGATTTCATCCATGAGAAAAACGGTTCGAACACAAATGAGATAATCAGAGCAAGAGTGAATGGGATAAGGATTGAGCTAAGCTCCTTTGCAACATATATAGAGAAGCCTGCAAGGAACAATCCGGCAGTGATGTTAAGAAATTTGTTATTGTCTGTCGCTGCCAATTTAGTAATAGGATTTTTTCCTGTATGTCAGAGGATCTTCAACTCCGGCAAGTCTGAATCCGCGAAGCCGGAGGGCGCAGCTATCGCATTTGCCGCATGCAAGCCGGTTGTCTTTGTAACATGACCATGTCAGGTGAAGCGGTGCGTTGAGCCTTATTGATTTCAATACAATATCTTTTTTTGTGAAGCCGATAATCGGTGTTTCAACATTGATTCGCGAACCCGGCTTTGTTCCTTTTGCAATCATCTTGTTGAATGCTTCAAAAAACTCTCTCCTGCAATCGGGATACCCGCTTGAATCTTCTTCAACTGCTCCGATAAATATTTTTTTCGCGCCGATTACTTCAGCCCAGCTTACTCCGATTGAAAGTATATTTGCATTCCGGAAGGGAACATAGCTGCTCGGAATTTCTTTGCTGCTTAGGTCTGGAGCCGAAACCTTCATTCTTGTATCAGTCAACGATGAACCGCCAATTTGCTTCAGGTAACTGATGTCTACAACAAGTTTTTCCCTGACGCCAAAGAATCGTGCAATGTCGCTGAACGCTTTCAGCTCTCTCCTCTCGGTTCGCTGTCCATAATTCACATGAAGAAAATTGAGATCGAATCTTCTATGAGCAATTGCCGCCGTGAGCGCGCTGTCCATTCCTCCGCTCACAAGCACAACAGCCTTATCTCTTTTCATTTTTTAAATTTACTTATTTAAGAAGGAATATTGAAGTCAGTTTGTCCGATAAAGAATTGGCGTGTTTGTTTTGTTTGATAGAGAGTATTAAAGGAGCATTTGCATTTGGTGACTCTCGCTTAATATGCATTATGGTGAGTTCGACTTTTTCAATTGTGAGCACATCCGTCCAAAACGATCTCCGAAAGTCAGATCAAAATTATATGTCCGCTTTTCTTTTGAAAGATCAAAAGAAAAGCTTGGCAAAAGAAAAATCTCCCGCTGGTGAAAAATTGCCGGAAATTCATGCGCAATGGCGGCAAGAATTGCAACACGTACTGCGCTTCTTATTTTTTCGACCGCTTCGTTACTGGCAATTCTTGCTTACCGCCATTGCTTTGAATTTCTTATCGGCAATTTTTCACAGGCGGGTCTGTTTTCAAAAAAATATTTTAGTTTCCGATTTTTGATATACTTTCTAAGTTATTACTCGATTTCAAAATTAATTTGGACAAAGTGAATTGTGAGTCAATTCCGATTTTTATTTGAATATTAAAACAGGGCTGAAAGAGTTATGTTGACATTATGAATTACACATCGAAAATGTTAGCGCTGCTGATTGTCTTTATGCTTGTGTTGACTTCAACAGCCCAATCTCAAAGCGCTCCTCCCAAAATTCTAATGGTGACTGCTCACCCTGACGATGATGCGATTTTTGCAGGGACGAATTACAAGACAGTTCACGATCTGAAAGGAATTGTTGATCTTGCTCTGATTACAAACGGCGAAGGCGGTTATAAGTATTCAACGCTCGCAGAACCTATTTACGGACTCGAGCTGACTGATGAAGCCGTTGGCAGAAAGTATCTTCCCGAAATCAGAAAGAAGGAACTTGAAGCCGGAGGCAAGATTATCGGAATCAGAAATTACTACTACCTCAACCAGCAGGATCAGAAATATATTACTACCGATAGCATTAAGCAGATCCTTGACAGTAATATCTGGGATCTGAATTATATAAGGAGTGAATTGAAAAAAATTATGGAAAGAGGGAAATATGATTTTGTCTTTGTAACAATTCCAACGAAAGGCACGCATGCTCATCATAGCGCCGCCGCCATACTCGCGCTCGAAACCGTGAACTCTCTCGATAAAGACAATCGTCCCATAATTCTTGGAGCTTCACTCTCGAATATATCCGACACAATTCATTTTGTTTACAGAGGACTTGAAGGATTTCCGATTACAAACGTATCGGATACTATCCCGTTTGTGTTTGACAGAACACAGAAATTCGGATACAAGAATGTTCTTGATTATAAGATCATAGTCAATTGGCTCATTGCAGAACACAAATCACAGGGCACCATGCAACTTCTGATGAACCGCGGGGATTATGAAAATTTCTGGTACTTCGATATTAATCCTGAAAGCGGAAAGCAGAAAGTTCAGGAATTCTTTGACAGACTTAAGATTAATTATTATAAGCCGAAAGAATATTAGCTTTGGCAACTGCGCGAATAGTTGGCTGATTCATGATCTCTAATTTTGTCATTCCTGCATACGCTCGTATTGTTACATTATGGATTCTCATTCAACATTAAAGACAGGCATATCAATTTCATATTATGGATACTATTATAAATGGAACTAGGAGGATTGTTTTTTTGAAGCTCCCTTTGAAGCTTCTCTTTGAAGCCAATTATTTGATTCACGATTCACGATTGACCATTATTTACTAAACATTTAACGATTTGAGATCAATTCTTTTTGCAATGTTGTCAGCTATGATTTTGCTGACAGCTTGTTCTTCGGATAACAGGAAGAAGATTGTAATCTATTCCCCGCATGGAAAAGAAATGCTTGGTGAATTTGAAAAACAATTTGAAAAAATTCATTCCGATATAGACGTACAGTGGCTTGACATGGGCTCGCAGGAAGTGTTTGACCGCATCAGAACTGAAAAGGATAATCCGCTTTGCGATTTATGGTGGGGATCTCCTTCGACTATGTTCATGCGTGCGGAGAAATTGAATTTGCTGGATAAGTACAAACCTACGTGGGCGGACCAAGTCGGAAACGAAAGTAAGAGCACGCAGGATTATTGGTATGGTACATTTCTTACACCGCAGGTAATTGCTTTCAATGACAAAACACTTACAAATCAAACAGCTCCAAAAAACTGGAACGAACTCGTTCAGCAGAAATGGAAAGATAAGATCGTAATAAGAAATCCAATGGCGTCCGGAACCATGAGGGTCATATTTTCTGCAATGATTGCAAAATCAATCGAACAAACCGGAAGCGACGCTTCAGGTTTTCAGTGGCTGAAAGATCTTGATGCCAATACTTCAGCTTATACCGCCGATCCGACTCAAATGTATATCAAGCTTGCAGGCAGCGAAGCAGTTACACTCTGGAATATGCCGGATGTAGTTCTTCAAAAAAATTTATATAGTTACCCTTTCGGATATAATTTCCCTGACAGCGGAACTGTTGTTCTTACAGATGCAATTGCAATTGTCAAAGGAGCTAAGAATCCCGATGCTGCAAAACAGTTTTACGAATTTGTTACGACGGAACAAAGTCTCCTGCTGCAGGCGGAAAAGTTTTACCGCATTCCCGCAAGAAAGGATATTCCAAAAGAGAAACTGCCCAAATGGATTTCCGAAGCTGACTTCAGAACAATGCATCTCAATTGGGAATTGATTTCAGAAAAGGAATCCGAATGGATGAAGAAATGGGACAGTGAAATTAAGAGCAAACACTAAGAATTCAAAATACCGAATCGGAAATTTTCATTTCATCATGATTTAGAAACATGTAAGCTGTTCCTCAAATTTTGAAACTTTAATTCGCTTTCTTAACAGTCAATTGAATTTGATTCTTTCCGTAGAAAATATCTCAAAAAGTTTTGGTGTAACAGATGTTCTTACTGAAATCAATTTCGAATTGAACAAAGGAGAATTCTTTTCAGTTGTCGGTCCCAGCGGATGCGGAAAAACAACATTGCTTAGGATCATCGCAGGACTTGAAGTTCCGTCGTCTGGAAAGATTTTAATTGAAGGAATTGACTCTACAAATTTTCCTCCTCAAAAAAGAAATACAGGAATAGTGTTTCAGAATTATGCGTTATTCCCGAACATGGATGTGTTTGGGAATGTCGCTTATGGACTTATGGTAAGGAAATTTCCCGCTGATGTTATTGAAAGAAAAGTAAATGAAGTTCTTGAGAAGGTACGGCTTTCTCACAAAAGCAAGACCAACGTCACGATGCTTAGCGGTGGAGAGCAGCAGCGGGTATCCCTTGCGAGAGTAATAGTGACGGAGCCTCTGTTGCTCCTGTTTGACGAGCCGCTTTCCAATCTTGACTATGCACTTCGTCTCGAAGCCCGGAATGAGATAAAGAGACTTCAAAAAGAAATTGGCATAACTTCTGTCTATGTTACACACGACCAGTCAGAAGCGCTTGCCCTTTCGGACAGAATACTTGTCCTTAATAAAGGAGTAATTCAGCAAACGGGGACACCACAAGACGTATATTTTAATCCTTCAAATTTGTTTGTCGCAGGGTTTATTGGTCATTCAAATTTTTTTGACAGGAAATCTTCATTGCAAATATTCGGAATTGACGATGTGAATGATGATGAATTTCTTTGTGTCTTTCCGGAGGAAGTAATCGTTTCAAAATCTGAAAACAATTGCAATGCAACCATAACCGATATACAGTTTACCGGAGCCATAACTGAACTTATGCTCGAATCATACGGGAAGGAAATCAAATCCATAATTCATAACACAGTCCGAAGCGAGTTTTTCAGGGAAGGTGAAAAAATTATTATCACGTGTTCAGGTAAACGAAGAATAGCAATAAAATGAAACCTTCAGAAAGATTGAATGGGGCAGGTTACATGATAACAGCCCTGATTATTTTTTTCATTGCAGGCTATATCCTTTTTCCGCTCTATTCACTTGTCAAGGAAAGCATAGCTGCATTGTCATATACATTTCCTTCGACAGTTTCTCTGATCAATTCCGTCGTGCTGTCATTAATCACTGTTATTGGCGGCTGTATAGCAGGAATTTATTTTGCGTATATTTTTCACTTCAGAAATTTTGCATTCAAAAATTTCATTTACACTTTATTGATCGTGCCGATTGCAATGCCGCCTCTGGTTGGTGTTGTGGGTTTTTTGTTTTTGCTTAGCGACAGTGGATTAGTTACAAAGATTATCCAGAAAATTTTTCAGCTTCAATATGCTCCGTTTTCATTTGACGGATGGAGTGCGATCATCATAATACATATTTATTCATTCTATCCTCTGTTCCTGTTGTTCATTTCATCGGCACTGAAAAAGGTTGACGCTAATGTTATAGATGCATCGCATTCACTTGGAGCAGGAAAGTATATGACATTCAGAAGAGTCATCCTTCCGCAGTTGATCCCTTCAATTATAGGCGCATCAGTTCTTGTTTTCATGGCAAGCATGGCATCGTTTTCGGCTCCTTTTATTTTCGGGGGAAATACAAGATTCCTGACGACAGAAATTTACTATGCAAAGATCAACGGAGATAATTCGCTCGCTTCATTTCTTTCGGTAATACTTTGCATGATATCAGTGCTGTTTCTCTCATTGCTCGGAATTTTTAGAAAGAGGTATTCATATATTCAGAGATCAAAAGGAACTACAAGGCAGATTTCTTTCATCCGGAAGAAAAGAGATAAGCTCAATGTAGTACCGGCATTTCTTTTTTCCGCATTGATTGTTCTGCCCATAGCAGCGCTTGCATATCTTTCGGTCATTCCTGAAGGTTCACTGATGAGAGATTATTTTAAGGAATCGTTCACACTAAGTAATTACATCCGGATTTTCAGCAGCAGCGAATTCTTTGAACCTTTTTCAAACAGTTTGAAGATGTCATTGATTGCCGTTGCATTGACAATAATCATCGGACTCGGAGCGGCATTTATTATCACAAGAAAAAAAATCAGGGGCGGCAATCTCATTGAAAAACTTTTGTCAATACCTTATGGCATTCCGGGAACAGTCATCGCGCTCGGTTTTATCATAAGTTTCAGTTCCCCTGTCTTGTTTACTTTTTTTGTTCCGCTTGTCGGAACATTCTGGATAATTCCGCTTGCATATACCGTAAGAAATGTTCCTATAATGACTCAATCTTCAATTGCCGGTTTGAATGCTCTCGATCCTTCACTCGAAGAAGCTTCCGCATCTCTTGGAGCCGGAGGAGCAATGACATTCAGAAAGATTACAGCCCCGCTTATTTACCCATCAGTCTTTCACGGCTCACTGTTGGTTTTTATAAATTCAGTAGGCGAATTTGTCTCGACTATACTGTTATATACATTTTCCACAAAAACAATTTCTGTCGAAATCTATTCGCAGCTCCGGCTCTATAATACAGGAGCAGCCGCTGCTTATGGCATCATACTCTTTTTAATGGTGATGATGATAGTATATTACTCAAGAAAAACTCTTGATAAGGCAGCATTCTGAATTGCGTTCTCGAGTCAAAATTTAACGCGAATATTTTGTAAACTGTTTACATTGACATTTTATGTTTATTAAAGAAGTGATTCTGCAAACGAACTTACCTGATGCTCTAAAGAAGTTTTATAAAGATTTGTTGGAGATTGAAGTAATCAATTCAGATGAAAAATCTTTTTCGCTAAGATTAGGAATGACTCGCATTACTTTCGTTTCCTCTGTGCTTTCGAATATACCTTTCTATCACTTTGCTTTCAACATCCCCGAAAATCAATTCCATGAAGCGAAGTCATGGGCAAAGGAAAGAGTTCGGTTGATTGATCTCAACGGTGAGGATGAATTCAATTTCGAGAGTTGGAATGCACATTCATTCTATTTCTATGACCCTGCAGGGAATATACTTGAATTGATTGCAAGACATAACCTTGTAAACAAATCATTAGAAACATTTACCGGAAGGTCATTGCTGAATGTAAGTGAAATCGGAATTCCGGTTCATAACGTGAACGAGTTTTTTGAATCGGTCAATTCGGGATTTGGCATTCCTTTATTCAGTGGAGACTTAAAGACATTTGTTGCAGCAGGCGATGACAACGGTTTGATGATAATTGTGCCCGAAGGAAGAAAGTGGTTTCCCGATTGCGCCGGTGCAGGGATTTTTCCTATGACGATAACACTCAAAGGATACGATGAAAAAGAGTTACGATTCGAAAAATATCCTTATTGTATCAGAGAAACATCGGATTAATTTTATGTCAAACCGGCAATTCTGTCTTTCAGATTTTGCTCAACACTTCTCCAATGTCTATCCCGTTTTCAAACCTGCAGATCTCTTTGTCGCTGCTGCATGTGCTGTCACAAAATTCTGCGCTAACTTCTATATTAAGAGCCTTATCTCCAAGCGCTCCCCAGTGCTTTGCACAATTCATTCTGCGATGACAATACAGTCCTATAGTTTTTATTCCAAGCGCGGCCGCAATATGAAGCGGACCTGTCGAAGGGGCTATAAGCATATCTGCGCAGGAGATTATGCTGATGAGTTCCCGGAGTCTCTTTGCTCTGTCGGCAAAGATAATGTCTGCGCTCTTCAGTTCGTGTAGCTGCATACGGAATTTCTCACTCATCTCTTTCGCAGTAAGAATTATTTTTGCATCAGGATGCTCATTAAGAATTTTCTTGATCAGCTCAAAATATTTCGCTTCGCTCCAATTGGATGAGGAATGTCCCGAACCGGTATGCACAATAATTTTGAAATCATCCTTGCCGGCGCCGATCTCAACTAATGTCTTCAAAGCTATTTCTTTCTCCGCCGCAGTCAGAAAGATTTCGGGGCTAAGGTTATTCGTCTCAACTCCGATGTATCTTGCAAGATCCATACAATAATCTGCTTCATGCCTAAGCGGAATATATTTGTTCCTCGAAACACTCTTCATAAAAGTAATTAGCTCGTAAATTTTTCTTCCAACTCCGATTCGCTCCTTGACGCCGGCAGCGAACATCTGATAGGCAGCTCTCTTTGTCGGCATCACAAGCAGACCATGCGTAAACTTTAATTCCTTTAATTCAGAGACAACAGCATCAAACGAATCTCCTTGTAGGTCGTCAGTGATAATCTTGTCAATGTGCGGATTGCCAATGAGTATGTCCGCAGTGTTCGGATTGGTAAGAGTTGCAATATATGCATCAGGGAAAGTTCTTCGCAATTCGCGAAGCATCGGCGTAATCATTACAACATCGCCGACACGGTCAGTTCTTACAACGAGGATTTTTTTCTGTCTCTTTTTTTTCAATTTTTCCGTGAAACGTCAATCGTGAATCGTTGAATCGTGAATCGTTGAATCGTGAATCGTTGAATCGTGAATCGTTGAATCGTGAATCGTTGAATCGTGAATCGTT
>JBDHXH010000070.1:0-14371 GCA_039810605.1 Ignavibacteria bacterium | reverse complement strand
CATTGTGTTTTTTGAGGATTTCTACAGGCTAATAGCCTGTGCTACGATTAAATCCTTGCTTTTGGGACAGCCCCGGACATGAAATTTTGATCTGACTTTTGGAGATCGTTTTGGACGGATGTGTTCACCTTTTCATTGCCCGACATGCCCGGCACTTGAATGTCCAATCTCATTTCGATAATTTATGAATACTTAAAATTGAAATTTCCTGATGATCACTTATGATTTATGTTTCAATCTTTGGCGGGAGACACAGACTTCCAAACTCCGGTATGAATCCGCCGGTGACAATTTTATAATCTGATGACAGGCATTTCTAAAAAAATCTCGAAAATAGTTTTAATTGTTGTAACCTTCCTGATTCTCATTTCAATGTTTCTGTATTTCTTTATACAAACCGACACATTCAGCAGATGGGCTCTTGATTTCGCGCTAAATAAACTTAATGAGAACTCACAAGTAACCGGAATTTTTGTGGAAGCTGATTCTGCGAGAGGAAGTATCCTTAAGGAATTATATTTGAAAAATGCCGTTGTCCGGTTTCATAGTGATTCAATTTTTTCCGTCGCTTCCATTGAACTAAAATTTGATTTATGGCGTCTGCTTAAACACGAGATTAAGATTGAAGATCTGAATATTAATTCACCTGTAGTGAATTTAAAAAAAATTAAGGATTCCGATAGCAGCATTGTATGGAATTTTTCAAAACTATTCGAGCAGTCACAAGAACCGGATTCGACTAAATCACCGTTTGACTGGGATGTTGTCGTTAACAATTTTAAGATTGCAAATGGCAGAATGTCTGTTGAAGGACAATTGATTAATGATATGCCTGAATGGAGATTGAAAAATCTTAAGATGAAAAACTTTGACCCCGACAATATTGAAATGAGAAACATTGAACTTGAGCTTAACGGAAAATATTCTTCCGGCTATCAAGATCTTGTAATCAAAAATCTTTCTTTTAATACAAATTCGGATTTCAATGTGAAGAAGTTTGCTCTGAACTACAAGGTTAATGTCAAAGATACCATTTCAGAAGTGAACTCTCTTGAGTTAGTTACAGGCAGATCCGAGATCAGAATTGAAAGAGGCAGAATGTCGGGGATCAATATTGCCGACAGCAAATCATTTGAAAATTTAAGAGACAAAGAAGTCGAAGTTGAAATTAATATAAAGGAATTTAATTTTGCCGATCTTAGATTCTTCCTCCCGTCCGTTAACATGCTCGACAGCGTCGCAGGACTATCTCTCACCGCAGACGGTAAGTATGGAAATCTTAATATTAAAAAGTTAAACCTCTCGCTTCACAATTCAGAAATAAACTTAACGGGAAATCTGAAGAACCTCGATGAACCCGGCAAACTGTTTATTGATGCCGAAATTAAAAACACCAGAATCTATCCGGAAGATGTGGCAACTTTGTTGAATGAAAAATCTATAGCTGATTTCAGAAATGCAGGACCGGTTTATCCGGATTTAACCTATACGGGAACTGTTGACATCTTTTTATCAAAGTTTGACATCACAACGTCTGCGGGCAATCTATATGGTAATGTCAACATTGATCTGGAAAATAAAAGTTACAGAGGAAGAGTCACAACAGAAAATCTTAACCCGGGTAAATTTTTGAAAGATAATTCTTTAAAGGGAAACATTAATGTTAGCGCAGACTTTGCAGGTATCGGGTTCAATCCGAAGAGCATAACGACAAACGTAACATACACAATGGGACATTCACAATTTGCAGGATACAATATAAACAACTCTTCAGGAAAGATTGGATTAAACGGCAGCGCCCTTGACATTAACGCGCGCTTCAGTTCCTCCGTAGGAAAACTGAATGTGAAAGGCAATGTGAACATTTCTGATATTAAAAATCCTATTTATAATATAAGCGGCGACGTAAGAAATCTGAATATTGCATCAATCACAAAATCGGATGAGGATCAAAGCAATCTTAATTTTTCCTTTAACATAAATGGAAGAGGAATCAGTCCGGAAAATTTTAGCGGCTCATATAATTTTTCTGTCTTACAATCAAGCTATGGTTCATTGCAAACTCCTGATGCGGTTATTGATTTGTCCGTGAAAACTTCCGGAACCGGAAAATCCATTAATCTAATTTCGGACATAGCTGACTTTAATGCCGAAGGCAAATTTAAGATAGAAGAATTAGTAAATGTTTTGAAACAAAATGCCGAGTCGGTATCAGAAAACATTTCACAAAAATTAATGCTGTCAGAGTCTTCTGATACCCCAAATGTATCTTTCATCGGGAACGAGGATATTGATTTTGATTATTCATTTGTTGTAAAAGATTCTGTTGAGGCTAATCGTTTGCTGGCTCCTTACGGTATTATCTTCAACGGAAATTCATCAGGTCACATTGAGAATGGCAATAATGGCTTTGTCTCGGACTTAAGAATAAATGCTCCGAGCTTTGTTTTCAGAGACACACTGGTAGTTCTAAAAAATTTCTCATCCGATTTGCATTTGTCCAACACACCTGGTAATCTGAAAATAAACCTGCAATCTTCCGCTGAAAAGATTTTCTTTGACAATATTGCATTTGATTCTGCAGGGGTGTTGTTGAATCTTGACAACTCACAGGCATCCATAGATGCGTTGGTCAGACGGAATTCGGATTTGTACGGAAGGTTCAAGAGCGCATTCAGCTTTCGCAGGGAATCAATCGTTGCGACTGCTGATACTGCAACATTGATTTTTGACAATTACAATATTCAGAATGCGGGAGACTGGATATTTAAAATGGACAATGAAGATTTCGAAATAGAGCAAATGAAATTGCGAAGCAGAAATACAACTGCAGACATTTCCGGAAAATATTCTTTTGATTCAAACAGCGACTTAACCCTGAAAGCTAATGACCTTAAATTGAAGGATTTTAGAGACGCAATTTTTCCGATTGAATTTGCAGATACATCTGAAAATGAGAAAAGATATGCCGAAGGCGTCTTAGAAGAATTGTTTATTAATTTTAAGGGAACTCCCTTGAATCCGGAAATGACAGTAAGGATGCAAAGTTCAGAACTCACTCATAGCAATGAAAGCATTGGTACAATTGATGTAAAAGCTCTTTACAAAAATGACAATGCCGTGCTTGATGTTGAAATAATTAATCCGGGAGATTCAGGAAGACTGACTCTCAAAGGAAATCTGCCTTATGTAAATCCATTTTCCGAAAGTGAAAGTCCGGGATTTGCAAATACACCGGTATCATTACAGTTGAGAGCGGATGATTTTCAGTTTAAACATATTACCGGAATGATCCCGATACTTTCGGGATTGAAGGGTGCATTGAACGGGGACATAAAGGTTACGGGGGTTACGTCCGTCCCTGTTCTTGACGGAGAGTTGAAGATTTCGGAAGGCAGTTTCCATTCAGACCTTACCGGAATGAACTACAGTTTTGATCTTAATGCCGATGCCCGAAATACGAAATTGATATTGAATGATCTAAAGCTCTATAACAAAGATGATAAAACAAAACACATTGATTTGTTTGGATCAATTGACTTTTCCGGATTGAAAATCAATGATATGGATTTTCAGCTTTCGGGCGACATGGTGCTGCTGAATGATAAAGTTCAATACAACCTACTTGGTGTAAATGGCAATGTGCTTGGAGGCATTGGCTTTCCTGCGATTACAATAAAAGGAAATCTCGAGAAATTAAAAATCAGAGGACAACTAATAATCAACAAGGCAAAGATTTCTTCAATACCTAAAGGTACTTCGGGTTATGAATTGACAGGTGATAACTTCGTGTATGTCCTCAACGAATATGACACTAACAAGATTGTCAGGGACACCGTGATTTACATACCCGAAAAAGAATACTTCGGAATCAATCCGTTTCAAAAAAGAAAATACGCAATAGATACTTCAAGAAATAAACTTCCTGAATTCTTGGATGTAAATGTTAATGTTAAAACAGTAAAGAGTGTCAGCGCATCTGTTGACATCAAGAAGTTAACTCGCGCAAAGTTGTATGGAGATGTAAATGGTAATTTGACTTTCAAAACAATAAATAACGAGCTACGGGCTTTTGGAAATATAAATGTTGTTGGCAGTTCATACTTTAAATTTTACAGAACATTTAAACTGAATGACAGCAAGATTACATTTGACGGACCGATTGATGATCCGGTTTTAAATATACAGGCGGTTTACACAGGGTCTAAGGTTTCCGAAGAACGAGGTACTGCGCGCACATCGGAGGTTGAAGTGAAATTGATTATCACAGGTCGTGCAAGCAAACCTGAAGTTAAGACTGCATTAATAGAAAATGGATCGGAGGTTACAGGAAGCAATGGACAGGCAGATGCAATAAGTTATTTGCTGTTCGGCAGATTCAAAAGTGATCTGACAACGCCGGAGAGAACAGTAATGGCTTCGTCATTCGGTTCCGTATATCTTTCATATTTTGTTACTCAAACATTACAGAGTATATTTCCATTCATACTGGATGCAGAATTTAATTACGTACAAGGAACAGAGCCGCATACCGAAGTGCAGATGATGTCGGAATTTGGAGAGGCTACCGTAACTGTTGGAGCAAACATTTTCAGAGAATCAACAAACCTGGAATATTCGATTGATTATCCTTTGAACAAACTGCTTAAAGCAGACCTGCCCGAGAAAATAATGATTGAACTTTATCAGGAACAACTTGGTGACGAAGTGATAAGCAATTCCCAAACAGAATCAACTACAGGATTAAAAATTATTTACAAATTTAAATTTTAAAAAGCCTGTCCGATTGCGAAGTGAACTGCGAAGTGATTTATGAAATGAAAGTCATCGAAGTACCATTTATTGTCTTCGGGTGCACTCGGATCATAAATTATGTATCCAATGTCAAGTCTCACGGGTCCCACGGCCAGATCATATCTTAGCCCTACTCCTGCAGAGAGCGCGATCTCGTCCCATCGGAAGTCTTTGCTCTTTTCCCATACATTCCCGAAATCCAGGAATATTGCAGTGCTTATATTCTTGGCAAAATCTTTTGCTTCGGGAAACATCTTTTTTCGTAATTCAATACTGCTTTCCAACAGGAAGTTACCGCCTTCATAAGTATTGTTAAGAATTCCGTTCGTCTTTGCTTTCCATCCGCGCAGGCTGTTGCTTCCTCCGCTGAAGTATCTGTACAATGACGGAACGGTTACTGATTTTTCTCCCGATCCATACTCAATGTTTTCATAATAAATGAGCTTTGTCGCAATTACATTATTGGGAGACCCAAGACTCATATAAAATTTGTTTACCAATCCTACAGGAATATATTGTGAATAATTCCAATTGGGTTCAAATGCATCTATGATTAATCGCGAAAGAACTCCCGCACTGCCAACCGTAATTGAATTATAATAACCCTTTGCAGGTGAAAAAGGATTATCGGTTTTATCGCGCACTAATGTCATGTTAACAACAGTATTAAATATTGTGTACGGTTTCTTAGCTGTATCCTCATAGATGTAACGGACAAGCTCTTCAGTCAGCGAAAAAATTCCGGAGGTAAAAAAAGAATGTTTCGGAAAACTCACGTCCACGCTTGTTATGTTGCCGAGATAGTGGTTCTCGGCATCTTCTCTGTTGTAAAAACCAATCGTGATCATATCCCTCAATGAACTTTTTTTATTGAACAAATTTGGCTGCGTGATCCAGGCAGAGAGTAAAAAACGATTCAGACTTGGAGAATTGTAATATGCATCCAGTTCAAGACTTAATGACTTTCCGTTTCCCAAAAAATATCTGTTCTGATACTCTATCGAGCCGCTCAAATAAAAACTGTTTTCCAAAGTTACTCCTCCCAGTGAAGGGATAATTTCATGCCTCTTGTTTAAAGTGACCATAGCTATGAAATCAACGTGCAAGTCTTTGTCTATTTTATCAACAATTATTCTCGTGCTCTGTATTATCGGAATATTTGTCATGTCCTTTTCACTCGTTAGTTTTTTTTCATTGTTATAAATCTCACCCTCCTTGTATTCAATAAGCTTGGCAAGCATTTCCTGCGAGACTCCATATTTGTTATCTGCAATCTGAATTTTAGTTTTTCCAAAATAGAACAATGAGTCTGTTCCGTAGAATTTCACTGTAACTGTTACAACATCTTTTGAGGAAAAATCATATCTTCTTACAATTGTTCCGGAATCTTCAGGCAATCTGGCGTACATATATCCGTTGTTAATGAGCATACTTATAATTTCGTTTGTATTATTTACAATCTGTTTCCTGTTATAAAAATCTTTTGGTTTAATCAATTCTATCTTGGCAAGAAGTTTCTTCGCTTCAGGTGAAATACTTCCAAGACCTTTAAAAAAAATACTGTCAACCGTGAATCTTTTATTTTCGGAAATGATGAATTCCACATTCACTTTCTCATCCCGGCTGTAACCTACCACGGTGTCAACTTGAGCATCAAAAAATCCGTTATCAAAATAAAATTTTTTAAGCTTATGAATGTCTTCTGTGAGAATTGATCTGCTGAATTGATCTGCTGAAGATATCGCAATGGTGGAATTCAATACATCGTCTTCAAATGTCTTTGTCTTGGTGAAACCGAACTTAACTTCTCCCATTTTCAGAGGCTGACATTGGCAAGTATTATGCAGCAATGCGAAACTCGTCTGGAAGAATAAAAAGACTATTAGCGTGTATTTATAATCCAATTAGATTTGATTGCTGAAAATTAAAATTGTGAGATTTGTGGTAAAATAAAATCCACTTTGTATTTCAGCGTGGAAACACTTCCTTGAGAAGTCTTTACAATCTTGATGAAAAAATCATATCACCGTTTTTGAAGACCATTAGTTCTCCGGGCAAAAATTTTTCCCATGGTTCATCTGTTAACGGGTTGGTAGCAATAATGAAACCCCGTTGTGTGTGTTTATTTTCATCGAAAAGATGTATATCAAACTCATCATCCTGAAGTTTTGCATTTTCAAAAAGATTCTTTCTCTGAACTATCCTGTAAGAATTAAAATCATTCATGTCGTGATAGCAAAAAAGATATTCGCCGTCTGAAAAGACACAATTGAATTTTCCGAATGCATTTATTTCTCTAAGCACAAGATTAAGCCATTGAAATTCAGTCTTGCTCCAGCTTGAAATTCCTTTGCACTCCATTGCATGAAGCAAATGTGAAAATGCGTGCTCCGAATCTGTTAGACCGATTGGTTTAAATCTTCCGGTATGAAGCGCATGGAATCCGTCAAGAGAGCCGTTATGTGCAAAGACATATTCTTTCCCTTCAAGTGCTCTTGAAAATGGATGAGTATTCCGATGTGAAACTTCTCCTACGCTGGATTTCCTTACATGTCCTATTATGATCTTTGAAACTATACCCGGATATATTTGAATAAATTTTGAAAGAATGCTCACCCCTGCCTGCATGGGCTCTTTGATTATTTGCGCTGAAGTGTCAGGATAATAACCGATTCCCCATCCGTCAGGATTTTGTTCCCCCTTTGATCTGAATCCTTTAACATTAAAATTTGGACGCACTGCTTCGCTAAATGACATTGCAATTAAATCACACATTTTTTTTTATTGTTTAAAATTTAGCCGTCAGAGTCTACGATAAATCGGGACGACTCTGCCCGGAAAAAATTGTTAAGTAACGCTCAAATTATAGCCCATGAATTGTACGCGAACATTTTCACATAATTGCATCGCCGAATGCAGGGCTGTCATACAATTTTAAGTTGTAAATTTTAAATCTTAAATTCTAAATTCTTGGTACAACTTTTTTGAACCCTCCTTTCCAATCTCCTTTATAGCCCCGCGTCAGAGTCTGCGATGCTTTTCCGGACCCTGACGGAGAACGAATTTATTCACGAATTCTCTGCACAACCATTTGATGCTAATAAAAGGATTAGTATTATGAATAAAAAGATCAGAAATATGATTGAAGAGTTTGATTCCCTTTCCATTGAGGAGCAAGAAACTGTTTGGAAATTGAAAAGCGGGGACTAATAGAAAGAGGAAGAAGTCAATTATTAGAAAATGTCAAAGATGCTGAATCGGAATTTCAAAAAGGGTATTTTGAAACCGGAAAATGTTGATGATGTTATGAGAGGGATTTATGAAATTAATTCGAACAACGAGATTCACGAAACAAGCAAGGAAATCAATCAACCGTAATCCGCCCTGAAGGGTAGATAACAAATACTTGATTATCTGAAACTAAAAGCTGACAAAGATATTCGATACAAATTTATCTGGCTTGGTGAAAAGATAAATGAGCTGAAACCCTGATTCCAATTATGAATTCTAAATGTGTAAACGAGTAAATTGGTTTCTGATAATCAATTGCTGCTTTTTAATATCATTACACATCTACATTTTAGAATTTGCCTTTATCTCCCCGATCTTCTCCAGCATCCATTCCCCCATTTGAATTTGCTTGTCGGATTTGATTATCTTTTCAAGGAGTTCCGCCTCCAGGAGGTCATTTGTTTCTCTAACACTTAAAAGTTTGGTTAGACAATTCAATGTTTTTGAATATGTTTTTTTGAAATAATCTCCCAGTAACTTATTCTTACTTAGAAAATGCTTCATTGAATCTATTTGATTCAAAAATATTTCGAATTCATCAAGATCATAATATGTTCTTATGTAAATTGATTTTACATAAACCTTATCAATTGCATCAACAAATTTAACCTTGCCCAGATTTTCAAGAACTTTGTCATAGTCCTTAGATAAAGTATGAATGCAGGCATAGCTTAGCGCCTGCATTGGTGTCTGGTATGACGGCTTGAGTCTGGGAATATACTTTTCAATATAATCCTTCGCCCATTCAGTTTCATTGACGGCAAGAGCATTTCCAAGTATTTGCAGATACAAAGTCTTTGACATATATCTTTTTGGAAATACAATACCTTCGCGGAGCTTGAATTTATCAAGTTCAAAAATCGTTTTTCTGAACTCACTATTGCCGGTGTTTATTTTTACCACGCAATAATTCGTGATCCCAATGATCCACTCGTATTTTTCTTCCCGGGAAAAAGAACCATAATTTTCCTCGAACAATTTTTTAAGTTTAAAAAAATACTCCTCTCTTTCAAACTCAAGCACAATCATTATTGAAAGGTAGTACATTTCAAATATTGCCGCATATTTGAAATTTTTTTTATACGCGTACTCAATCACTTTTTCCAGCTGCAGTTTCTTGACAAACTGAAATGGTACATTTGCTTCAAGCGGTGTATTATACATGTCGGAACTTGATTCTATTCCCGCAACAACGTCTGAAATGTCTTTCATGAAATTCATTATGACATATTCGCCTTTGCTAACTATATGTTCAAAAATCAAATGTTGAGTATCCTCCAAATAAAGATTCGATACCCTAGCACCTGCAAGATTCGACATATTGCGGAAATAATCGCTGCTTAACCCGGTTTTCGCAAGCGCTGTCTCCATATCATCAATTTTTTTGTTGTGATAAACCGAAAGTTTTCTTTCAAGAAATTCTTCTGCAACCTGCTGCTGCCTCAAGAATGTATTTTTCCTAAGAGATACATGCACTAAAAATTCTTCAGCCATTGCAAGCATTCCTGAAGTCATATTCCACAGGATTTGTCTGTTGAATTTCTTGCCGGGAAATATTTTGGCGTAAATGTATTCGGGTGTCATATCTCCCTTATCAAAACTCGGGTAGAATTTCTTTAACTGATTAAAGAATGGCGTGTAATTTCTTCCTCTGTTGAAGAAAGGTGAGGATATGAATTTCTCGAACTCTTTCATTTCATTTTTCGAAAAAGTCCTTAAAATATTTATCAACTTTAGATTATTCACAACAAAATGTTGCTTAGTCCTTACATCCCATTATTTGCGATTGCAGTCTAAAAAGAGCCTTTGTTATTGTTCAGACTGCCGGCTCTGCTGTTTAGTTACCGGGAAAAAATTCTTTGCCGTCTTCATCATCGGAAATTATTTTTGTATCAGTTTGAGAATTGAAAACATGAAAAAAAACAAAAAGAATAATTCCGGTAAAACGTCTATTCAAAGCAGGATAAGAATGGCACAGATACGCAAATATGAGTTCAATGAAATCCTGCCAACAAATCTTATTCGGAAAGGTGAAGGTATAAAGAAAATTAAAAAGAAAAAACAAAATAATGAAAATTTTTTGAGTAGGTGAGTTGGTGAGTATTGAAAACCAATTAACAATCAAACTAATAATAATCAAAAGAGAAAATTGAAAATTGTAAAAAACAATTTAACGGAAATTGAAAGAAGCTATTTCATCGCAATAGCAAATAAACCAACTAATTAACAAATTAAAATTAAAACAATGAAAGCAAAAAACATTTTCAGAATGTCGGTCATGCTGGGACTCTTGGCACTGGCTGCATTTGAAGGATGTACAAAGAGCGACGTTCTAGGACCAAATCAAAGCAACAGTGTAAGTTTCCAGATATCCCAGAGAAACGGACCAAACACCGGTATTGAATTTTTGTTCACTCCTTCTGCTGATGTAAAAATCACAAGTGCAGTTTGCCGCTTCCCCGAACAGCAGTTTACCGACAGGATCCAAATCAATGACCCGAACATTGTATTCAGCAAAGGTTCAACTTACACCATTAAAGAATACATCAACGTTACGCCAGGTCAGCAGTGGCAGTTCGATTTCACAGGGGTTGCCGGAAATTCTCCATTCAATGTTACATCAAGTTACACAGTTCAATAAAAATTAAAAAACTAAGAAAGAAAGGAATTAAAAAAATGAAATTCTCGAAACTTATAGCAGCAGTTGTTTTAGCGCTAATGTCGTTTGTTACAAATACTTATTCACAGTCAACCAGTATGGGTTTAGAAGGAGGCATCAATCTTGCAAACATCAGCACTACTCCGATGTTTAACACTACTTCTAAAACCGGTTTTATGATTGGGGGTTTTGCAGATATAGGTGTTTCAAATGTGGTATCAATAAAACCGGGAGCAAGGTTCATTATGAAAGGTTATACATTTCAGAATCAATTAGGCTCAATCTTTACAGAAAGTTACAGCTATATCGAAGTTCCGCTCATGATCAAGGCAAAGATACCGTTGAACCAAGTAAGACCATATTTTGAAGCAGGTCCAACCGTTAGTATGCAGCTTTCTGCTACCGGAGAGGCAACGGTTAACGGACAGGTGAAGCGGTCTTCGGATAACAGCTTGTCTTATAACACCATTGATTTCGGGCTTTACTTCGGCGGCGGTGCCGAATTCAAAGTAGCACCCGGAGTAGAATTATTTACCGGCTTTGGATACTCACTTGGCTTGACAAATATTTCCAAGGGTACTATATCAGCCAAGAATAACGGATTCCAGATGAATACAGGTGTAAAATTCGGTCTGTGATCTTGCGACATTCTTACGATTCAAAGAAAGGAGCCGTTCGGCTCCTTTCTTTATCAGATGTACTACACTAAAAAACCCTGTCATGTAAAACATAGCAGGGTTTTTTTCAAAATTCCTTTCTGCCTTGATGGCATCCGGTAATACGAAACTAAGGAATAACTTTTATTGCAAAGTTATTTACATTGTTAAACGTTATGTTTATGTCTGAAAGATCAGTTATGTTATCTCCATTCACATCGGTTCTTACATACCCTGTAACACCCGCGGCAGCATCGTTGTAAACATAAATCAAGTCGGATAAATCTACGATTCCATTTTGATCCACATCACCACTGTATAAACAATATCGTCCCAACTTCAAAATGGTATTGTTTCCAAATGCCATTGATGAAGATAAAGTGAAATCGTAATTGTAATTTCCACCAGATGTCATACTAACAGGAGATGCGCTCCATGTCTCAATGGAATTTCTGTGTTTTACTACAATGTAATAGCTTCCGGACGGAGCTGCATCGAATTGGAATGTTCCATAACTTGAATTTGGAGTCAGTACTGTACTTGCTGCATCAATTGAATCAAAAGGTGATACGGATGATCTCAAAATTGCGGTTACAGTGTCAGGAACTTGTGTAGTTCCGTTCCAGAATCCTTCAATACCAACATTGAGATTTACTGTAATGCTCGAGATATTTTCCGACTTTTTCCCGATTGGATAATTTGTTCCGTTATTACTGACAGAGTACCACAAATTCTTTTCAGGGAATGCGACATCAGATATATTTGAGAAACCCGGATTGGAAACAGACCAGTTCAAACCTCCGTTGGATGTCTTTGCTACGAGTCCGTTTGTACAGCCTGCAACTCCATCGTTAAGGTTGAGCCATCTTGTTCTGTTCACCGTAACTGAATCCGGAAAATCTCCTGTGACATTTATCCATGAGCTGCCTCCGTTGGTTGATTTATAAACAAGCGGATTTCCCCCTGATGGTGCGGTAGCACCATTAACAAATATTACATCATTATTCAATACATACATATTTGTAAATGTACCGGAAGGAAGCGCAGATGAAGTCCAGTTTGTTCCTCCGTTTGATGTTCTAAAGAGTAATGAAGACATTGCATATCCCGTATCTATATTTAGCATCTTAATGCTAAGAACAGAACCGGTGGTTCCTAACGATTGAGTTATCCACGACGATCCGCCGTCTATGGTTTTGAATACATTAGAAGGCAGACCGGATCCGCCTCCGCCAACATACCCTGTAGTGCCGTTTGGAAAATCCAGAGTAAGATATGTATGATTCGCCATTGGATTTGGAAGCAAGCTCCAGTTCATTCCTCCGTTGACTGATTTTGCTACCTGTCCGATACTGCCTGCAACATTACCTGCGCAAGAGTATGCTGTATCATCTGTAGGGAAATCCAACTGAAATATTGCAACATTGTGCGCAGAAGGTATGGCAGTCCAGTTTGTTCCGGCATTGGTGGTATGGAGAAGCGATCCTACTCCACCCGTTGAACTTAGCCAAATATCTGACTGTGACTTCATCGTAATACTGTAATAAAAATTACTTCCTGAATTTACGGAGTAGTTTTTGTTCGTCCAATTGGCTCCTCCATTTGTACTTATAGTGATGTATCCGCTTGCACCAACAATCATTATATCGTTTCCTCTTACAGAGAGCGAGTTAACGGATACCAATAACGATTGGTTAACATTTACCGAATCAAAAAATCTGACTGAATCCCAGTTAGCGCCGTCATTAGAAGATTTGTAAAGGTAAGGTCTTGAAGTTCCAATCATGTACACCACACCGGCATCATAAGCAATATCCTTCTGTGCACTGGTAGATGGAGCAGATGGATTGTTTTGTGTCCAGTTCGCTCCTGCGTTGGTTGTATATGCAAAATAATTCGGACTACCGCATGCATACCCGGTGTTTGCATCTTTGAAATTAACATCCGTCATAGTTGAACCGCCTGTCGTTCCCGGAAGAGTAATAAGCGACCAGTTTGTTCCACCGTTTGATGTATAGTAAAGTCTCCTGGTTGTGAATGTCATGTAGATATTGTTTTCATCAATCGCAAAGATCGCATTGTATGTGTTTGTTCCTGAAAGCCCGTTTGAAATGTCAGTCCACGTTACGCCGCCATCAGTAGTCTTATGTACTCTGACTCTGGTTCCTCCGCAAATAAAGCCGGTATTTGCATTGATGAAATACATTCCGTTGACAGAGCCGCTGGTATCATTGTATTGGTAGTTGTTCCAACTTACACCACCGTCAATAGTTTTGGAAATCACGCCTTGAACAGTGTTTGCAACTAAACCACCTGCGGCAAACCCGGTATTTTCGTCCAGAAAGAATCCTGTTCTTAAATCTTTGTGCGAGAGCGCTGCGTCAAACAATCCAACCTGGCTATTGATCGCCCACTGACTTCCGCCATCGCTGGAACTTGCAAACGTACCCTTATTTCCCAATACAAATTGAGATCCTGTGCTTGTAATAAAAGCCCAGTTTAAATTATTACCGGTTGGCTTACCGTTCAACCAATACCATCCGTTAGCATCCTGCTGTGAGTATAAATTTGAAAATATAGAAATAGCAAATAAAGAGGTAAGAATTACTATTTTTTTCATAATGATTTATTAAAATTTATCAGAAGTATGTTTGTAAAAAGTTAGCAATTCTCGAATTGAATAGCAAAGGAAGGGTTTTCAAAAAATACCCAATCGGCAATCGGCAATCGGCAAATCGTTAATGGTCAATCGTTAGTTCACGATTCACGATTCACGATTCACGACTCACGACTCACGATTCACGATTCACGATTCACGATTAACGATTCACAATTCACGATTCACGACTCACGACTCACGATTCACGATTCACGATTCACGATTCACGATTCACGATTCACGATTCACGACTCACGATTCACGACTCACGATTCACGACTCACGATTCACGACTCACGACTCACGACTCAC
>JBDHXH010000069.1:0-14617 GCA_039810605.1 Ignavibacteria bacterium | reverse complement strand
AGGTTAAATACTGAACAAACATTATCACTTATTATTTTCCTCAAATAGTTTATTTTGTGAAAAACAATTTTTGTAAATGTATAAAACAATTTTAATCCGTGAAGCAAACGGAGTTATGACTATCACGCTTAACCGTCCCGAAGTCTTCAACGCTTTTAATGATGAAATGCTCGCGGAACTTCTTGATGTATTCAGAGACATTGAAAAAAATGAAAATATCAGATGTGTTGTACTCACAGGATCGGGAAAGGCTTTTTGTTCCGGTCAGGATTTGAAAGATTTTAATGAAAGAAAAATGACTTTCAGGGAAGTACTTGAGAATAGATATAATCCTTTGATAGTTCAGATTGCAAAACTTCCGAAGCCCGTAATCTGCGCTTTGAATGGTGTTGCTGCGGGTGCGGGTTTGTCGCTTGCATTGGCATGTGATTATAGAATTGCAGTCGAAAGCTCTACGCTGATTGAAGTCTTTGTTAACGTTGGATTGGTTCCCGACAGCGGTTCAGGATTTTTTCTTCCCAGAATAATCGGATATGCCCGGGCGTTTGAAATGTTTGCAACGGGAGAAAAATTGTCTGCGTCTGAAGCCAAGAAACTTGGTCTCGTAAATGAGCTCGTCGTAAGCAACAACTTGCTGATGAAATCGGCTGATGCAGCCGCAAAGAGATTCGGAGCAAGCCCGACAAAAGCTATCGGCATGATCAAAGACATCCTGAATAAATCATTTGAATCATCACTGGAAGATATCCTGAAACTTGAATGTAAATATCAGGAGGAGGCCGGAACAACGGAAGATTTTAAAGAAGGTATTTCATCATTCATTGAAAAAAGGAAACCTGTGTTTAAGGGTAAATGAGTTTGACATGTTTAACATATTTGAAACAGAGGAACAATATTCAAAAAATGATTGTACTTTAAAGCATGCACACACTAATCAAAAAGCATAGAAAATATTTCAACTATTTGCCGGTTGTTATTATTTGCACGGCGCTTCTTGGTACTGCTATACTTCAGAGTTGCGGTTCCAATATTTTTTCCGTTCAGGATGATGTTGATATGGGAAAAGAGATAGATGCGCAGATTAGAAATGAAAGTACACAATATCCCATCATGAAAGGTCATCAGGATATAAAGGATTATGTTTCCGATCTCGGCAGATATGTCCTTAATACATCAAAGGCAATAGAATATAAGAATGTATTCCCTTACAAGTTTGAAGTCATTCACGATGACAGTACAATCAATGCGTTTTGCATCCCGGGAGGTTTTATTTATGTCTATACAGGACTGATGAAATTTCTGGACAATGAAGCTGCGCTGACAGGAGTCATAGCTCATGAAATTGCACATGCAGAAAGAAGACACATGACGCAGCGGCTGACTTCATATTACGGAGTGAGCATGATACTGGGACTGGCACTCGGAAGTAATCCGAATGTCCTTGCAGATATTGCGGCAAATCTTTTTGTCGGACTTGGATTTCTGGCTAACAGCAGAGCGGACGAAGAAGAGGCGGATAATTATTCCATTAAATATCTTACCGGATCAAAATATTATCCGGGTGCAATAAGATTTTTCTTCGATAAAATAAAAGAACAGCAGAAGAAGAAGGGTGAGACCCCGGGTGATCTCGAAAGAATGCTTGCAACACACCCGCTTCCCCAGGACAGGATAAACAATGTCATCTCAAAGTTAAATAAAATTAGACCTAAGCCTGATCCGACGAAAGGACTATATGAAGAAGAGTATCAGAATATGAAAAAGAAACTTCCATAAAAAAATTTTTTATTAACCTTAACAAAAGTAATGAATAAGCTAAAATTGTTTTTGACTCTGTGCATAATATACTTCTTAACAGGATACGCACAATCACAGACCGAAGTTGATGATCCAACTTATAAGTTCAAATTTTCTCTCCCTTCAGGATGGTCACAGAGAAAAGTTGAAGAGACAAATAAAAAAGATGCGATATCATATTCATTCGAAAAGAATGACGGCAAGATTGCTGTCATGCTGCTCGCATTCAAAGTCAATGAGGTGAAAAACCTTGAAGATTTTATTTACACATTGGAAAAGGACTTAACTCTGAACATACCCAAGAGGGAAGGAGACTATGCTGATTTTGATAACGGAAACTATGATGGCAGAAGCGCAAAGTATAAGGACAGCGAGTTTACGGAAATTATTTATTATTACAGAACCAAAATTACCGATGGTGAAAATTTCAGCTATGTGTTAAGGTTCATTACTCCGGCAGGAAATTTCAATTCAACGGTAGAAAAGGAATTGAGGGAAGTTGCAACAAACTTCAAACCAAGTTTTTGAACCTTTGCGTTTCATTCTGTCATTGTGAAAACCTTTGGTGAGAAACAGAAAAGACAATGACACTGTCACTGTCACACAAGAAAGGGATTGTATCTTTTTTCATCTTTGATATTTGTAATCTCCATGTGTCCGGGAAATAAACTGAAGTCGTCATCACAATTTGTGAAAAGTTTGTTTTGAATTGATGAAATGAGCGTATCGTAATCTCCGCCGGGAAGATCGGTTCTGCCAATTGAATTCTTAAAAATCACATCACCGCAAAACACATTCTTTGCTTTGTCATCAATAATGCAGACGCTTCCGGGAGAATGACCGGGTGTATGGATAAACCTCAATTCACTGTCATCGAATTTGACGGAACTGTCTTCGCTTATAAAAATATCAACCCCGGGTTGTTGGGGAATTTCAAGTCCGAACATTGTGCCCTGGGAAACGGCGTTCTTCAGCATGAATTCGTCATCAGCATGCATTAATACCGGCACTTTGAAATATTCCTTTGCAAATTTGTTTCCCAAGATGTGGTCGAGATGACCGTGAGTGTTAAGAATAAATCTGATATTTATTTTATTTTCTTTGATTAAATTCTTTAACCGCTCTTCTTCCTCGCGTGAAGATGCTGCAGGATCAATGATTATTCCTTCTCCGGATTTTTCATTGAAGTAGATATAACAGTTCATGGCAAACGGATTCAGCGGAATCTGAATGACTTTCATAGTAAGTAAATTGATTTTACTTTTTTTAAATTTTAATTTGCTAAACTTTAGTGAGCGATACACAACAAATTAAAGTAATTGCTACAAACCGGAAAGCTAATTTTGAATACGAGATACTCGAAAAGTATGAAGCAGGAATAGTTATTACAGGAACCGAAGTGAAGTCGCTAAGGATTGGCAAAGCGAATCTTCAGGATGCATACGGAAGAATATCGAATGACGAAGTCTGGCTTATTAATTCCCACATCAGCGAATACAAATTCGGAAACATTAACAATCATGAGCCGTTAAGAAACAGGAAATTACTGCTAAACAGAAAGGAGATCAGGAAGATTAAGCAGGCATTACAGGAAAAGGGGTTGACACTTGTTCCTCTGAAAATGTATTTCAGAGGATCTTTGGTAAAAGTGGAGATTGGAATTGCCAGAGGAAAGAAGCTTTATGACAAACGTGAATCAATTAAGAAAAGAGAAACTGAAAGGAAACTAAGCAGGATATGAAATTTGCGCCGGCAAAAGAACAGATGGATTTTATAAGGAAGGGAACTGTTGAGATAATTCCCGAAGAAGAGTTGTTCCGGAAATTTGAAAAGTCCATTAAGAAAAATGTATCTCTGAATATAAAACTCGGCTGTGATCCTTCGCGTCCGGATCTGCACATCGGACATGCAGTTGTACTGAATAAGCTTAGACAATTTCAGGACCTCGGTCACAATGCGATTCTCATAGTCGGTGATTACACGGGAATGATTGGAGATCCTTCGGGCAAGAAGAAAACACGTCCGCAGTTGTCATTTGAAGAAACCAGACAAAACGGTGAAACATATTTTCAACAGGCCGGGAAAATTCTAGATATGGAAAGGGCACAGGTCGTTTACAACTCGGAATGGCTTTCAAAAATTGATCTTAAGGAACTGATAAACTTGATGAGCAAGTTTACTGTGCAGAGGATACTCGAACGCGATGATTTTACAAACAGGATCAAAGAGCAGACTGAAATTTCACTTCACGAATTATTGTATCCGCTTATGCAGGGTTATGATTCCTTCGCAATTAATGCGGATGTCGAATTGGGAGGTACCGATCAGAAATTCAATAACCTTGTGGGAAGAGATGTTCAGAAACGGTATGGTAAGGAACAGCAGGTCGTGATAACGATGCCGTTGCTTGAAGGAACTGATGGATATGAGAAGATGAGCAAGTCTCTTGATAATGCAATCGGCATTACTGAAGATCCGAAAGACATATTCGGAAAGACAATGAGTATTCCTGATACTCTGATCTACAAGTATTTTGAATTGTGTACAAGTTTAAGTAATGATGAACTGCGAAAAATCAAAGGCGACCTTGAAGGCGGAGCAGTGAATCCGCGTGATCTGAAGCGCAGGCTCGGCACGGAACTCGTGAAACAATATTATGATGAAGCGGCGGCGATGAGAACCATAGAAGAGTTTGATAAAATCTTTATTAAAAAGGAATTGCCTGATGAAATCCCGGAAGTGAACATTTCGGAAGATTCGATGAAGCTTGTTGATCTGCTTACTTCAACTAATTTGTCCGAATCAAAGACGAACGCGAGGAAGTTGATAGAGCAGGGTGCCGTAAATGTTGACGGGAAAAAAATTACGGATGTGAATTCCATAATGAACATCCGTCACGGGATGGTTTTTAAAGTAGGCAAAAGAAAATTTTTAAGAGTTACAAAGCAAGCAGAATAATATAACATTTTAAAATCGGAGAATTAAAATTGTTTAAACCAACAAAGTTATTTTTCACAAAGGGAGTAGGGAGGCATAAAGATTATCTCCAATCATTTGAACTTGCATTGAGACAAGCGGGAATTGAAAAGTGCAACATTGTTACTGTCTCAAGCATATTTCCCGGAGGATGTAAGAGACTCTCTCCGGAGCAGGGAAAAGCAATACTCGAACCAGGACAAATCACATTCTGTGTGATGGCGAGAAATTTTACAAATGAGCCAAACAGACTCATTGCATCTTCAATAGGAGTTGCATTGCCTTCGGATGATAGTCATTACGGATACATTTCGGAGCACCATCCATTTGGCGAGACCGAAAAGATTTCCGGGGAATACGCAGAGGATCTTGCTGCAACAATGCTCGCAACGACACTCGGTGTAGAGTTCGATCCCGAAACAGCCTGGAATGAAAGAGAAAATCTTTATAAGCAAAGCGGAAAGATAATAAAAACATTTAATGTTACTCAATCTGCCGAAGGTGATAAGAATGGTTTATGGACAACTGTAATTTCATGTGTTGTATTTTTGCCATAATTTTAAATTTAAAATATCATGTCAAGCAAATTAGTCCTTGGTATAGCGGCGGGAATATTGTCCGGAATCGGTATCGGACTGCTGTTAATTAATAGAGAAGAGGAAAGTTATGTTGAAGAGGAATTGTCGGATGGATTTGAAAATATTGATAGGGGAAGCAGATTCATAAATGAAGCGAAAGCGAAGACGGAAAAACTTGTCCGGGATGCGGAAGAAAAATCGAATTCAATTCTTGAAGAAGCTTCTAGGATTTTAATTTCAGCAAAAGAAAAGATTTCAAAAATACATTTCGAATCGGAAGACATTGCAAGAGAAGAAATTGAAAGGGTAAGGAAAGAAGTTGATATGAGCATAGAAGAATTCAAGAACAAAGTATTGTGAGACGTTTCCGACCATTAGTCGCAATAAATAGCAACAAGTGTATCCGATTTGTAGCTGACACTTGCCCTGTACATTCCTTCCGAGTTAAATGGCATTTCGATGTTTGCGTCATTGTCAATTGCAATTAACCCGCCATCGCCGCCGAGCGTTGAAAGTTTATTTATTACTTCTGCTGACGCGGTACGGATATTCATGCCTTTGTATTCCATCAATGCAGACAGATCGTAAGCCGTAACTCCTCTGATAAAGTATTCGCCATGTCCGGTGCATGAAACTGCACAAGTCTTATTGTTGGCGTAAGTTCCGGCGCCGATAATTGCACTATCCCCTATACGCCCGAATTTTTTATTCGTCATGCCGCCGGTTGAAGTTGCTGCCGCCAGATTGCCGTTCATGTCAAGGGCTACCGCTCCGACTGTGCCGAATTTTTTTTCATTTTCCCTTTCGGAATGGTCAAGTTGAATTACATTTTCTCTCATTGAATCCTGAAGTTGCCTGTATCTGAATTCACTGAAGAAATATTCCTCGCTTTCGAATTCGAGATTCATTTCTTTTGCAAAAGACTCTGCTCCCTTTCCGCTTAGATAAACAAACTCCGAACACTCCATAATCTTCCGCGCAAGTGAAACTGGATTTCTGACGCGGCTCAACATAGAGACACATCCCGCTTTCAGAGCCTTGCCATCCATTATTGAAGCATCCATTTCATGTTTTCCTTCATTCGTAAAAACCGATCCCTTTCCGGCATTAAAATGCGGATTGTCTTCAAGTTCACGAACTGCAAGTTCGACCGCATCGAGAGAGCTTCCGCCGCTTTTCAAATGATTCCATCCGGCATTCAATGCTTCCCTCAATGCATTCAAATACAGAGTTTCTTTTTCGGCAGTCATTCTGGACTTAAGAATCGTTCCCGCGCCGCCATGAATCGCTATACCAACTTTTTCTTTCATTCGGATTTTGTTAACAATTCAGAACGAATAAGGTCTGACAAAATTTATTAATTTATTTGAAAAGAGCTTTCAAGTGCTTTCCGATTCGAATTATAAACCTGACATTCTCAAAATAAAAAAACCTTGTTAAGACAGAGTTAACAAGGTTTTTTTAAATTGCTGATGATTTTAGAATTACTTCCTCTGGAATTTATCTTCTTCAAGAGTGAATATCAGTGAGATCAGATGGCTGTTGCCAAGATCTTCGAGTCCGTCGAATTTTGAAAACGAATAATCAATATTGATCTTAGGCAGTTTCACACCTGCACCGAGAGTAAGATTTCCGAGATCGCTATACCCTGTTCTTAAACTTATTAAATCCTTAAAAGTATATTCAACGCCGGCATGCATATCAAAGCTTACAGGACCCAGGTTTGCATTTGCGCTTTGCCTTCTGTTTTCAAAACGGACATCAAAATCAACGACCGGTGTCAGTTTACCTTTCAAGAAATCAATCTGATATGCCGTTCCGATTTTTGCAGTAGGCGAGATCACTTCCTTCTTTCCCGTTGACCAAGAAAGGTATGTAGTGGTGAGGTCCATCAGATTTGCGCCGAGATAAAATCCGGTAAACGGGCTGTATGAAGCGCCAACATCAAAACCCAGACCCCATGCTCCTTCTTCTGCAATGTTTCTCCTAATTACCTTGAGATTAGCTCCATAAGTAAAATTATCTGACTGTCTCTTGGCATAAGTAAGGTAAAACGCGTAATCGGAAGTATTGAAGTATGTAATTTTCGAAGGGTCAAGTCTCTCACCAAGATTTTCTTCAAGAACTCCGTTACCGTTAAGATCAATCAGTGCATTTCTTGTATCTGCAATATCATCAACACCCAACCGGATAAGGCTGAATCCCAGAGATGAATTTTTTCCGAAGGGAATACCTACAGATCCGTAATCATAGTTCACAAGGTTTCCAAACTGTGCCTCGTGCATGAGAGAAAATTGCGGGTAGTTGATCTTTGACAGCGAGCCCGGATTCCAGTATCCCGCCGTTACATCATTAACAAGCGCAACATAAGCGCCGCCCATTCCTTTAGGTCTGCCACCGACCCCCAGGTATAAAAACTCACCTGCATACTTATTACCACTTCCTTGAGAAAAAGAATCCTGAAGGAATAACAATGAGATTATAAATGCAACAAGAGCTTTCGTTTTAAATGAATTCATTATTTGGGATTTTAATATTTAATTTGACACAAAGAGTACGTATCCTCTCATTATCCTCCGGAAATATTTATTCAATAATGAATAATTTATGAAAATAAGTCAATTCAAAAGTAAGATTTAACCGAGACCGATAATATCAAAATTCATTGCCTCACAATTGAGTGATTGATTGAAGCGAAGCATAATCTTGTAAATGCCGAAGATATTTTAAAAATTTCAAATATTGGGCGGTGTAAACAGTTGTGTAACCACCACAGGAACATTATAGTATACATTAGTATTTCTTATATAGTGATAATACCGTATTTTTAAATTAACTAAATTAATTCCCAAATAAAGAATAATGAATAAAAAAATAGTCTTCGCGCTTGGCATTGTCTTGCTTGCTGTAGGTATTTTTGTAGGGATGAAAATACAAGATGCAGTCTCTGACGACAAGATCACTTCGCAGGTTAAGAAATTTGGTGATGCGCTTGAAGTTACTTCAAGATATTATGTAGATGATGTTGACTCGCAAAAGCTGACAGAGGACGCAATCAAAGGAATGCTGCAGGGGCTTGATCCTCACTCTGTTTATATCAGCGCTGACCAGCTTAAGAGAGTGAACGAAGATTTCCAGGGAAGCTTTGAAGGAATCGGCGTTGAATTTGATATAGTAAATGATACGCTGACAATTGTCTCTCCGATAAGCGGCGGACCTTCTGAAAAACTTGGGATTCTTGCAGGAGATAAAATTGTAAAGATTGACGGACAGAGTGCAATAAAAATTTCAAGAGAAGATGTTCCGAAAAAACTCAAAGGTCCCAAAGGGACGAAAGTCAATGTGACCATAGTTAGATACGGTTTGAATGAACCGTTAGAGTTTGAAATTACCAGAGATAAAATTCCTATATATAGCATTGATGCTTCCTTCATGTATAATGATGATATCGGGTATCTCAAAGTTTCGAGATTCTCCTCTACGACTTATGATGAGTTTATTAAGGCAATGGCTGACCTTAAGAATAAAGGAATGAAGGAAGTCATTCTCGATTTGCGGGGCGATCCCGGAGGCTACCTCGACCAGGCATTTAAGATTGCAAGCGAATTCATTCCGAGAGGTCAGAAAATAGTTTACACAAAAAGCCGCATAAAAGATTTCAATGAAGAATATGTTTCAGAAGGCGGCGCTTATACGGACATACCATTGGTTGTGCTTGTAAATGGCGGATCGGCTTCTGCAAGCGAAATTGTTTCGGGTGCAATTCAGGACTGGGACAGGGGATTGATAGTCGGAGAGACAACATTTGGAAAGGGACTCGTTCAGAGACAGTTTGATCTTCCCGACGGTTCAGCCTTCAGGGTTACAACGGCAAGATATTATACTCCTTCAGGAAGGCTGATCCAGAAGTCATACGAAGGTGGAAAATACATTGACAAACCCGTGACAGAAGTAGAGGGAGATAATCTTGAGCACAAACATGACTCGCAAGATTCAACCAAGCCCGAGTATAAAACATTCGGCGGCAGAACAGTTTACGGAGGAGGAGGAATTACTCCCGACTATATAGTGAAGCTTGATACTCTGACTGATTACTCTGTTCAGTTGAGAAGATTAAATCTCTTTTACATTCTTACCGAAAGATACATGGGAAATAATAAGAGTAACATTGAAGCTTCATATAAGACCCCGATGGAATTCAGAGACAGATTCAATGTTGATGAAAACATGCTTTCGGAACTTAAGAAAATGGCGGCGGATAAAGGAGTGGTGTTTAATGAAGAACAATATAATAAGGACCTCGATTTCATAAAGACCTCAATCAAGTTTCAAATAGCCAGAGATCTCTGGGGAAATAATGGCGCTTATCTTGTCTTTGTTAATGATGATGATCAATTTTTAAAGGCAACTACTTTGTTTGATGAATCAATCAAATTAGCGAAGTTGAAACAATAATGTTTTTTCTGAAATTCGTAACATGCCTCTGTGTATTGAATACAAGTCTTTTATTCAATTTAGCAGAGGCATTTTCACAGGAGAAAGTCCTGGATGTCGGCGAGGAATTAAAATATGAATTGTCTTACGGATTCATTAAACTGGGTTATGTGAAGTATAACATTACTTCAGTAAGAAAGGAAGGGAAGAAAACAATTTGTAATGCCAAGCTTGAAGTTAGAAGTTATCCTGAAGTTCCTTTCATTAAAATTAATAAGATACTTGAATCGGAGATGGAATATGACGATGATGAATTATTCTCCGATAAATACTATGAGACAAGTTTTAAGGAAAGGTCAATAACCAGAACGGATTATAAATTCAATTATCCAAAGAGCATTGTTAAGATTTTTAAGGAAACCGACGGCAATGTCGAGCGTGACCAGCGCCTTCAAATAAAGAAAGATGTTAACTATCGCGATGAGATCTCCTGGCAATACGAATACCGGCTCAATTCATTCAGCAACAAAAACTATAACATACCTGTATTTGCAAACGAAGAAGAATCTTCCGTCAGATATTCATATAACAACAACAAGACAGTTGTAAAAATCGAAAAGTTCAAGTATGACATTTCCGTGATAAAGATGGAAGGCATCTCTGATTATCTCGGAATGTTCGGATTCAAGGGAGAGTTTCTGATATTGCTTTCCGATGACGACTACAGAGTTCCTATTAAGGCTTATTATAATTCGACATTGGGAAATGTTGTCTGCGAACTTATTTCTTACAAGAAAAATAAGTGGCAGCCTCCTGCTTTCAAGAATTAAAATAATGAATACAAGAAAAGTTATGAGCCATAAATTTATGGCAATGATTTGGTTTCTTCTATTTGTGATTTCTTTGAATCATGCTTATTCACAGCAGAAAGTTTTTTCTGATGGAGAAGAATTAAGATATGTTGTGTCGTATGGATTTATAAGTCTCGGTGAAGTGGACATGAAAATGACGAAATCTGTGAAAGAGGGGAGTGCCATGGTTTATTCTGCTAAATGCACTATGAAATCTTATGAAGGCGTTCCGTTGGTCAAACTTAACAGCGTCTTCGAATCGGATATGGTTTATAATGGGAATGAATTCTATTCAAGATGGTTCAAAGCAACCGAGCATAAGGAAGATGCAATAGTTGTTACCGAATACAGGTTCCATTATGATTCGCAGTATGTTTATGTGAAGAAGGAAAACAACGGTAAGGTTGAGATCGACAGGAAGATTACTTTTAACAAGAATGTAAAATTTCAGGATGGGCTATCACTATTTTATGCAGCAAGATTAAGCTCATTTTCTTCGGAAAATTTTCTTGTTCCCGTTTTCATGAATGAAGCGGAGACTTCTGTCAATTATTTCTTCTCTTCCAAACCAGAAGAAATAGCGGTTTCGATTTCGAATCATGATCTGAAAGCAATCCGTTGTAACGGAACGGCCAATTTCACGGGCATCTTCGGACTGACAGGTGAATTTGCCGGCTGGTTTTCTGATGATGACGCACGGGTTCCATTAAAATCTCAACTGAATGTTATGATTGGAAACATAACTCTGGAATTAGATTCTTTTAAGAGGAGCGGTTGGAAGTTGAATTAAGTGTGTGCGAGTGTGTGATGTTGTTCTAAGATTTGCTACCGACCCACAAGAATTTATTCCTCACAAAAATGCTTCGACACTCTGATTAGACATAATCCTTCTTGGGTTTTCCCTTGGAACAATTCTCCTCATGAAGTCAAAAAATAATTTTGTGGTTGTGCATGAAGGGCATATTCCTATATCGCCGTCCCAAATTTCATCGCAGAATGCATCGGGTAAATTTTTATGAATAATTTCAGTTGCTCTTTCGTGTACTTCCCAGACCCAGTCTGCATCAGGCGCTTCTTTGCCTTCATAGTCAGTACCAACCATGGGAATGAACGGGCTCATTATCGGAAATATTCCTTCTGAAGATAAGTATTCTATTCCTTCAAGAACAGATTCCATCGGCTCCAATCCTACTACAAATGAGCTCAATGTCCTCGCAGGTTTAAACAAACTTGCTGCTTCCCTAAGGGATTGAATCCATCTTTCTCTTCCCACTCTTCTTGTCTTCCCGGGACAAATTTCATTAAAGATTTTTTCATCCCATATTTCAAGATTGAATGCAACAGAGCTTATTCCTGAAGAATGCAGGTATTCTGTCTCTTCCTTCGTTCGAGTTGCAGTAATTGCAGCAACTACAGGGAAATATTTTTCATTCAGCAGCGGCTTCAGTTTTTCAAGAATGTTCGGAAGATTTCCCAATCCGTCATCGAGCGCTGCGCCGGCTGTCATGGCAAGATGTGAACAAACAGGATTGTTGAACATAGCTTCCTTAACACAATCAAAAACATCGTCAGCTTCCTTTCTGGTAACCACATGATTCTTGTTTCTCTGTCGTGCCGGAACAATATTGCAGAACTTGCATTGTTCATCTTTAGCAAAATAGTTGCAGGCATTGTCAAAACAAACTCTCAATCCGCAATCACCTCTCATCGAAGAAACCTTTTTCATTGATTCTCCGCTTTGAGTTTTTAAATCATAGAAATCCGGACGCTTAGGCCACCTGACTTCACATATTTCAATCCCATTCCTTAAGAGTATTACTGTGTCTTTGCTCTTGTGAACTTTGAACTTCGAATGGGGACTATATCTTACATCAACATATAAGTCGTAAGGGAGCAGCATATCATTAGGAAGCGGCCTTGTTCCGTCACCCGTGCCCTTGTGCGTCGAAGGCGTCATCTCAAATACCCAGAATACTTTTTCCAGTCCCCCATGACCAACCGTAGTCAGAGCATCATCAGTTATACTCATTCCGTCAATGAGTAATTCTGTTTTCAACCTTATGGCTTCGTCGAGTGTCAAGATAGTTTATTTAATAGTTTGCGGAAGACAGAAAATGTATCAGTGCTGATGAATATGCAACGAAGTTTCCGAAGGATTTTTATTAAGTTTATTGTCTGAATGAAAATGTTTTAACCCTGCATTCTCTTTAATAATGTCATACAAGAATCCGCCGGTGAAACATTCCGCGCAAATCGGAGCATCTGTTTTCCAATATTCTTCCGAAGCTATGAAAGATAATTTATTCGAGATGATTTCCGCAGCCTCTATATGTGTGTCAAACATCCATGTGAAAGTAGGCGGTCTGAATCCTTCAAACTGACTACCGGTTTCAGGACTGAAAGGTACAATAATAGGAATGATTCCTCTGTCACAACACCAGTGAACACCTTCTATCAGAGTTTTTCTTGGTTCCAGTCCTGCAATCATTGCAGAAAAAACTTTTCCTTCACCGAAATGTTTCACCGCTTCAATAAGAGACTGTTCCCAGAGTTCTCTGCCGATATTCTGATCTTTACCTGGAACGATTGCCTTCCAGTAGCCTTTGTCGAAAACTTCAAAGTTAAATGAGACCGAATGAAGGCCGAGGTCATGAAGTAGTTTTACCTCTTCGATTTTTTTTGTTGGCGAGATTGTCATCAGAAGCTTTGTGCGATCTCTGTTATTTGAAAAGGGAAATCTCTTTGTAAGTTCTTCGAGGATTTGAATTGTTCCTCCGAGTCCTTGTTTGTCCGGTGGTGTTCCTCTTGTAAGAATGGATCTCGGATCAGTGTGATACTTTTTTGCTTTTTCAATTACATCGGCAACCTGTGAGGCTGTCTTTCTGGCATTGGAGATATTTTCTTCGGGATAAAAATCCTGCGCGGGTGTGAGATTACAGAATCTGCACTCCGTGCCGGTTCTGAAATAATCGCAGTAATAATTCCAAGTAAAATTCAGGTTACATATTCCGTTATAGACGACAACCTTCTCAAAAGGAGCAAGATCGTTAGTATAGCTTTTTGAAAAAGGAGGAAGCGAAACAAATTCGGAAGTACAGATCGTCTCATTTATTTTATCTTCGACAACGAGCTTATCGTTCTTTATCCTTAATCTGAAATTGGCCTCGCTGTTTTCACGGATCTGTACATTTACTTCTTCAGGGAGAACAAGTTCTGCGGGAAGGAAATGAACTGCCCGTTCTTTTTCCCAGCCCTGGGTTTCGACAAGATCGTTTCGAAGTTCAGTAAGACGCAGACCATTGATTAGCAGGTCGCATTTCAGTTTGATGAGTTCTTTTCTATTTATCATGAAACTCAATTTCTATAATTAACAAAAAAGTCCCGCAATAATAAAATAATTTGCGGGACTAAATAAAATCAAAGCAACATTATTACTTCCACGAACCGGCCGGCGGAAAAATTGAATGCGACTTTTCGTTTGCACTATCCCATGAACCGGCAGGAGGAAATATTGAATGCGACTTCTCGCTTGCATCGTTCCAGGAACCGGCCGGCGGAAAAATCGAATGTGATTTTTCACCTGCATTGTTCCATGATCCTGCAGGAGGGAAAATAGTGTGTGAACTGGTTTTGATTTCGTCCATAAAAAATTTTGGTTAGAATAATGTATTATTTGGTGCCGCGACAAACATAATTGTAAAAAACTCAATTTTCAATTTAGAATTTTTTCATTTCCGGAATTTATTAATACACGACAAAACTTTTCAAACAAGAACAAGATGAAATCTTGCCCAACTATACTTCAACTTCGGGACTTTGTATCAAACCTCTCTTAAAAAATTTCCCACCCAAACTGGGGTTTGGGTGGGAGGTGTATAAAATAATACAAGCAAACATCAGGTATTGTCATACTTATACAGTCATGCTTCGGTTACGAATCAGCCTGCCCGCTGCAGGCGGGGAGATTCGTAACGAGGAGTT
>JBDHXH010000068.1:0-14859 GCA_039810605.1 Ignavibacteria bacterium | reverse complement strand
TATAAAATTGATTCGGATAATTCGGATACTGTATCCTATGACATTCAGGTGAGTGATGAACTTGCAATCAAAGATATGTACAATTATCCCAACCCGATGAAAAATGACACCAAGTTTATTTTCACGCTGACGGGAATGAATGCACCTAACAATTTTGCCGTAAAGATTTATACAATTACCGGACGGCTGATAAAGGTGATCCGGTCAACTGTTAAACTTGGATCAAACAGCATTCCATGGGACTGCAGAGACGATGACGGCGACATTGTCGCAAACGGAACTTACTTGTATAAATTAACTGCCGAAGGTGATTCTAAATTAGAATCACAGGTGCAAAAGCTGGTTGTATTGAGATAAAGAGATTTATAACTAAACAGGAAAATGATGGCGCGCAAAATTAAATGTGCGCCATTTCTTTTTAAAGATGTGTTTTGGGTGATACGGAAATCACCTGCTTAATTCTGTTTCAATTGATTTAACAATTCCTTCAGACTCCGGTTGAACTTTGTTTCCGAATCTCTCAACAATGTCTCCGTTTTTGTCAATCAGGAATTTTTCAAAATTCCACTTTACATCACCCGTCGGTTCAGAATTGTTTATAAGCCTGTCATACAGCGGACTCTTGTCGTCTCCGAGAACTTTAATTTTATCAAACAGCGGAAACGTCACGTTGTACTTCGTTTCACAAAAAGTCCTGATCTCGTCATTGCTCCCCGGTTCCTGACCACCAAAGTCATTGCAGGGAAATCCCAGGATTTCAAAACCCTTGCTTCCGTACTTCTCATATAAGTGTTCCAGTCCTTCGTACTGCGGTGTGTTGCCACATTTAGAAGCCACATTTACAATCAAGAGAACTTTCCCCTTGTAATCAGAAAGTTTCTTCATATCCCCTTCCATCGTTTTGACGGTAATATCATAGATGTTTTTATTCATTAGAGTTCTTTTTCCTTCCGCGGTGTTTTCGGTGCTTGCACTTGTTTCATCAATCCTTGATTTAGAACAGGAGGTGAGAATAATCAAAGCAGTAATTTGAATAACGGCAAAAAATATTTTTTTCATGATCTTCTTTTTTTCTAATCATAAGTTGCTTAAGAATATCAATTATTTAAATCCAAAAATTTTTTCTTCCGGATATTCCTGAAGTTCCTACACAGTTTCAGTTGCTTCGAGTTCGCCTTCACTGCTTGCAATTACAACACAAGCAAGCGAATCGGCAATCACGTTTGGAACAGTTCTGCACATATCCAATATTCTGTCAACTCCTATTATCAATGCTATGCCCTCTTCGGGTACTCCTACAGATTTCAAAACAATTATCAGCATTATCAATCCAACACCGGGGACGGGAGCTGTTCCCACTGCTGCCAGCGCGGCAGTAAGCACGATCGTCAGTTGCTGCGTCAGATTCAAATCAAATCCATAAACCTGCGCGATGAACATTGCCGCAACCGCCTGATACAATGCGGTTCCGTCCATGTTCACCGTCGTGCCGAGAGGCAAAACAAAACTCGCAATTCGATTGGGAACGCCGAGCTTCTTTTCGCATACATCCATTGTTACAGGCAAAGTTGCGGCGGACGAACTTGTAGAAAACGCAACTGCCATCACGGGACGCTGCACTCTGAAAAAATTCATTATATTGACCTTCGTGAAAATCTTCAGCAAAACGGGGTACTCTATGAATGTTAGTATTGAAAGACCTATAATCACCGTAATGCTGTACAGCAGCAGAGTTTGCAGGATATTGAATCCGAATTCTGCTACGGTTGCCGCAATCAATGTAAACACGGCGTAAGGAGCAGCATGCATTATTTTTTCGACCAGCAAAATCATTGCGCTTGAGATACCGTCAAAAAATTTTATGACAGTTTCCGATTTCTCGCTTCTTATTTGTGAAAGGAATATCCCGGTCAGGATTGAGAAGAAAACAATCTGCAGGAAATCACCTTCGGCAATTGCCTTGAACGGATTCTTCGGAACAATGTTGACGAGGAAATCAACAATATTCATCGAAACGTTCTGATCAATTTTTGTCTGCGCATCTGTTTGAAATGTTTCCAGCAATCTGTCTTTAGTTTCGGCAGGCATAAACTTCCCCGGCTGAAGTATATTTGCGCATGCAAGTCCTATGGTAATTGCAATCACAGCCGTCAGCGCATAGAATCCTACAGTCTTGCCTCCGATCTTTGCAATATGTTTTAAATCAGAAAGAGAAGCAGATCCTACAATCAATGATGCCAGCACAAGCGGAACCGCAATCATCATCAGCAGCCTGATAAAAATATCGCCGATTGGTTTCAGCATTACTCCGATGGTCTTTACTTTGCTAAGCTCTTTTATGCCGGTAAGCGAAACCGGATCCTTACCGATAAAATTAAACTCTGCCTTAAGATTTTCTCTTGTCTTCTTGTCTTTTACCGAATTAAAAAAATTGATGATGGAGATCTGCGAATTGGCATCGAAGGATCTTATGAGTGAATCTCTGACAAAAAATTTCGCTTCGCTCCAATCATTGATATCAGTTGAGCCTGTGCCTGAAGAGACTCTAAGCTTATGCTGATCTATATGGAATATGGATCCGAATACTGCTCCAAGTATCAGTGCTATTACAATCTGTGTATGAAGTTTTATCTTCATTGGCTGCTTTTATTTTAAAAGGATTGCTGATCTAAGTTTTTGCGCAATGAAAAGAATTACTGATCCCGCAAGACTGACCGCCAGAATAACGGACCAGAGTTCCGGTCTCACAAAATCAATCTCATAGAATTTTTTGATCAGAGCCAGAATACCGGCTTCCGAAGATGTCGCCGCAAAAAACATATAGAGAATCAAAATTCCAAATCCGTATAAAATATAGATAAGCTTATTTTGATCGTCCTTTGTTATCGTAATTGAGAAGTAGTTAGCTATGTTTATGATAATCATTATTGTAAGCATTACCATCTGAATGTCTTTCTCGCTAAGCGAATAAAATTTTTCTGTAACATACGTGCCGATATAAGCCGACCCCACAATCACCAGAGCAGAAATCAGAACAAATGAAATTAAATCCCGCATGAAATGTTTTGTTTTGGAAATATCGGAATTCTTCATCGTTATGATAAATGCGGGAAGACCTATTCCGAATATATTTATCAATGATACTCTCCTTGGTGTCAGCGGAAAATCAAGCAGGAAAAAAACGGAAAGCAGAGTAATATAAATCACAAAGAAATTTTTCGTTACAAATAATTTTCCGACAGACTTTACGGTGTTGACGATCTTGTTTCCTTCATCGAATATTGCGGGGAGAAGCGAGAACTTGTTTTTCAGCAGAACAATATCCGCAATCTCTTTGGTAATGCTGCTGCCTTCCTCCATCGCGATTCCCATGTCGGATTCTTTGATTGCAGGCAGATCATTAACTCCGTCCCCTATCATCGCCGTATATATTTTTTTCTTCTTCAGTGATTTTATTATCATCAACTTATGTTCAGGTTTCAGTCTGGAAAAGATAGTCTTATCGAGGACAATCCTGTCAAAGTCATCCTTGGTTGATTTCTCCAATTCACTTCCCGAAATCATGTCGCTGTCTTTTATGTCCCATCCGATTTCACGGGCAACTTCCTGTATCGCCTTCGATGAATCCCCAGATAAAATTTTTATTCTGATTCCGTTTTCCTGAAAAAGTTTTATGGCATCAAATACATCTTCTCTGATTTTATCAGTTATCGAAATTATGCACAGTGGATTAATCTTCGCCTTGTGCAAATTATCTTTGATCTCTTCGGGTTTATTTTCTGTGTCAATTTTTGCAAGCAAAAGATTTCTATAGACCGAAAGCTGATTTTCGGCAAAGATATTCTCACATTGCATCTTCTTATCTTCTTGCAGCAGGTTCACAATCACATCGAAAGCTCCGAGAACCAGCGTAACCAATTCTCCCTTATCCCGGTATTGAACCATACTCATTTTCCTTTCGGAACTGAACGGGAACTCATCAACAAGTTTACAGTCACTATCCCCTTTGTATTCCGACAAAGCATTGATGGTTGCGTTCTTGTCGCTTGTTAATTCCGCATAAGTGCCTATCAGACTTTTCAGATTCTCTGAATTATGTTCCACATCAATGCCGTGCACACTGCTGATTGCGAGTTTGTTTTGTGTCAATGTTCCTGTCTTGTCCATGCAGACAACCTGCACATTTGAAAATGACTCGATCGCATTCAGCTTCTGTACGATAGCTCCAAGATTGCTGATTCTGTAAACTCCTACTGCAAAAGTAACCGTTGCCATTAAAACCATGCCCTGCGGAACGAGTGAAATTAGTATCGTCGAAATTTTTCGCACAAAGTCCGGATTGAATCCGTTTTGATTCAGAGCAATCTCAACAATCACGAGCACAATGGCAACGACGAAAAGAATTTTCACGATGAAGTTAATCTTCTTTTGCAGTGGTGTCAGATCAAATTTGTATTTCTTTGCCTGGCTAGTAATCTGTGCTGCATAACTTTCATTGCCAATCTTTTCCGCTTTGTAATATCCGTTACCCGAAAGACAGAAACTCCCTGATAGTATTTCATCATCTTGCTTTTTGTGAATGGGATTGGATTCACCTGTAAGCAGCGATTCATCTATTTCAAGATGATTTGAATAAATGACTTTCCCGTCAACGACAACCTGGTCGCCTCTTTGAATCACAATCACGTCGTCAACCACTATCTCCGAAGGCTCGATCGTAACTTCCTTTCCGTTACGCAGTACGGTTACATCCCTTTTCAACAACAACCTGACTTTGTCGAGTGCCCGCTTCGCTTTGATTTCCTGAAATATCGCAAGAAATGTATTGATGAATGCAATAGTCAGTATTCCGATGCTGTCCAGCATCAACCTTTTATCGGAAGATTTTAAGAAGAAGTAAATCAGGAAAATTATTATGGAAAAAATTACGAGGTTGAATACCGAAAAAATATTTTCAATGAATATCTTGCGAAGGGTCTTGGTCTGCGGCTTTGCCGATTTGTTCTGCAGACCATCATTTATGCGCCTGCTGACTTCAGCATCAGTCAGTCCCGTAAATTTGTTCTTGAACTCTGGCGGCAAATGGAATTTTGAAAATCAGAATTTTTCCTAAGTTATGTATTTTTCATTCTAAAGGATATAAATTAAATTTATCGTAGTATCTCTCGAAAATGCCAAACTTTGTAATAACTTGCGAACCTTCGTAAAACCTTTGTTGAACTATATTGTGGGCGGGATTCAATTTGTCATATTGCGAAAATATATTTCACGCAAAGGAGCGGGTCAAAACCGTTTTAAACGGTTTTGACCCGATGAGGCAGTAAAGCCCGCAAAAGCTTGACAAGACTTTCAAAACTTGAAACGTTTGGCAGATGTGGATAGCTCATAAGGTTTATGAACTTTAAACTGAACAATCTCTTTTGTAACTTAAAGTATATAAACTGATTTACCGCGATTGCAGTATTGCACCCGGAATATTTATTATATGGAAAAAGCAGCTAACGGTATGAAAGCTCCCCAACTACTCATGCCAGCCTCAAACTCGTTAGGCTGCTTTTAATCCATTTGTCTTCTCAAAAAAGCCGGTTTGGAATAATCTTCTTCATCCACATTCAAATCCTCAAAGTCAAAGTCATCTTTATTTATGGAAATCTTTTTCGGCGGTTCGCTCAAATCGTCTTTCACTTCGACTTCTCTCCTTATATAAGCCGGCTTATCATACTGCTTTAATTCATCCTGTCCCGGCAAGGTTGAAATCGTTCCCCTTTGAGACAGTGAGTCTTGAACTTTCGATTTTGTATCTTCGAACTTAAGTTCATCTGTGATTGATCTAGTCTTGTTAAATCCGGTGGCAATCACAGTCACCATGATTTCTTCTCCCATCCTCGAATCTCTCACAAGTCCGAAAATAAATTTTGCATCTTCTCCTGCCGCTAATTTAACTATCTCGTTAATCTTTTCGATTTCATTCATGGTAATGTTGCCGTTGTGGCAGATGTTTGCGAGTACGCACTTTGAACCTTCAATCTTTATTTCATCAAGCACGGGATTTACAAGCGCGTCATTTGCAGCTCTCTCCGCCCTGTTCTCTCCCGCAGCTATTCCGGTTCCAATCATAGCATCGCCCATATCTTTCATTATTGTTCTCACATCTGCAAAGTCAACATTGATATCACCGGTATCTGTAATTATCCTTGAAATTCCTTTTGTCGCATTGTAAAGAACTCTGTCTGCAAGCTCGAATGCCTGTATCTGTGTTGCATCCTTTGTAATCAATCTTAGAATGTTCTGATTTGGAATGATAATCATACTGTCAACTTCATTCTTCAGTTTCTCCAGTCCCTTCAGTGCAAGTTCCATTCTCGGTTTGCCTTCAAAATGAAACGGCTTCGTAACGATTGCAACGACAAGGGCTCCCATGCTTCTTGCAATCCTTGCTACGGCAGGCGCACCCCCTGTGCCCGTTCCACCGCCCATACCTGCAGTCACAAAAACCATGTCGCTTCCTTCAAGAGTCTCCTCTATTTCCTGCCTGCTCTCTTCAACGGCTTTAAATCCGACGTCTTCCTGCATGCCGGTTCCAAGTCCTTTGGTCAGTCCCCTCCCGACCTGTATTTTGATCTCGGCATTATTTTTCTCAAGCGCTTGTGCGTCCGTGTTGACTGCTATGAATTCAACACCTTCTATGCCTTTGTCCACCATAGAACTAACAACATTGCTGCCGCCGCCGCCAACTCCAACGACTCTTATTTTTGCACCCCGGTGTGTGTCATTTGCTAACCTGATAGCCATTTTCAAATTCCTTTCTTATTTTTTTTACAAGATTGATTTTTTTTTATTCTAAAAATTTTCAATTTCAGTTTTTGTAAAACACTTCATAGATGACATCGCTTACAACTCTGTCCGACTTTTGAAAAGCCTGTGTTTGTGTCGCATCATTAGCCAGCAATTGCAGAAAATTCTGATTTGAAATTACAATCAGACTATCAACTTCTTTCCTAAGTTTCTCAATTCCATTCAATGCGAGTTCCATTCTTGCCTTACCCTCGAATTCAAATGGTTTGGTTACAATAGCGCTTACATTTGCTCCAATGTTTCTTGAAATCCTTGCAACTGCAGGTGCGCCCCCTGTTCCCGTTCCGCCGCCTAAACATGCGGTCAAATAAACTTTGTCAAAATTTCCGAGGATTTCTTCAATCTCTTCGCTAATGCTTTCGACTGATTTCAATCCGATTTCTTCCTGCATTGATGTACCAAGCCCGTTTGTAAATTCATTTCCAATCAGCATCTTTAATCCGGCATTGCATTTCTCGAGCGCTTGAGCATCAGTGTTCATTGCAATAAATTGAATCCCTTCAATGTTCTCACTTACCATTGAATTTACAATGTTGCATCCGCCGCTGCCCACCCCTATCACGCATTTCTTCATACCCTGATGTGAAATTGTTGTCATACCGGTTTCCACTTTATATCCTTGTGAATTTCACGGTTTCAATTTTCGAATTTTTATAACTCATCAAACCATAGTTTTACCTTTTGAAAAATTCCCTTCATGGTCAACGCTTTTCTCCTGCCTGTTCTCTTTATTTCTGACAATCTGTTGATGTCATTCATAGTTTTGAGCCTGTAAAGTACAAGCCCTACACCTGTTGCGAAGATTGGATTTTCAACTTCCTTGATTAGTCCGCCCTTCAGACCTGTCGGAATTCCGAGGTTGACTTCCATGCCCATTATATCCTGCGCAAGCTCCTTTGTCCCTTTCACAAGCGAGCCGCCGCCTGTGATGACAACTCCGGCGTGAAGTTCCTTCGCTATCTGTGAATTCTGAATCTCAATCGCTGATAGTTCAAAAATGTCCTGCATCCTTGCTTGTATTATTCTTGCAAGAATGCTCTTGCTTGTTTTCTTCGGAACCTTTCCTCTGATCGATTCGACAATTATCTCCTCGTCATTCAATATTTCCGAAACCATCGAATATCCATATTCGCGCTTTATTCTCTCTGCTTCAACATCGGAAATTCCCAATGCCTCTACAATGTCGTTGGTTACAAGATTACCGGCAATGCCAATGCCCGCAGTATATTTCAATACGCCTCTTTTGAATACTGCGATATCGGAAGTCCCTCCGCCGATATCTATCATCGCAACTCCAACTTTCTTTTCCGTCTCATCAAGAACCGAATAAGAAGAAGCAATCGGCTCAAGTACTATGTCATCAATGTCAACGCCGCAGCTTGTCACGCATTTGGAAAGATCATCAATCGAAGAAACAAGTCCCGTGATGATATTTACTTTTGCTTCAAGCTTGATCCCGAACATTCCTACGGGGGTTTCTGATATTCCGTCCTTTCCATCAATGATGAATTCCTGCGGAATCACATCTATGATCGTAGTATCACTCGGAAGTTTCATTATCTTTGCCTGCTCTATTAGCCTCGCAATATCTTCTTCCTGTATAATCCTGTCTGAATTATTTATTCCTATAATGCTGCTCGATTGTATGCACCTTATATAATGCCCGGCTATGCCGACTGAAACAGAGTTGATGCTTACTCCCGAATTAAGCTCTGCCTCCTCCAGCGCTGCTTTGATTGAATCAGATGTCTTGTTGGGATTGACAACTATCCCGCGGTGAAGTCCGAATGAAGGAGCTTTCCCGATTCCAAGTATGTCAATGTTGTCATCATCCTTTATCCTGGCAACAATTACGCAGATCTTTGTCGTCCCGACATCAAGACCTACTACAATATCATCGTCATTTATATTCTTCTTCTTTCCCATTTCAGTTATTTGAATTTACAATCACCTGATTCCTGAACCTTACATCAACGTAATTAACATGTTTCTTCAGATGAACATCGAGATACTGCTGAAGATAATTTTCAAAAATCGCAATGCTTCCAGTCACTTCATTTCTGTAATCAATGTTTGAAATGCTTTCATGATATCTTCTCGGAAAATAAAACGGACTGGAATCTTCGGAAAGATAAACAACTGCCATTGTACTGTCCGAAAGGTTCACTTCCGAAACATTGTTATAAATCATTTTGCTTGTTGAATAAATATTCAATATCATAAATACCGCCAGTCTCAAATCTTCGCGGTTGTAATTCTTTGCTCCCTTTGGACTTTGCTCAATCCTTACTCCGCTTATCACGGGAAGATCATACATCTTGGAAGAATTTCTGAACGGAAACGTTTCAAGTTCTTCATCAACAAGTCTTATCTCATTCTCCCCGTTGAGAATTGCAATTGGTCTTCTTTCCAGAATTTCAATCTTTAGCTCCGATGGCATCTCTTTGCTGACATATACTTTCTTGACTTCCGGATTCTTCAATATCCTGTCGCGAATGTTATCAATGTTAATTTCGTCCCAGCTTGTCGCAGTATCATCAAGTCTCGCCGCTCTAAGTATCTCCTCCCTCTGAACTGTGTAGTTGCCGGTCACGGTAATCTTCGTCAGATCTCCTCCGCTTCTCCATTTAAATGACAACACTGCCGTAGTTGCAGCTGCAACCAGAATTACTGTCAGTATTATCTTTCTTGCTGTCATAAAGGTATCGAAGAAGAAGATTTACTCTTCATTAATTTTACAAAACGGTCGCATGATTCTGTTATATCGCCTGCACCTTGAAATACAATCACATCACCTTCCTTAACCGTATGCTCCAGTTCATCAATAAGTTTTTCCTTATCTGAAATAAGTTTTGCATTGGGATTATACTTCTTGAATGCATTGAGTATCAACTCACTCGTAACTCCTTCAATTTTCTTTTCGCGTGCAGGATAAATATCAGTCAGAATCAGCTCATCGGTCTTAGACAATGCCTCGCCGAATTCTTCGGAAAAATCTCTCGTCCTTGAATAAAGATGAGGCTGAAAAATTGTAATCAGCCTGCCTTTGGCTATTCTTCCAAGCGCTTCAAGAGTCGCCTTAATTTCAGACGGATGGTGCGCGTAATCATCATAAACTCTGATGCTGTTGCCCATCTTCAACTCAAGTCTCCTCTTAACACCATAAAAATCCTTCATGCTTTCATTGAAATCATCATCTGTTATCTGAAAATGTTTCGATGTCAGATAAGCTGCCGCAGCATTCAAAATGTTATGCTTTCCCTGAAGGCTTGTCATTAGATGCTCATTATTCAAAACAAAATGAACGGAGTTCTTCTCATAATTCACATCCTCAATTACATAATCATTTGTCTTCTTAAAACCGTACAGGGTTTTATTCTTAAAATTTTTCAATGTCTGCACGGTGTTTGAGTCATCGCCGCAAGCAATTAACTGCACGTTAGGTTTTGCATTTTCAATGAAGATCCTGAAGTTTGCTTTTATGTCTTCTATGTCTTTATAAATATCGAGATGATCTTCGTCAATGTTTGTAATGATAATGATATCCGACCTAAGCTGCAGAAAGCTCCTGTCATATTCATCTGCTTCGACAACAGCAACGTTGCTTTTTCCGATTCTTGAAGACCCATCCTTCAAAAAATCGCTAGAGCCCCCGAGAAAAACTGTCGGGTCAACTCTGTTTTCAATCAGGACCTTTGCTATCATTGCCGTGGTTGTTGTCTTCCCATGTGTTCCGCTTACGGAAATTACAAATTTGTCATTTACAATCACGCCAAGTGCTTCAGCCCTCTTTACAAGCTTTTTCTTCAACGCCTGCGCCTTCAGTAATTCGGGATTATCTTCTTTAATGGCTGATGTGTAAATCACAAGTTCAACTTCATCGGGAATGTTATCCGCGCTGTGACCCTCAATTATCTTAATTCCTAAATTCTTAAGCCGCCTTGTCACATAGCTCAAACTCATATCACTCCCGCTAACTTCAAAACCCTTAAGTACAAGATATTCGGCAATCCCGCTCATCCCAATCCCGCCGATTCCAATCATGTGAACTTTCTTTATTCCTGCAAAAAGATTCTTTTCCCCTATATCTTTTTGCTGTTTGCCTTTCTGCCGTTGTTTTGAATTGTTAATGACCACTCGATTCTTATTTACCTGTTTTATTGATCAATAAAAATTTTCTATACAGATGTAGATTTCTTTGCAATGCTCCGGAATTCGTTCATCAGATCTTTCTCGTTCTGAAAATCATTAAGTCTTATCCGGAGAAGTCTTTTCCTGTTCTTTAATTTCAGCTTCACAATCCTGACCTCGCTTCTATCCCTCTTCTGTCTTGATTTAGTCCTGGAGAACCTAATGCTGATTATATCTTTGAACGCGACCTCTCTTTGCCCGAACCTGTTTTTGAACACAATATTGCTTTCGTCAATCACAATCTCACGCGCCCTCACGGCATTTGCAGTCAGCACAATCAGGAAGAACAGTATGAAAATTGTTATTATATAAATTATCGGATCCTTTACTACTACTTCAAACCGCTCCTGAAAAAATCTTCCTTTGATGAGTATATACACTATGAGCGTTATCAAATAGATGATCAGAGACTTGTAATAAAAGTCCAGTCTGTATTTATAAACTCTGTGTTCCACGTCTTTCCGCAAGCTTAATTGTTTCCCGTGCAATCTTCACTGCAGCTTCGGCATCTGCAAACATCCTTGCGTTCCTTCTCAATAGCTCCCTCTTGCTGTCATCGGAAAATATCTCGTTAATTTTTTGCTCAAGATTTTTTTCCGCGTCTTCCTGCTTCACAACCATAGCGCCGCCTCTTTCTTCCAGACTTCTTGCATTCATCTCCTGATGATTTTCCGCAGACGTAGGCAGCGGAATCAATATTGATGCCATTCCCATCGCAGCTATTTCCATTATGCTTGTAATTCCTGCCCTGCAAATAATCAGATCACTTGCTGAATAAGCTTTGTCCATTTCTTTTATAAATTCAAATATCTTAAGCCTGTCTTGCATTTGAGAAAATTCATTTTTGTATTTTTCATAATCTGTCGAACCTGTCTGCCAGATAATGTTCATGTCGCTTTCATATAGCTTCTTGGCAATTTTTTCTATTACAACATTTATACCCCTTGCCCCCTGACTGCCTCCGAAAATGAATATTGTCTTCTTGACTTCATCAAAACCAAATGCACTTTGAGCCTCGGCTCTTCCTGACTTTTTCAAATTGCTCCGTATGGGATGAGCAAACCTGACAATGTTATCCTTTCGTTTAAGGTATTTTTCAGTCTCATCAAAATTTATTACCACTTTCTCCGCATGCTTTGCCAGCAATTTAATAGTCTTGCCGGCGTATGAATTCCCTTCCTGTATCAGCGTGGGCACCTTCATTCTTTGAGCCATGTAAATTACCGGACCGCTCACAAAGCCTCCTGTCCCTACAGCAACATCCGGTTTAAAATTTTTCAATATCAATCTACTTTTCCTTAACGCCGCTGCAAATTTAACCGGCAGTTTTAAATTTTTTTTAATTGAACTTCTGTCAATGCCCGCTATATCAATCGTCTCCAGTCTGTAATCATTTGCCGGAACAATTTTTTCTTCAATCCTTCCCATTGCGCCTATGAATAAAATCTCTGCATCCTTATCGAGTATCTTTATCTCATCCGCAATTGCAATCGCGGGAAATATGTGACCTCCGGTTCCTCCCGCTGCAAATAAATATTTCATCACTCCACGGCTGCTTCTTCCGGTTCTGCTCTGTGCGAAGAAATATTCAGAAGCACTCCAATTGCCGCAGCTGTGAAGATTATTGAAGTTCCGCCATAACTCACAAGCGGCAATGTAATTCCTGTTGTGGGTACCACTCCGCTTGCTACGGACATGTTGATCAGCGCAGTCAGTGTTATAAGCGTCGTGATTCCGAATGCAAGGTATTTTCCGAATTCATCTTTCGTCTCCTTCGCAATTCTGATTCCCCGCATCATTATGACAAAGTAAAGACACAATATTATCATCGTACCAATGAATCCGTATTCCTCACCAATGATTGCAAAAATGAAATCTCCGTGAGCTTCCGGCAAAAAGAAATCTCTCTGATTTGAATTGCCCGGTCCCACTCCGAACAATCCTCCATTTCCGAATCCTATCATCGCCTGCTGAAGTTGGTAACTCGTGTTCCCGCTTGTCTTATATTCCGAATATGATGTCAACCTCTCCATTATGTAATCCTTTGACAAAATGAACAGCACCGCAAACGGAATCAGCGCAACAAGAGTCAGTGCTATGTGCTTCCTCTTTGCATCGGAAAGGAAAATCAATATCATGCTCGTCAAAAAAATTATGAACGCCATGGAGAAGTTAGGCTGAATCAGAATAAGACCGCAGATCAAAATCACATAAAACAATACGGGCAAGTATCCTCTGTATAACAAGTCAATGTAATCCTTTTTCTTTGAAAGCAAGAACGCAACATAAATTATAATTGCGTATCTCGCAAATTCTGATGGCTGAAAACTCAAAGGTCCCAGATTGATCCACCTGCTCGCACCCTTTACAGGACCGCGTCCGCTGAACAAAGTAAATATCAAAAGCACAACGGCAATCCAAATAAGTATCTTTGAAATATTTTCCAAATGTATGTAATCTATCCTGGCAACAACAAATAATACCACTATGGAAAAAATAATTTTTATAAGATGCTGCTTGAACAAATAATTGCTGTCCTGAAATTTGTCCAGTGAGAAGGACGAACTCGCGCTGTAAACAACCCCAATGCTGAATATCATCAGCATCAGAACCGGAATCAGCAACCAGATGTCAGTTTTATTTCTTCTCAAAAAAATTTTATTATCAGCTTCATAAATTTCATTGTTCGATTTCTAAATGCAATCTTCGTCATCACCGCAGAAGTTTTTGACGTAATTAAAGTTCAAGAACTATTCTTTTAAATTCCTTTCCCCTGTGTTCGTAACTGTCAAACATATCAAAACTCTTGCAAGCCGGCGAGAGCAAGACCACATCGCCTGCACTTGCTGCTTCGTACGACTTCTCCACCGCGTCTTTGAATGAATCTGCTTTAAGCGTTTTTACATAATTACTGAAATGACCGAATATTTTCCCGCCGGTCTCTCCAACTGCGATGATTACTTTTACTTTTTTCCTTACAAGCTCATCAACTCTTGTATAGTCGTTTCCCTTCTCTCTGCCGCCGAGTATCAGGACAATATTCCCTTCAAAGGATTCCAGCGCAACAATCAGCGAATCTATGTTCGTTGCCTTTGAATCATTGTAAAATCTTATTCCGTTGATTTCTCTTACAAATTCAATCCTGTGCTCAACACCTGCGAAACTCTTCAGCGTATCCCGGATAATTTCCGATTTGATTTCAAATGCCCTTGCGGAAATTATTGAAGCAAGAGAGTTGTAAAGATTGTGATTTCCTCTTATGTTGATTTCGTCCGCTCTCATTATTTCCTCGTAAATGTTTTTTTCATCGTCAAAATAAATTATTTTTCCCTCTTCAATAAAACTGCCTTTTGATATTCCTGTTCTTTTAAGATTCTCTTTTATGCTGAAGTATGATTTCTTCATCTTCCCCTCTACTGCATCGCGAAGAATTATGTCATCATAATTAATGACTGCAAGATCGCTCCCATCCTGATTTCCTGTTATGTTAAGTTTTGCTCCGAGATAATTTCCAAAACTTCCATGCCAGTCAATATGATCGGGAGCAACGTTTAGCATTACAGAAACTTTCGGCTTAAACTCTTCAATGTCATTTAGCTGAAAACTGCTCACCTCCAGTATTACCACTGAATTCTCGTTCAATTCATCCGCTACTTCCGAAAATGCAAGTCCGACATTTCCGCACACCTTCGCATCAAAACCTGCATTCTTGAAAATCTCTCCTGTTAATACAGTCGTCGTCGTCTTCCCGTTCGTTCCCGTTATCGCAATAACAGGACTGCTGCAAAACCTGAAAGCAATTTCAATCTCCGA
>JBDHXH010000067.1:0-15585 GCA_039810605.1 Ignavibacteria bacterium | reverse complement strand
GTATTTTTCAGCCAGTTGACTGATGGGAGCATCCTTCTCAAGCAGCTCTCTGAGAATGGTGACTTTCTGTTCTGCTGCCTGCCCGATTGTTTTAATGTACCGTGCACCATATACTGTGCAGGCGGGTGTAACGTTTTTTCTCGTTCATTTTGGAATTTCCTTTGGTTTAGTTTACAAAAATAATTATTCAGAAATTCCATTTCCACTTGAAGCATTACATTACAAGATAGCAGCCAATGCAGCAATAGGAGGAAACAATGACATCAGAGAGTATTATGAATATCTGCTGAGACAAAATTTGAGTTATCATGATGCAAGAAATCAAATAGCCAGGTATATAGCAAAAGTCAGTTATGCAATAATGAAATACAAAACAGATTACCGGCCATACCAGTGGAGAGAATCCAAAGAATGATCTCAGGGAAATGAAGCCGGTCTGTTTTAAAATATTGATCTAAAAATTCGGGAGAAAGGTTCAAACACCAACATACTCTTTAAAGAGTCATCCACCGGTTAACCTCTTCCGGTCAAAATAATAATTTACTATAGCCTTCGAGGCTCAGATAGACGTTTAATTTTAAGACCTAGTAAAGAAAAGATCAAGAAGGTTTAGAACAACAAAAGACTAGTTTTATTTATGAATGAGATTTGTACTTCTCTCTTGGTAGTGAGCCCCATAAGTCAACTAGCAAAAAAAACTCTTTTTTGTTGAGGGTGAAGTATGTACTTGACTTATTTGTTAATAGATGTTGGTGTTCCCGAGCGCAGAGTACTGTGGCTTGTAAAACTATAGGAGTAACTTCGCGAGGGTCACCAACAGCAGAAGTACTGTAACCTTCTCACTCTTCTTCAGCGACAGTAGTTAATTATTTGACCACCCTTCCTCCATAATGTCCTCAAATCAGAATGAAAACTGAATGCAAAGTTAATTACTTTTAATCTAGGAATAAGATTAAAACTTTTTGACTCGTATGATCAAGAATTTCTTTTTGCTTCACCTTTGCTGTTGGTGACCCAAAAGTTTGCTCGAGAAGAGTTCTAGAGAGGAAAGCAGTCAGCAAACTTTTGGGAACACCAACAGCGGCAGTATTGGAAAAATCTTTTTTATGAAATTGGAGTAACTGATCAAAAAATGTTTTGACATGATTCGTCTTTATTCATAAGAATTTCCTGCCGGGCAGGAATGGAAAGACTTCGACACGGAGTAGATGCATCTTCCTCTGTATTATCTGTGAACTTCAATGACACAGTCCCAATCACTTTAATCGGTGAACCAAAAAAAAAAGACCCGGACATTTCTGACCGGGTCTCCAATTTACAAGTAACTGATCTCTCTTATTTTATGAGCACCATCTTCTTGGTTTGTACAAAATTGTTGTTTGTACCTTGTGCGCTGATTCTGTAGAAATACATTCCGCTGGCAAGGTTTGATGCATTAAATTGTACCGTGTAGTATCCGGCTGTCTTTACGTCGTTTACTAACGTTCCAACTTCTCTTCCCGAAATGTCAAACAATACTATGCTGACCTTTCCGTCGTAAGGAAGATCGAAATCAATCTTCGTTGTCGGGTTGAAAGGATTCGGATAGTTTTGTGACATTGCATAGGATGAAGGAACTCCAACTACTACTTCATTTGACAATGTGAAGTATTCTGAATTACCGTTGAAATCTATTTGTTTCAGTCTGTAGCTGTATGAACCTGTTGAAGGTCTGTCGGAGAATGTATAGCTCTTTGTTTCATGTGTTGTTCCGTTACCTGAAACGTTTCCTACTTTTGACCACTGTGTTGAGTTAGCTGCTTTTCTTTCAATGTCAAATCCTGCATTGTTTGTTTCGTTTGCAGTTGACCAGTTGAGTGTTACGTTGTTTCTGTTGACAACTGAAGTGAAGCTTGCGAGTTCAACCGGAAGCGGATCGTTGGTTTCAACATCATAAATATTGGTTGGACCAACAGGAATTTCTCTTACCTGCGTACCGCCGGGTAAGAAGTAAGCAATCTTTGTATAAGGATTTGGTGTGGCTGATCTCCATGCAAAACTAGGAGGAACGTTATTCCATGTTGGAAGAGTCGTTGATGTGATTCTTAAGCTCAATACTTTTATCCCGGGTGATACGTTTGGAACTATTATGTTGTTATTTGCGGGAATGTTAGGTGAACATCCGAATCTTCCCTGTCCGCTCTGAACTTGAATTATGAATGACGGACATTGATTTGCTACAGGAAGATCTGAACCGGTCTTACGAATAGCTAAATCTGTTGGAAGACCATTGCCAATACCAAGGTTGAAATTCGCCCAGTACTGACCTGCTCCGTAGTTGAAAGGATCATGTGCGCCGGGACTTACATCCATGACATAGATGTCAAAATCCAATGTTGAATCGACTCCATTAATGATATCAGGATTCGTGTGAATATTTCTTATGGAACATTTAAAACTTGGATCTTGTGCCATTGAATCAACAACCATTGCAATAAAGAACAATGCAACAAAAAGTTTGAAGGTTTTTTTCATTGTTGTTTTTTGTGAGTTAGAGAAAATGAGTTAATTGTTTTTGTTACTGTATACAATTTAATTTTTAAATTTTATATTGTCAATTCTCTTGATTGGTTTAGTCAGGATCGCCTCCGTTACTCTTCTTTTCTCTTCAACACGAAATTCTGCTTGCAAAGACAAATTTGCTTGAGGCTGACTACAAAAATATTTTTTTGATTGACAGAAGATGGACATCAAAAAAATCCTAATTGGAAAAATCTATATTATGAAATTGGAGTAACTGATCAAAAATGTTTTGATATGATTCGTCTTTATTCATAAGAATTTCCCGCCGGGCAGGAATGGAAAGACTTCAGCACGGAGTAGATGCATCTTCCTCTGTATTATCTGTGAACTTCAATGACACAGTCCCAATCACTTTAATCGGTGAACCAAAAAAAAAAGACCCGGACATTTCTGACCGGGTCTCCAATTTACAAGTAACTGATCTCTCTTATTTTATGAGCACCATCTTCTTGGTTTGTACAAAATTGTTGTTTGTACCTTGTGCGCTGATTCTGTAGAAATACATTCCGCTGGCAAGGTTTGATGCATTAAATTGTACCGTGTAGTATCCGGCTGTCTTTACGTCGTTTACTAACGTTCCAACTTCTCTTCCCGAAATGTCAAACAATACTATGCTGACCTTTCCGTCGTAAGGAAGATCGAAATCAATCTTCGTTGTCGGGTTGAAAGGATTCGGATAGTTTTGTGACATTGCATAGGATGAAGGAACTCCAACTACTACTTCATTTGACAATGTGAAGTATTCTGAATTACCGTTGAAATCTATTTGTTTCAGTCTGTAGCTGTATGAACCTGTTGAAGGTCTGTCGGAGAATGTATAGCTCTTTGTTTCATGTGTTGTTCCGTTACCTGAAACGTTTCCGGCTTTTGTCCACTCTGTTGAGTTAGCTGCTTTTCTTTCAATGTCAAATCCTGCATTGTTTGTTTCGCTTGCAGTTGACCAGTTGAGTGTTACGTTGTTTCTATTGACAACTGATGTGAAGCTTGCGAGTTCAACCGGAAGCGGATCGTTGCTTTCAGCATCATAAACATTGTTCGTGCTTACTGGAATTTCTCTTACTGTCTGACCGTCAGGAAGGAAGTAAGCAATCTTTGTGTAAGGAAGCGGATTGGCACCTCTCCATACAAAGTTCATGGGAGCAGCATTCCACTGCGTAAGACCTGATGAAGGTTTTAAAGTCAATCTTAATGACAATACCTTTAATCCCGGTGAACTTGTTGGAACAATTATATTGTTGTTTGCAGGAATATTCGGTGAAGCTCCGATTCTCATCTGTCCTGATTGTACTTGGACTATAAATGTCGGGCTTTGATTTGCTACAGGAAGATCTGAACCCGTCTTGCGAATAGCATAATCAGTCGTGAGACCTGTTCCGACTGCACTGTTGAAGTTCACCCAGAATTGACCGGCTCCATAGTTAAACGGATCATGTGCGCCGGCAGAAATTTCCATAAGGTAATAGTCGAAATCAAGTGTTGTATCCGTACCATTTATATCCGGATTTGTGTGAATATTTCTTACGGTCAATTTGAAAGTTGGATCCTGTGCCATTGACCCGGCAACAAATGCAAACAAGAACAATGCAACAAAAATTCTAAAAGTGTTTTTCATTGTTGAATAGAAGTTTGGTTAATAAAATAAGTGATTAGTTTTTATAAATTTGATACAAAGTTATGACTTAAAAATTTTATTGTCAATTCTTTTCAAAATATTTTCTGTAAAAAAATCATTAATAAATGTGCGGGAATTTGTCAATCCCCGCACATGAAAAATATTTTACTTAACTTCGATTATCTGACCTTCCGAATTAATCTTTCCTTCCATATACATACTTTGCCATTGCTCCTTGCTGACGGAATTAGCCGGCAATTGATCCGCAGAATAATTAAGCACTGCTGATTCATTCGTCATATCTCCGCGCGGCATAGGTGAAGGCGGCGGAGCTTCGCATACAAAGTTTGATGCATTATTGGTAGCATAAGTGATATCTGACAGATCAACGAATTCATCAAAGTTCAAGTCCGTAATTAAGTAAGGACCTCCCATAAACACTGCTGCATCATTAAATATAACCGATATATCAGAAAGATCAACGCATCCGTCTTTGATAACTTCACCTGTGAATATTGATGCTTTTCCACCGATGAGTACTTCATTGCATCCATACGCCTGACACGTGTTTGTAGTGAAGTCATAAGAAACAGTAGTAAGGGTGGAAGGGAATAATTTCGGATTAGCTGACCAGGTCGGCAGAGAATTTCTGTGCATCGCAACTATATACAAAGATGATTCAAATGTAGCATTGGTTATAGCATAGATTCCAGCCCCGCTAACTAAACTAAACACGGACTTCGATACTTCCGAAAGCGCATGACTGCCGGACTGATCTCTTGTCTGCACAAATATAGTGTCTGTTCTGGACAGTTGAATTGCTTCGAGCCTTGTATACAGAACAAGCTCCTTGCATTGGTCTTTAAGGTTTGTTGCATCAGGACCGGTTTCAAAAGCGAGTGAGCCGAGCGGATTGTCAAATACCGGACCGGGTACAATTGTACCGGTGAAAGAACCAAGTAAATTTAGATTTCTGAATCTGTAGGTGAGCGCTGATGTTCCTGCTGCATTCTGCATCCCGATTAAATGAGTTGCCATAGAATCAGCAAGATACTTCCTTGCAAATACAGAACCCGTCTTACCTCCTGTTGTATCGGCAAAGTTCAGAAGTATTCTTGAATTTGCTGATGGAGCGCTTGATACTTCAAACGAGACCTGGAAGCTCACATATTCACCAGCTACGCCGGCGTATCTTGGCGCTCTGTCATAAGTAATAAGGAGCGAATTGCCTGCGAGTTTGTAACTCAAACGGCTTGTTGGTGAAGGAGTAGAAAGTCCCCAGTTTTGATCCCACCATAGCGGGTAAAATGCATTAAGAACTGTGCCACCCGGGATTCCGTTGGCCGGTGGATTCCAGTTCGAACTTGCCGGATCATAATTCTGGAATGCGATAATGCCGTTAGTACCTATTCTGATTGTATCGTAGTCGTTATTGAAGAATCTTATCTTCTTTGAACCCCCAAGAGAAATTTTCCAGTAACCGTCGTCAAGTGATCCTGTGAATGCGCCTGTCATTGCATTGATATTATTTACAACGAGGCTGGTGCTTCCGGTGGTATCTTTCCAGCAAGCTTGCGGCTGTGAAGGTGCGCCAGATGCGCCGGTTGTGGAGTTCGCAAAATAGTATCCTGATTGCAATCCGTAGTTTGGATTGATCACGACGAAACTAGTTTTCAATGTATCGTTATTTCTGTTGGCATCGCTTCCGAGTGATGTATAGATCGCTACATTATATGTGCCCGTTGTATTCGGATTAAACGTGCTATCAAAAGTAATATTGTTTGAAAGCCCTGAACTGATAGTATCTGTTTTGGTACTTGAATAATTAACTGGACCGGAGATACTGTAAGTTACATTAAAAGGAACAAGCTGATTTGAGCTACCGAAATTTTTGAACGTTGCTTTCGGAGCAATGACTGCGCTTCCCACTATGATAACTGCGCCCGGTGCGAGATTAGCTGTAGTTCCGACATCATTCGGAAGAGCAGGAGTCCAGTAAAATGTAAGTCCCGATGAAGGCACAACAGATGAAGAAATAGTACAGGTGGCAGAATTGGTGCCACCGGCTGTTGTTGCACTCCAGTTATTAGTTGTCGTTCTGTTATTATAGTCAGTATTCGTAGCACCTCTTAAACCAACCTGACAGGTACCGCTGACATTGTTGCTATATGATCCGTAAACTATTTCGACTCTGTTGTTTACTTCATAGAGTTTAACCTGGAAATTTACATAGTTAAGGTTTGCGCTTGATGTCCAGTGTCTGATTCCTTTGAATTGAATTGTATGAACACGATTTCCCACCACGCCGGTTGTACCCCTTACTATACTTCCTGAACAGGCAAGATATGTACCGTTTGTGGAAGCTGATGTAGCTGTTCTGGAAACTCTGACCCATCCTGCTCCCTGATTAATTTCTACAATGGTAGTCGAATCGGTCAACAGACCTGTTCCATTAATTACTCTTCCTGTTCCCAATCCAATAAATGAGGAAACACCTTTGAGAGTATCGCTGCCGATAGTAGCACTTGCAGTAATACCTCTGTTGCCGATCATATCTTCTGCATCCGGAGCTACGCATCCGCTATAAGCAGTAGTAGATGAAATCGGAGAATACAATGAACCACCCGGAGATGTGGTACCAAAAGTAATGAATCCGTTCGAAGTGATCTGTATATTCGTATACGGAGTTCCATTAAATGTAAATGCAAACGGAAGTGAATTGTTAGCATACAATTCATCATCCATTGAGTTGATGCCTGATGTTGCAGTTCTTATTGCATACGCAACTGTAGTGTCGCCGGCGATTTCAGTATAAACTCCGGACGACTGGTTGAAAACAAGTGTATTCACCTGTGCAGAAGTGTATACACTTACAAACATGAACAAAATTAAGAATGAAAAAAGTCTTTTCACTTTTAGCTCCTTTGTCGTTTGAGGTTAATGTAATTGTTAGTTGAGAGAATGTGTGTCGTGCAATATAGAGTAAAAAGATTCTTATTTCAATAGTCAATAAAAGTGAACTATTCTAAAATATTCCGCCGGTTTCCAAAATATTTTTTGGATTGGATAATTCTTGATTAATTGCAATCAAGGATGGAAAAAAATGTTTGCATTTGAGAATAATCCCTTTCAGACAATTAAAGATTTACTCCTTAATTATATTGTTTATATTATTCGGGCAGCTTTCCCTACGCGGGCTTTGCAATACTTTGCGAACTTAGCGTGAAAGCTTTTAGAAGGACCTCCCACCCAAGTTGGTTAACAGTAAGAAATTCAGGACTAGTAAGGGGTTTAATGAGCCATCTTTATTCGAGCTGCTGAAGAGCGAAGGAATCAAAGTTACACATAAAGCGCTAAATATAACCCGTTTTCTGCATTTAGAAAAAAAAATTACCGCCGATCTTAAAATTGTATTGAAAGTAAAACCTCAAATTAGTAACTTTACAGATACCAAAATTTTTAGAGATTTACCTTAACAACATACTGTTCTTTGACATTTAATTACCTCAATTGTTAAGCAGGTTTTGCGCCTTAATCTATAATTAGTATTTAGCGCGCTAAAGATTGTTTCTTGTTCAATGAAATAGAGCAGGAGACTTTTTTTGACAAAATAAACAGGAGATGTAATTTTGAAAACCAGTAAAATTATTGCGGGGTTAGTTCTCGCATTAGTTTTAACTAGCTTAGTCAATTTGGGGCAATCTGATTTATTCGCGAAGATTCGTGATGTAGATCCGGAATTTGTTCAGGAAGGTGTGGCTTCGTGGTATGGCCCAGGATTTCAAGGTCGAAAAACCGCTAATGGAGAACGGTTTAACACTTATGAAATGACGGCAGCTCACAAAACCCTACCCTTTAATACCTTAGTAAAGGTTACCAACTTGAGTAACGGCAACTTTGCTGTTGTGAGAATCAACGACAGAGGACCTTTTGTTAGAGGAAGAATAATCGACCTCTCCAATGCCGCCAAAAATGAACTCGAGATGGGCGGTCTTGCGCAAGTAAGGATCGAGATCTTTGATCCCGAAGAAGAAAAAGAGACTGAAGGTGAGAATGATGAGAACCTTTCACCTGTAAACCTTTTCGAAGATGAATTTCCGTCAACATCTAAAATATTTGTTGAATGGAATAATGCTTCGGCAAGTAACGGAGAAATTTCTAAAGACGAATTGAATCAGCTCTTCAGCAGCAGCAAGGTAAAGATAAAAGTTCTTACCCCTGATGCAGGAGATGCCAATTTGCAAATCTATCAGGAGACTTCAAGTCAGGACAACTTTAATTATTATGACGTAACCAGGAAAGTAAAATTTATTTCCGGTTATGCAATTGAAGTTGGCAAGTATAACGAGAAGTCGCTTGCTTCCGAAATGATTGAGAAACTTGAGTCCGAAAATTTCAAAAATATCTTTCTTGAAGAGATATTGAGCGGAAAAACTTCAAGCTTTAAAGTTTACGCGGGAAATTACAAGACTCTCGATGAGACGAAAAGCGATATAGTGAAACTGTTAGATATGGATTATAACTTAAAGACAAAGATCGTCAAGATAGGTAATTAAATAATTTAAGGCCGTTAGAAAATCCTGACGGCCTTTTCTATTTGTAACTGTTAGTCATACAAATTCTATTCACTTGCGACACCCCGTTTATCTTCACCCTTTGTCGAATATTGTCTTTGGCTCTCTAAAAATCTCAAGCTGTCCATCCGATGTCTTATAGGGTCGTTTGAGGTTGAACTGTTGGACAACGTGATAGGGAATCGGAAGTCGGATAAGATTTCCAGGTTCAACTTTGATGGCACCAGAACCATAACTTTTGCCAACAAGTTTTAAATTCTCTAAAGTTTCCGGATGATTCAAAGCTTGCCACAATTTTTCAATGTATTCTTTATCGTCATATATCGGATATACACATAAGAAACCTGTTAATGGCAAAGCGTTTGCTTCATTCATGATAAATCTTGTTTTTCTTCTGCCCAGATATGCAAACAATAGCGGCGGGACCTGCCTTGTTTCCATTTTATACCAGGGTTTACGTTGGTGAATTAGCGGCCTGTTATGCAAACCCAATTCTTCTCCAATTTTCAAGTAACTGCATACGGATTTAGGAAATCTGCCATGTCTGTTAATAGAAAATAAATATGTTGGACGATTACTTTTATCTAATTGCTCAATGTCCTGTGCAGTCAATACATTCCCGGTAATGTCCTTTGTTCTCCCAACTGCCCTCTTCAGAAATTCTTTTGGTATGCCAAGTTCTTTTACTTGTTCGGATGTCAAGAAGAAGAATTCATTTGACCCTGTTGCAATGCCTCGCATAACACTGGCAAAGTCGTTTAGGTGGAACTTAGATCCATCATTACTTTGCGGTGGTCTTGAAAGCCCTGTCGTAATAGCTTCTCTCAAACTGCGATTTTCAATTTCTAAAGTGGCAAATTGCTGATCCTCAAAGTTAGATAGGATGAAATCAAACAAGTCGGTTGAGTATGCTGTATTTACCTTTACCCAATACAAATTATTCCTTGGCTTACTGTTCTTGATCAAAAAAATTATCGCATTGGTATCCACATTTGGAAAGGGAGTTGCTTTTTCGTCAAATGTGATTGCACATTCAATACAAAATTTTTCTGAAATCCATTGCCACAAATTTTTTGAAAATTTTCCTTCGCAAGTATCGGCTGGCATAATAAAAGCAAGTCGTCCATCTATTTCTAACATGTTCAATGACTGAATTAGGAAATAAATGTGATAGCCAGCTCTACCATCAATTGCTTTTCCTGTAATGCTAGCTGAAAGTTGTTTCAAATAAATTTTTGTTTCTTCATCAATACGGTGATGCCTTATATACGGTGGATTTGCAATGATAGATTTGAATTTTCTTTGTGGTGGATTTCTTATGAAATCACGCACTTCAACGAATGCCTTTTCATGTTCGTAAATTTCATCTAAAAGCACTTCGCTGTCAATGTCTGTTCCGAAAAAAGAGACGTTAGGTTTATCTAGTTTAAGCAATGCAACAAAAAAAGCTCCCCTTCCCGTCGCCGGGTCGAATATTAGCTCTGTATTGCGGGAAACGTAGGCAGTCATCGCTTCTGCCACCCAACTTGGAGTCCAAAACTGCCCTTTATCCCGAAGGATTTCCCTGTCAGCCCAAATAGTCGGCAATTTATGACGTGATTTTAACTTGCCCATCATAGATTTTTTAAAGTGCTTAACGCTTCGTTTGAAAATTCAAGTGAACCACCTTCAAATTTTACATAAGGCAAAATGTGCCCGTTCTTATCTTCGATAAACGCTGGAACTAATTGTGGCTTCTCATTCGAAATTCCAAGTGTATAAGCGTAGTGGTAGTAATATTTGTAGATAGTTTTCTTAGTTGTTGCCCCGCCGGGTGCTTGAAAGACCTGTTCTGTTGGAAGTATTAAACCCTCATCAATCAAGTGTTGTGCTTTGTCAAATGAAAGACCGTAAGCTCTATCAAAAAAAGCATGCCAAATATGAATAGGAATTCCGTTTACTGTTTGCCATTTCCTTAGAGGGACTCTATCTTCCTCTTTGATTATTATAGTTGGAAGTACTGCTGTTTTCGCAAGCCCCAATTTTCCACCAAGCCGCCTTTGAGTTTTCAATGGTGTTTTATAGTCTGGCATTTTTTTAGCTACCCAAAGAGAATTTTCGCATTCTACCGCTATGATTGCCTTTGAAATTAGTGCTTGAAGTTTGTCTTCTTTGACAAAAGGCAATTCTTCTTTACCTTTAATATCATTGAGAAATTTATCAACGAATGGCTTATCCGCAACTTTGAAAACCAAAAGGTCTGGACGTTTGATTTGTCCAAGACCTGCTGCCTCTAATCGTTCAAAGTAAAGTTCAAATGCTCTAACATCATTTGTTGGTGCAACTCCACTCGGTCCGTAAGGAATTGCAAAAAACTGGCCTGTTTTATTTGTTGCGTCAATTAGCCGTTTTTCACTCCATACTCCTTGAGACCAACGCATAAGGAAATCGCTCCCACGCAATCTTCTTGGATTGAGCAAAAATTCAGCCCAGGCAATCGCTTTGATAGCTCTAAGTTCTAATTGAATATCCTCTGCCGAAACAGATAAAATAAGTTCAAAGGAGTTCATTCTTGTTATTCTAAAATTATTCTCGAAGTTGACTTATCATGTTTATATCATGTCTATTACAAATTTTTACCTACGCATTTTAGATGCAGCACAGACGCTCATCAAAATACCAGATATAACATAAGTTCAAAGCACTCTTATATACTCCCCAGCTTTATCCTTTCCTCCGGCGTAGTCATTACTATCAGCGAATCACCCGGTGAAATTTTGAAATCATCATTCGGCTTGAAAATAATTTCGTCGTTTGATTTTATTGCAACCAACAGAGTATCTTTAAATTCTTCAATCTTCAGTTCTCCAAATGTTTTGCCTTCATGTCTTTCATCGAGATCTACCTGTTCGATGCGAAGATTCTTGTCTTTATCCCGGAGCATAACATCGAGAAACGTTGTAACTGCAGGTCTTACCATTTCCGATGCCATCCTCAAAGCTCCAATGTAATTAGGGGAAACAACCTGATCAGCGCCGGCAATCTTAAGTTTCTCCATGTTACTATGCGTAGAACAAAGGGCCACAATTTTTATATTTGGATTCAATCTTCTTGCAGAAAGGCTGATGACAAGGTTCAGATTGTCATTCGTCGTTGCAGCAAATAAACCGGTCGCTCTGTCTATTCCTGCTTTCATTAATACTTCATCGCTCGTTGCATCTCCTTCTACATAATTCTGCATCGGATATTTCTTCAAAGCAAGCTTTATTACGCCGGGATCAATTTCAATAAAGACATTCTCGCGTTTAGTTGCAATAAGTTCGTCTATAAGATGCGTCGAGTGTCTTCCGAAACCGCAAATGATATAATGATTGTGGAGGTGATGAATTGTTTTTTCCATTCTTCTTTTTTTGAAAGTTTCGCGTAAGTGACCTTCTATTATTATTGCTGAAGTGGTAGATACGAAATATGTAAGAAGGCCGATACCGCTTATGGCAATTAAAATTGTAAATTGTCGCGCGCCGGGATGACTTGCCAAATCAATCACTTCGCCGAAGCCGATTGTAGTGATAGTAATGACAGTCATGTAGAAACATGAAAACAAATCGTTCGTCCTGTCGGTCAGAAAATAGTATCCGAAGGTGCCGATAATTGTGATGCACAATATACCGATACCGGTGAGCAGCAGCCTTCTGATTAAAACATTCTCCATTTCAGGGCTAAGTTAGAAATTACCTCGTGCAAAATAAATTGAAAAGTGTATATTTATCAATCATTGAAATACTTAATTTGCAAAAAAATATTTGATGACCGGAAAGGAAAAAGATGTAACCGATGTGTATGACCTTGTGAAGGAGCTCAACTATCTTCATGAAATTTCTCAAAGAATATCCGAGAAGAAAGAATTGCATGTGCTTCTGAACGAGATAATGGAGAGCTGCAAAGAGTTGATGAATGCTGAAGCAAGCTCGCTGATGATATACAGTGAAAACGATGACAAGCTTCATTTTCAGGTTGCAACGGGCGAGAAAGGCGAAGTTGTAAAAAACATCGCAGTAAACATGGGAGAAGGGATAGCCGGGTGGGTCGCACAGCACCGGGAGCCGTTGCTTATAGAAGACTGCTACAAGGATCCGCGTTTCAATCCTGAATATGACAGGAAAACAAATTTCAGAACTAAGTCAATGATCTGCGTTCCGATGATCAGAAAAGATCGCCTTGTAGGAATCATTCAGGTAATTAACAAGAGGAATGACAAAATATTTACAGAAAGAGATCTTGGCATATTTCTTACTCTCGCTTCTCAATGTGCAATCTCAATCGAGAACGCAAGGCTCACTGAAATTCAGATACAGCAAAAGGCAATGGAAAGAGAATTAAACATTGCCAGAGAAATTCAGCTTAACCTTCTGCCATCAAAGCTTCCGGTTTTCAGCGATCTTGATGTCGCATTCAGACTTGAATCAGCCAAAAAAGTAGGAGGTGACTATTTCAACATTTACGAAATTAATGATAATGAAACATTGTTTTTCATCTGCGATGTGTCCGGGAAAAGCGTGTCAGCAGCTCTGATTGTCTCTACCATCTGTTCTTCGATTCTGACTTATCTGAAGATGATTGCACTCAACAAAGAAAAGTTTTCATTGCTTGAGTTGATAAAGTCACTTAACAGGGTATTGATTGAACTCACAACCGATGAGAAATTCGTTACCGGCTGGTTTGGTCTTTACAGCCATGATACTCACAGGCTTTCAAGCATTAATGCCGGACACAATACAATTTTCCTCTTCAGAAAAGATCATGAGATGATTTCACTCACGCAAGGCGGTATATTCCTTGGCAGTCTTGATCTCGAATATTCCGTAGAAGAAACTACACTTGAAAAGGACGACATAGTGGTATGCTATACTGACGGAGTCCCTGAAGCTCTCAATGCAAGCGGTGAATTCTATACGGAAGAAAGACTAATTGAATATGTCAAAAATAACATTGGAATAGATTCCGAAAGTATTCTCAAGGGAATCTATGATGATGTATCCAAATTCGTAAATGGATTCGAACAAAGTGACGATATAACTTGCGGCGTGATTACAGTGCTTTGAGATGCCTTGGAATTTATCTAAAGTGTTTAAAACATTTCAGCGTTGGGACTTGATGAATGATGTCAGATATTCTCACGAGTGGTCAAAGCTAATTCCTGATCTTATCACCTATTGACATATTCCATTTCAAAATACCATCAACCGGCTGAATGTGCGCTGCAGGATATTTTTGATAACCGTTCTTCTTCTCAAGGATATCCGTGACGATTTTGTGTTTGTCGTCTCCTGTAATAAGGAAAAATACTCTCTCTCCATTGTTTAAAACTTTACCCGTAAGAGTTATCCGCTTCTGACCTGTTTGTGGCTGAACGGCAACAGCTGCAATGTCGGCGCTTTCCATCAAGTTCATCTGATCGGGAAATATTGACGCAGTATGACCGTCGGTGCCGACGCCAAGTAATATCAAATCAAAGACCGGAAAATTATTTCTCTGCCGGAGATTCACTTTCAAAAGTTCACTGTATCTTTTCGCTTCTTCAATGGGATGATGCTCCCCTCTCATCCTGTGTATGTTCGGATGCGGTATCGGAATCTTACTCAATAAAATTTCATCAGTCATTCCGTAATTGCTTTGCTTGTCATCCGGTGCAACACAGCGCTCATCAACCCAGTAGAGATTTACTTTCTTCCACTGAATTTTTTCTTTGAATTTTTCTGCCAGAGTTTGGAACGATTTCCTTGGAGTGCTTCCGCCGGAGAGTGCAACATTAATGCTTCCCTTTACAAGTATCTCTTCTTCGCAAATTTTCCTGAACTCGGATGAAAAAAATTCCGCAAGCTCATCGGGAGTTTCGAATATTTCAATTAATGTTTCGATGTTGAAGTCAGTCTTATTGTAACTTTCAAAATGTCAGAATTTACTGATAGCGCCTCATTACAATTCACAATAGCCGTCATCATCAACAACATTTCTGCATGGATATCTCCACTTAAAATGTCTGCCCGCAATAATATCATCCGAGCAACTCGGACCCCAGGTACCTGCAGGATAACCGTATATCTTGATTTCTTTGAATTTCTCCCATGCATCAAGAATCGGCTGAATGATCTTCCATGATGCTTCCACTTCATCCGCTCTTATAAACAAAGTTGAATCTCCCAGCATGCAGTCCAGCAGTAATCTGTCATAAGCATTCGGCAGTTTTTCATTTTTTAGATCGGTATAATGAAAGTCCATGCTCACATTCTGAACTTTGAACTCTGCTCCGGGTACTTTCATCGCAAATCGAATCAGTATCCCTTCATCAGGCTGAATTCTTATTACAAGGACATTATACGACTCCGCTATATCTTCTCTGCGCTTGAATAAGTGATGCGGTGTTGATTTAAAATGGATCACAATTTCAGTTACCTTTGTTGGAAGTCTCTTACCTGTTCTTATATAAAATGGAACTCCTCCCCACCGCCAGTTATCAATATGAAATTTTACCGCAACATAAGTTTCAGTCCGGGAATTTATTTCAATGTTTTTTTCCTCGCGATATGCTGCAATCTTATTTCCGTTAAGAACAGACGAAGTGTATTGTCCTCTGATTGCAATGTTTTCAACTTCTGCAATGCGAATCGGTCTTACCGACTGAAATACTTTCACCGATTCATCTCTGATAGAATTCGGATTGAATGTTGCAGGCGGCTCCATCGCAATGTAACTCATAACCTGAAGCAAGTGATTCTGAACCACATCACGCAGCGCGCCCGCTTTGTCATAGTAGCTTCCGCGATTTTCAATTCCGATGCTTTCCGCAGATGTGATCTC
>JBDHXH010000066.1:0-16003 GCA_039810605.1 Ignavibacteria bacterium | reverse complement strand
CACAGGCTGATAGCCTGTGCTACATATTTCCACTTTCACAGGCTGATAGCCTGTGCTACATATTTCCACTTTCACAGGCTGATAGCCTGTGCTACATAACAGGATTTATTCTTGAGGCAAGTTTCAAAGAGGCTTCTGCTATTTCTCTTCCGGTAATTCCTTTCAGTGAATTTGAATCTTTGGAAAAGACGACTTCAAAGTTGTCCGACAGTGGTTTGAATCTTTCATAATTCCATTCGACATCCGGATAGAGCGCGACAACGGCTTTATTTAATGCAGAGCAAACATGAACGATAGATGTATCCGGTGTGATTACGATCCGCGAATCAGAAACAATAGCAATAGTATCTGCTATATTTTTTGTTACAAAAATTTCAATAGTATTATCTTGAATTCCATTCTTGATTGAATCCAAAATTGACCTGTCTTTATCTAAACCTGTTAAAGTTAAGCGAATTGCTTCCGAAGTTCTTATTGTCTTAATAGCATTAATCCACTCTTCGGTTTCAAGATACCTGCTCGGATTTCCGGCAGAGATGTTGATCAGCAATCCGTTTTTTGTCAAACCTTTAACTGACAGTTTGTCAGCAATGCCGATAACTGGTCTTCTCGAGATTAACTTGATTGAATTACTTAAGATTGTCAGCGGGCTTAGATTAATGTCAACCGCATGACGACCTGTGTTTATCTCATTAAGTGGATAATCGAATATTTTTCCCTTTGAATTGAATCCCATCGAAACTTTTGGCTTGAACAATTTCTTGATCAATGCCGATGTCTTTGAGTATTCGCGTTTTGTATCAATCCAAAGATCAACTCTTCGGAAATTGCCGGTAAGATTTGCAAGGAGGTTCTTCTTGTAAACAATCACTTCGTCAACATTCTTGTCAGAAGCAGGAATTTCCTGATTGATCCGGCTTGCCAGAACAATCAGTCTTGAATCAGGGAAGACTTTTTTTAGTCCCGAAAACAGGGGAGTAGTCAGTATCATATCCCCAATTTTTCCGATTTGAACTACAAGGATGGTCTTTGGATTTAGTAAATCCGGTAACATTTATTTTTTAGACTTCGAAGGTGACAACTTTTTTTGTGAATTCCCGGATATCAGTTTCGAAGGAGCTGTTCCGGAAGAAGTGTCAGTTTGAACTTTTGGATTCTTTCTGTTTGTCCACCATTGCTGCGAGATAGAGAACAGGTTAAACATGAAGTAATACAGATTGAGACCTGCCGGGAAACTGAAGAAGAGCAATGTCAACATGACAGGCATAACATACACGAATGCTTTTTGTTTCGGGTCTGTAACTGTCATCTTTTGCTGTATGAACATTGTAACACCCATCAGCAATGCTATTGCCGAAATCTGGTCAATCCCGAAAAGAGGAATCTTAAAAGGAAGATGCAAGATTACATCGGGAGCCGATAAATCCTTTATCCACAGGAAACTCGCGTGACGCAATTCGATAGTCGAGTTAAATACGCCAAACAGAGCATACAATATTGGCAGTTGCAAAAGCATCGGAAGACAGCCGGCTGCGGGATTGATCTTTTCCTCCTTATAAAGCCGCATGATTTGTTGATTTGCCTTCACCGGATCATCTTTATACTTTTCTCTTATTGAAGTGATCTTTGGATTGAGCTGTGACATCTTCTTCATTGAATTCATCTGCGTCTTGGTCAGAGGATTCAAAACAATCTTCATGAGGAGCGCGAAGATGATAATAACAAGCCCCCAACTTGGAATCACTTTATGCAAGAGGAGAAATACGGGTATAATAATGTATTGTGCAATTGGTCTGACAATAAAGTCCAGCGAGAATCTCATTGTCTTCTCAAGATCCTGGTCATACGACTTCAGAATATTATAGTCGAGCGGTGTCAGCAGAATTCGAAATGATGATTCTTCCAGCCTGTCATTTTTAATCTCCATCTTTACGGCAATGGAATAATTCTCCCTGACACCATTGTCTTTAAGAGCCTCATGATATCCGGAGAGATATGCTCCGTCACCTTTCCTCATTAACGGAATTATGAAAAGTCCGAAATATTTTGTTCGAAGGCTTACATAATCAGTCGTACCGTTGAAGTCTCCTTTATATTGTTCTCCTGTTTTTGTTGCGTCAAGAGTTTCAAGTTCTCCGCCCATATAAGCAAATGCTTCGGCATAAGTTGCTTCCTGATCGGACCTGTATTCAGTCAGGTTCAACGATGATTCCCATACAATCTGATATTTATTGTCGGAAATAAATTTTCCCGGATTATTGAACTTATAATCTACATCGAATTCATAGATTGATTTATGGAACGTATAGGTTTTGGTGATGCTTTCCGAGCTATCGCTGCCAATAAATAATGTATAAACCAGTTTGAAACTTGAATCCGAATTGAGGTCAACTTTTTTCCACGCAGGATAAGATGTTTGAAAGATAAGGTCTTTTGTGTTTATCAATCTTCCTTCTTTTGAAGTAAACAGAAGATGAAGTTCTTTTCCCTGTTTCCAATCAACAAGCTGAAGAGGATGGTTGTCCCACGTTTCGTAGTTTTTTATCGTATATTTTTTTAGCCCGCCGCCGTAATTACTGAATTCCATCACTGCTCTATCGCTTTCAACAGTAATGACTTTTTCAGGTTGTGAATTTGCTGAACCAATTGCATCAGATGAAAACAAGTTTCCGTACTTAACTGCGGCAGAATCTGTTCGTATGGAATCTGTTTGAACGGGCGTGAGAATTTGTGTTCCGGCGGTATCAGTCTTGGGGACGGATGCATTATTTTTCTGGTTGATTGAATCAATCCGCTGCTTATTCTGGACCGCTTCCTTTTGAGAGTTAGAATTCCAATAAAGCCAAATCATCAGAACAATTCCTATTAATACAAATCCTATTATCGAACGTTTATCCATTAATCAATTTTCAATTTTAAAGAGAATCATTTTGCCGAAAGAAAATTATTTACAGAATTTTGATTTCTCTTTGGAGGAACGGGATCATACCCGCCTTTACTGAACGGGTTGCATCGCAGAATCCTTGACACAGTGAGAAATAAGCCGCCGAAAAATCCGTGAACTTTGAAAGCTTCTATTCCGTAGTGCGAGCATGAGGGATAATACCTGCAACTTCCGGAGAACAACGGTGAAATTATCAGTTGATAAATCCTGATTATTAAAATTGCTACTTTGCTCATGCTTTGCAATAGTGTTTTGAAATTTGGCGACTAAGGGAAATCATATCATCGTTAAAAAATGAAGATTTTATGTTCCGGCTATTTCTGATGAGTTCATAGCCGAGTTCGGAAAGTGTTATTATCAGACTGAAGTTTAGTTCCAGACGTAGAAACAGATTCTTGTTCAGCCGATATGATTCCTTGATAATGCGTCGGGCTCTATTGCGGAGCGTTGCCTTTCTGATTTTTTTCTTTGCAATTATAAAGCCCACTTTTACTATAGATTTAAGAAGAGGACTGACTTCAATGTCATCAGAACTTTTCCTGAATTGAATGCTTACGAACGCTTTAATATAATTTACGGAGAATGATGCGGAGTTTTGAAGAACACGCTGATACGCATTGTGACCACGGATGATTTCATACTTTCCGAGAGTTAATTTATCTTGAGACTGATTCTCAATATTTTTCATCAAACAATTTACGGACGTCTTGTGAATTCGTCGCTAACGGTAAGTTTTTTTCTGCCTTTAGCTCTTCTGCTTGCAAGAACAGCTCTTCCATTTTTGGATGCCATTCTCTCCCTGAATCCGTGTTTGTTTTTTCTTTTCCTGTTGCTTGGCTGATATGTGCGTTTCATTGATTGATTTTAAAATTTCGATTTGTAAAATACCGATAAGGGCTTAAAATTACAAGGTAATGTGTTGAACGAGTTTGAGTGCGTCTAACTGCGTCTAAAACCGGGATGTGGTAGAGATGCTTCAAATGGAAGTATAGTTCGCCAAGCTTTCATTTTGAAGGAAGATTGTGTAATAAACTTTTCTGGTAATATACAAATTGCGTTGATAGTTATTCATCCACCCCAAATGGGTTTGGGTGGTAGGTAAATGTGATGAGTTCCGCTGGACGCCACAATGCTTGGACAGTTACTGATAATGTTTGTAAATATTTGAAATATTTGGTGTCTTTCAAATAGCTATTGGTTTTTTCAATCATACATCCTATATTGACAGCGAACAAATATAGAATAGATGTAGAGAAAGTTTTTGTACCCCCGATTACCTGATAGCAAAGACTTTCAAATTTCACAGACATATTCATTGTGTTTATCCGCTGGTTATATTGAAGTATGAAATGATCCTTTTGTAGTTTTTCATTTTTCGGATATGTTTCATCTAGCAATTTTACCATGGCTGCCATTCCTTGTGAAATGGAGCCCGAAAAGATTTTCTGCCATTGAACTATTTCAAGGCGGGTTTTAGTGTTGCTGTAAATTCAATGAATGCAAATCACAATAAAAATTACAATACAAATCAATTTAAATTAGGGAACAAGCCTATGAGATAACCCAAATTATTTCTACCCGGTATAACTTCACACCTTCACTATACTTCAAATCTGTATCCGGTTGCTTTAAAAATTTTCCTCAAAATTTTAATCAATCAAATCATGAAGAAATTAATTACAGTTTTTTTGTCTTTTCAGTTTCTGAATTTACTGTTACAAATTTCTCTAAACTCTTCAATTGTAACAGCACAGTCAAAGGATCTTAAACCTCTGGTGAGAGATCTGCAGAATTTAAATCATCCAAAAAATGATAAACCGGTTTCGATTGAACAGCCGAATTCAGTTTCAATCATCATCAACGTTCCAGGAAATTACCCGACTATTCAAGCAGCAATTAATGCTGCAAATATCGGCGACGTCATTACCGTTGATGCAGGAATATACAGAGAGAATATTACGTTAAACAAATATTTATCATTAAGGGGTGCGAACTACGGTATCAATCCCAATACAGGTATTCGCGGACCGGAGACAATAATACAGCCTGCAACATCAGATCCGGATCCAAACAGCCCTACTGCAGTAACATTTTTTTACATAACTCCAACCGGAAGCGGATCAACTGTTGACGGATTTACTTTTGACGGAGACAATACTACGCTGACAAGTTCCGTAAACATCAATGGAGCAAACATTGATGCAGCAGAAGCTCTTGGAGCTTATGACGGACTTGCCAACTTTACCGTAAGAAACAACATAATAAAAAATCTGAATTATGCCGGAATAGATTTTTATAATTATTTTAATGGCGGCGCTTCAACTTATGACAATTCAATTACGGAAAATAAATTCGACAACATTATACCGACACAATACGGAATAGGAGCATTGATATACAATAATTGCTACACCGCAATTAACGATAACGTGATGACAAGAGTCCGGGTAGGTGTTCAAACCGGAAATTTCTACAACGCCGACCTTGGCACAAACCATTCCATCAGCAATAACACGATCGAATCTTACAGAATTGGAATATTTCACAATCTTGCTTATTCAAATGCCACAACTTTCACAATAACAGGAAATATTTTTACAACTGTTAGCGGTGCCCCGAATAATAACGGAATGCTTATAAGTTCAATTCAAAGCTCCGTAATGGCAAACGTCAGTAACAACAGTATTACGGGGGCGCGCGCAGGTTACAATCTGTGGAATTGTCCTACGACTAACACAGTCACAATAACGGGAGGAAGTATAACAAGTTGTAATATAGGAGTCTTTGCAAATAATTATGATGGTTATTCTTCAAACGCAGACCCAAGTGTTTACGCCATGACCGGCATCACAATTACAAATTGTGATACGGCGATATGGATACGCGACAATGATTTGAACACAAATAATTCAACTGTCGCTCTAAATATAAATAATACAACAAATATTGTTAACGGAACAGGGATTGGTCTCTTGATTGAAGGTGGTGATGCATCAGTTGTATTTAATGGAGCAGTACCGGTTGATTTCAATACTTCACTTAACAAATACATCCGTTTAATATCGAACGGAACAAATGTGCCGGCAGCAAACATAAACGCACAGAATGTGAACTTCGGAGGATTGAATGGAGCTGCTATGACAAATGCACAGCTATTTGCAGTGGAAGATAAGATAGACCACAAGATAGACTGGAGCACAACAGGTTTCGTATCTGTAAAACAATTTAACAACTACGTTACAACAAACAGTTTTTATCCGCCAAATACTTCTGCCGCATCGGTGCAAACTGCAATTGATGCAGCCGCAGCAGGAGACACAGTAAATGTAGGTACAGGAACATTTAATGAGAATGTACTTGCCAACAAATCAATAACATTAAAAGGAAGCGGACCGAGTTCAACAATATTGACTCCTTCCGTTGCTTGCACCGGAGATGGGATTAACATCAGTTCTCCCAATGTAAATGTAGAAGATTTGAGAGTTACCAATTACAATTATGGACTTAGGACTTCATCAACCACGACGAGAATATACAACGTTGAAAGCATCCTGAATTGTTCGTATGCAATCAATACATCGTCAGGAACAAACGGTCTCAATATCATAAAATGTAAATTCAACAATAACACTATTGGCGGCTGGAGAGCCGGCACAGCTGAACTCGTAAACAATGTGTTGATGGACAGCTGCGAAGTAAAGAGCAACGGAGTAGGAGTCAACAACGGATTCGGAATTTTTATTGCGGCATCTACACCGGCTGCAAACACATTTGACAATATCACGATTAAGAATTCTGATTTCAGCAATAATCTGAAAAAGGGAATGTATTTTGAAAAACTCCGATACGCATTGATTGACAATGTTGTAATGAACAACAGCGGCTACGATCCCGCATACGGTTTCAATAACGGGATTGATATTAACCTTAAATATGATTCATACACTGACATCACAATTCAAAATTGTTCGATAACAAACTGCGGTGTTATGGGAACAGCAGGTGATGTTAACAACCCTTCTGCAGTAACAATAAAGGCAAGGGACGATAGTCCGTCATACAATTCAGATCCTGCCACTTTAACAAATGTAAATTTCAAGAATAATTTTGTAAGCGGACCAATAAACGGATTGAGGTTTGGTGAATTCAACAAAACCAATAATTCACCAACAGGAATAACCGTCTTTGAAAATGATTTTGGCAACGGATATTCAAACAAAGCAATTTTAAATAAGACTGCAAACCTCGTAAGCGTAAGCTGCAACTGGTACGGCACAGCCTCTCCTGCAGCGGTTGTTGCTTTGCATGGCAGTAACATTGCGCTGATTCCGTATTTAGTCAACGGAACAGACAACAGTCCTTCTCCGGGATTTCAACCAGTCCCGGCAAGTTGTACAGGAATAGGTCCGGTTGTCAACCTGACGCAGAGCACAAGTTACTTAGCTATTCAGCCTGCGATTGATGCGGCGAATCCGGGTGATGTGATTGAAGCAAGTGCAGGTACTTACAATGAAAGAGTTACGATTACAAAATCTCTGACACTGCAGGGAACAAGCGAGACAGGGACTATCATTGATGGAACAGGACTCGTTGGGACAGGTAAAGGTATTACTATTAATAATGCAATTACAAATGTAACAATAAAGAAACTGACAGTTCAAGACTTTGCAGGTGTCAACGGAAACACCGATGCAGGGATATACGGCATTGGAGGAAATAATAATCTGCTTATTGAACATGTAACATTGCAGAACAATGTTGGCGGCAGCGGATTCTACGCAAACGGACCTGTAAACACAGTGACACTTGATTCGGTAACTTCATCGGGTCATGATACGTCAAATGCAAGAGGAATTGTCATCTGGAATGGTCTGAAAGAAAACATAACATTTAAAAATTGTACTGTCTTTGGAAATTCCTGTTGCGGTATGGAACTTCAGGACGGACAAGCATCCGGTATTACATTCACAGACAATTACATTCACGACAATGCAGACAATGGAATTGGAATTGTAGGATTGCAGGGTCCGGGTGAAAATTTAATTAAGGGAAATACATTAGTCAACAACGGAAGATTCGGTATTGAAATAAAAAATCCAAACGGAACGGGTTTGCCAACAGGTCCGGGAAGAATAGTCATAGACAGCAACAATGTATCAAGAAATATTTTAATAGTTGACAACAGAGATATTTGCGGTATCGCAATATTCAGAAGAAGTGTGCTTGCAGGAAATGTTGATATTCCAACAGGTACAATTGTAAATAATAATACAGTTTCAGGATATGTTCAGCCGAGTGTGAGTGAAGGATTCGGAATAGTTATGGAAGGTTACAATCATCTGGTCAGCAACAACACAGTTTCGGGTTGTGATGTTGGAATTCAAAGACAGGCAGGACATTTGCCATATCCGGGTGACGGGAATCAGAACAACATTGCCGATACTTATTTTGGAAGAGGAAATTCGCCTGCAACTTGTGCTGTAACACTGACCGGAAACACACTGACGAATACCATTAATACAAGAGATGTCGGAACTACCGGTGCAGGTATAGTAAAGAATCTGAATACGCTGGAAGTTTTCTGTTCCATCCAGGCAGCCATTGATGACGCGCAGACTTTGAATACACATGTCATCAATGTTGACACGGGATATTACAATGAAAGCGTAACGATTAACAAGCAAGTTACGATTCAGGGAAATGGAGGTTCTCCGAATTCGCGTCCGATAGTAGAAGGAGTTTCAGGACAGACATTTTCCGTAACGGTTCCGAATGTAACAATCACAAATCTTCAGATCAGATTTAATCAAGTTGCAGTCAGTGCCGGTGTTCGCGCCGCAACATCCGGAAGCTTCAACAACCTATCCATAAACGACTGCTCAATTTATGGAACAGCTACTTCCGGCGCGCCAATTTTTGCAAGCATTGGAATTCAGCTCGGAACATTTGGCGGAGTGTTATATGACCAGGTAAATCTGGATAGTCTTGAAATTAAACACACAGGGACTTCACCACTTGGAAGAGGAGTAAAGACTTTCAATTGTTACGGCGATTGGAAGAATAGTAATGTGGAAGGATTTTATAGTTTTCAGGCAGGAGATAATCAAGGCGGAATTCTTAATATTATGAACAATACACTGAAGGGCGAGACTGAAATTAATTATCTCGGAGCGGGACTCCATAGTTTCTCAAACAATGTATGCGATCCTGCCAATGCTTTTGGACCGGGGACGGACTTTGCGCTTCTTGAACTCAAGAATATTTCACTTCCTGCATCGAGTCTTAATGTAAACGGAAATTCATTCCAAAACTTTGTCAACAGCGGTATATTTTCGGGAAGATCAAACAATGTTACAATTGACAACAATTCATTCACCCCGGATTTGTCAGCAATAAATTTCCGATCAATTAGAATTGATACCAAGCAAAGAACAACTGCCGTGCAATCTGCATTCACGAGTGGTGCAACATTGACCAACAATACTTTCTTCGGAAACACTGCTGTAGGTCAGGCGGGAATTTCGGTTGAGCTTGCTAATTCCGATAACGTCTCGTCAATCGGGACGATTGTCATGGGAACAGCGGGAAACGAAAATCTTTTCAACACAAACGTATCGAAGTTCATAAGTCTTAACAATGATACCGGGTCAACGTCAGGTGATCCTGTATGGACAGGAACTTATGTTTCTACAAAGAGTAAAGTGAGCGCAAGTTTTTCTGCGATTGATAACAAATATGATGTGGGGTCAGGTCTTGAATTTACTTCTTCGATGACTCTCGGAAGACTATTTGATCTGGAAGATAAGATTCAACATGCTATTGACGATGCGCTTGGTTTTGTAACAGTAAAAGCAAACAATGATTATGTTACGACAAATAGTTTTGTTGTGCCTGCAACAACAACACCTTCAATCCAACGCGGTATCAATGCGGCTTCGGCAGGATTTACGGTTAATATAGATACCGGAAGTTTTACAGAGCAGCTTGAGGTTACTAAGAATCTTACATTACTCGGTCAGGGAACAACACTGACTAATGTTGTCTCGCCGAATGTTCTGACATTGTCTTTCACAACGAGCGGAGTCAATAAGCCAGTGATTTTTGTTCACCACGGAGCATCGGATGTTGTAATTAGAAATCTTACAGTTGACGGAGCCGGAAAAGGTAATGCAAACAACCGCTTCCAGGGAATCGCATACCAGAACGCAGGAGGAACAGTAAGAGACTGCGAGATTAAGGCAGTGCGCAACACTCCTATAGACGGTGTTCAGGGAGGCGTAGGGATTTTTGTAATTGCTGACAGCGGTGTAACGAGAACTATGAATTTAATTAAGACAAGCATTTATGATTTTCAAAAAAATGCAACAGTATTTACAGGTGCGGACCTGGACGTTGTATGCGACAGTAATACAATAACAGGTGCTGGACCGGTAAGCTTCATAGCGCAAAATGGAGTTCAGGTTTCCGGAGGAGCCTCGTCTTCTATAAAGAGGAACACAATAAGCGGAATATCATATATCCCGAGTTCAGTAGTCTCATGCGGAGTACTTCTGTACCAGGCATCAGGACCGGATACAACATTAGGTAATACTTTGACGGGATGCCAGATGGGAATTTACTACATTGATGTCGGAGGATTTATAAGCGAGAACACAATTAATTCTACCGCAGCGAATAACGGTACTGTGAGCTACTGGGGAATTGATGCAGATCCCGGTGACAAACCAAAAGTGAAAGCACAGCCTTACGATGCAGCAGAAACTGACCAGCGCGGTGATGCTAATCCTACTACGATAACGACGTCTATTTTTAGAAATGTTCTTACAAGCGATGGAACAAATGGCGTAGGAATAGAGATGGATGCTCTTGGCTCGGAAACACTTAATGGTACTGCAACCGAAAATAAAGTCAACGGATGGGATGCGGCAGTTTTATTTTATAAAGATGCCGGAGCAACATTAAATGGTATTGCGAATTACAATGACTTGAGCGGAAATACTTTTGCGCTTTATGATATGACCGGGGTAATGCAGGACGGAACTTGCAATTGGTTTGGTTCTCCAGTCGGATATTTCATTGCTCCTAAAGTATTCGGTTCAGTAAATTATTCACCATGGAGTACAAATGGGACGGACAATGATGGTGCCACAATTGGATTTCAACCGGTACCGGGAAGTTGTAACGGAGTTGTCCTGACAAAACTTTATGTCAATGACAATTCTACTTCGGGTGATGTTTACACATCATCTGTTGGAAATGATGCAAATCCAGGAACGCCCGCCTTACCATTCAGGACAGTTAACTTTGCTGTTTCGGTTTCTTCTCCCGGCGATACAATCTTTGTTGACGCGGGAACATACGTAGAGAACATAATAGTTGACAACAGTCTTGACATGAGAGGCGCAAACTACGGAATAAACCCGAACACAGGATCAAGAGTAAGTGAATCTATTCTAACTCCTGCAACTAATGAACCTGATACCGGTGTACTTGTCAATATACAGCAGAGCAACATCAGAATGGATGGATTCCTGCTTGACGGAGACAATACCTTATTGAGCGGAGGTTATGGCGTGGGAAGCGCTGATGTCAATGTCTCTGAAGGAATCTGCAACGGTCCTGCACTTGGTCCATATTATCAGATTGATTCGGTAAACATCCGCAATAATATATTCAATAATTTTGATTACCAGGCAGTTTATCTCGAAGTAAATTTCAATACAAATCAATCCTGGAATTACGTCAGAGATAATAAGTTCCACAATATGTGGGAAGGCATACAGACATACGCGATGCACACTGATATTTCACGAAATGTATTTACGGAGGTTGACCGCGCATTGAGTATTCACGGAACTAATGTTGCGTGCGATGCCGGATTCGTTCCGAGAATTGACAGCAATGAGGCAAGTATTTCGTGGAAGAATCCAAACATATCCACACGCAATGTTGCTATCTGGGTAAATTACAGAAGGGGAACGGCGCCGGATCTGTCGGTTGATCACAACACGATTCATTATCCGAACGCCGCGCCATCGGGCAAGACATTTATGGGATTCTACGGATTGACAATTACGGATAACCGAGTCGTCAATTTCTCAAATAACACAATTGACGGACAGGGCAATGTTCATCGCGGTTTCTACATGTCAAACTGTCCGAGTTCGAATGTCAGCATTAACGGAGGCTCCTTTAATAATATTAAGGATCTTGGTGTGCTGATGGTAAATAATGATCCTTCATGGGGACCCGGTGATGTCAGATTGAAGATTACCGATCTGCCAATCACAATGAGTTCCGGTTCAACAGCAGGTGTTTCGGTATCAATTGACAACAGTTACGCATCACTTACCGGACCAAATGAGCTTTCACAAAGAATGAACAGAGGTGAAGAAAAACTTAAAGTACAGTCGCTTCCAAAGGACAATCCCACTTATCTCGGAGCGCTTGAAATCAGCCATTCAACGATAAGCGGTTCAATGGGAACGGGCATTGCAGTCAGCGGTCAGCTTGGCAGCGCTAATATTCACGATAACGATTCCACAATTACCGGCGCAGCAATAGGGATAGATGTCAACGAAGGATCTGCTACAATCACGAGAAATACAATTACCGCAAACGCTACCGGTGTCAGGGTTACCAATAACGGAAGTGTTGATTCATTGACAAACAACTTCATTACATCAAATACTTCGGATGCAATTAACATCGAAGCGAGTGCAGGCACCGTTGGAATTCTGACGGAGAATGACCTGTCAGGTAATGCGGGATTTGACATAAAATATTCGAAAGCATCACCATCGCTTACAGCTTCATGTAACTGGTATGGAACTGCCGATGCAAACGTAATTGGATCAAAGGTATCGGGAGCAGTAACATTTGTTCCGTATCTTACAAGCGGAACTGATAACGCTCCTGCAGTATCCGGATTCCAAATGGTACCGGGTTCATGTAATGGAACCATTACAAACAGATATGTAAATGACAATTCATTAAGCGGCGATGTTTATACAACTGCAATTGGTAACAATGCAAATTCAGGAACATCTACAGCTCCTTTTGCGACAATTGCTTATGCTATTTCGGTTTCAAATCCAAATGACACAATCTGGGTTGATGCGGGAACCTATCCTGAAAATGATACCGCGAATAAATCACTCACTATTTATGGAGCAAACAAAGGAACAGCAGGTTATGCTTCACGTGTTGCCGAATCAATCGTAAGAACGAACGGTAATCAGAATGCCGTATTCACAGTTACTGCATCGAATGTATCATTCGACGGATTGACGGTTGACGGTGATGATCCGAACCTCGTTGGAAGTCCGGTAGCAAGCGGTGATGATGCAAATTGTCTGTATGCATTCAGGCCGACGGTACTGCTGAACAACCTTACAATCCAGAATAACATTATTAAAAGGGTTGCGATTGGAATGAGAGGTGACATTGGATTGTCTCAAGGAAATCTTGTTACCAGAAATTTGTTTGATGCAATTGGAAATTTTGATTTCGGATATTGTGTATCAGTCAGAAATAATTTTTATGCTGATGTTACATATAATAAGATGACGCGTGCATGGACCGGATTACATACAACAAATCACAATCTTTCCGGCGGACCACCGACATGGAAGTTAGTCGGAAATGAAATTCACAGCTACGCATCAGGACTGTGTTATTGGCTGGCATATCAGAATGCAACACCTCTGACAGTTGACAGCAATCAGTTCATTGCAGAAACCGGAGCAGTAGCAGATAACTTCGGAATGTTAATCGTTTCAATACAGGATGCCCAGAATCCTTCATTTACAAACAACTCAATAAGCGGTACACAATATGGAGTTGGATTATTCAACGTTTCGACTTCAAATAATATCACGCTCGGAAATACGAATTCAATTTCCGGAACTACGAAGTCTTCAGTTTTAATAACGAATAATCTTAACTTCAATCCAATTAATCTGACTAATTTTCTGGCAGGCGGACCCGGCGCAGCTTCAACAGTTAAGATATCCGGTGCTTCGATAACTCCTGCATCAGGAAAGGGAATTGAACTTGTCTCGACACTTGGAACAACGCAAACACTTGATGTAATCTCTCCGACAACTCTTACCGGCGGAACAGATGGTCTCGAAATGAGAGGTGCTGCGTGTGCGGTTACGGGTGCAAACATAAATAGTCTGACGTTCACTGCACAGACCGGAAACTATGTAACGCTTCTTGATACTGCTTTCCAAAATACAACCATTGATGCAACATCGTCAGTGTTTGATGGAACAACAGGTTCAGGAAAGACGATTGCGCAGAACTTTGCGACAGAAGACAAAATTTCACACAGAATTGATAACAGTCAACTCGGATTTGTATTGGTAAAAGCTAACAATGATTTCGTAACATTGAACAGCTTTGCTGCTCCGATAACAACAACGCCTTCGATTCAACGCGGTGTTGATGCGGCATCAGCAGGATTCACTACAAACGTCAACAATGGAAGCTACACAGAACAGGTTGAGATTGCAAAAGACCTGACATTGACGGGACAGGGAAGTACACTAACAAATATTGTTTCGCCAAATGTGCTGACGCTTTCATACAATACAGGCGGAGTAAATAAACCTGTAGTGTTTGTGCACACAGCAGCAAACGTGGTAATAATGAATCTCACGGTTGACGGCGCGGGAAAAGGCAATGCCAATAGCAGGTTCCAGGGTATTGCTTACAGGAATGCCGGTGGAACTGTAAGGGATTGTGAGATAAAATCAGTCCGTAATAATCCGATGAACGGTGCGCAAGAGGGCATCGGAGTATTTGTAATTGCAGACAGTGGTACTTCAAGAACCGTTTCGCTCATCAAGAACTCGATTTATGATTACCAAAAGAATGGTGTATATTTTGCCGGAGCTGATCTGACAGCTTATGCTGACAGTAACACAGTTACAGGAGCGGGTCCGGGAAGCATCATAGCACAGAACGGAATACAAATCAGCACAAGCGCAGTTGGTTCAGTAAGATATAACACCATCAGCAACATGTCATTCACTCCGGGTACATCTGTTTCGTGCGGAGTTCTAATGTATGCGCCAAATGGTCCTGACACAACATTAGGTAATACAATAACTGCATGTCAGGTTGGCGTGCTGTATCAGGATGTCGGCGGCGCAATTAATGAAAATACAGTAAGCGCAACTGCGGCAAATACAGGAACAACTTCATATTGGGGCATCGTTGCAGATCCCGGTGATGAACCGAGAGTGCATGTTGATCCGTATGTTGATTCTCAATCAGGTCAAAGAAATATAAGAAGCATTATTGACCAATCCACAATCAATACGACAATATTCAGAAACGTTGTTACAAGCACGTTGAATAACGGAACCGGAATTGAAATGGATGCACTCGGTTCACAGGTACTTAATGTTACAGCTACAGAAAATAAGGTCAATGGCTGGCAGGCAGGAGTTCTGTTCTTCAAACAACTTGCTGCTACATTAAACGGAAATGTTAATGACAATGATTTAAGCGGCAATACTTATGCATTATATGGAACAATAGGTCCGGCACAGAACGGAACTTGCAACTGGTTTGGAACAGTCAATCAAGGCACGATTGCAAGCAATGTTTCAGGATCAGTCATATATTCTCCTTACCTTACAACGGGTGCGGACAATGACGGAGGCACAATCGGATTCCAACCAGTTCCGGGTTCATGTAATGGATACATGATTATGGCACGTTATGTAAATGATAATTCGCTCACAGGAGATGTCTTCACAACCGCTGTCGGAAGTAATTCAAATCCGGGTACAACGGCTGCTCCTTATCTCACAGTCTCTTATGCTTTATCGCAGGCTCATGCGAATGATACCATTTATGTAGATGCAGGAACATACAGCGAACAACTTTACATAGATACATCGCTTACAATAATAGGAGCTGACAGTGCAGGTCCAAGTGCGGCAGTTATTAAAGCACCGGCAGTCCTGAATAATGTAGCAAATGCAAATGCGTCAGATCATAAGCCTATCATTTATGTAACCGGTACAGGCAACGTAGTCAACA
>JBDHXH010000065.1:0-16028 GCA_039810605.1 Ignavibacteria bacterium | reverse complement strand
CGATTCACCCAATAATCACATTTCAATCAAATTGAAGATTAAGTATATTGAGTTTTAAAAATTTTTCGGGATGTAGCGTAGCCCGGTAGCGCGCCTCGTTCGGGACGAGGAGGTCGCTGGTTCGAATCCAGTCATCCCGACAGATTCTAACAACAACAATTGAAAACGAAAATTCAGATCCACAGTTTTAATTCAGGAAGAACATTCATCTCATGCTTTGCAATAATCGCCGCTTTGATTATTCTGCAGCCGTCATTGCAAGCGCAAAACACTGATTCAAGGAAGCATGCGAACAAGGACATAAAGAACATTACCATTCTTCACTGGAATGATCTTCATGCAAGAAATCTTCCTTACCGCATTTCAAAAAAAGATTCGGCAACGGGAGAGGAAATCAGTTATTATGTAGGCGGCATTTCAGATATGCTCGGCTACATTAATAAATTCAGGAACAAGGAAACATTGCTGCTCAACGGCGGAGATGATTTTCAGGGAACGCCCATATCCACTTTGACGCGCGGCAATTCGCAAATTGAACTCCTTAACCTTTTTAATCTTGATGCATTTGTAATCGGCAATCATGAGTTTGATTACGGGCAGTACTCGTTGGATTCGTCACTCAAGAAAGCAAAGTTCGATTATCTTTCCTCGAATGTCTTTTTGAAATCACAGAACAGAACATTCGGAAAACCTTATGTCATAAAAAAGATTGACGGAGTAAAATGCGGAATCATCGGAGTAACGGCGCTTGACCTCATGACACTTACTCTTCCCGCCAACGTTACGGATGTTGTAATGCTCAATACCGATTCCGTTATCGCTGCGGGTATTAAGTATATGAAGAAGAAAAAATGTGATCTGATAATTCTGCTTACGCATATTGGCGTTGACAACGATAAGGAGCTTGCAAAAAAATTCTCAAAGGATGTTGACATAATTGTCGGCGGACATTCACATACTCCTTTATTCAGACCTGTAATCGAAGATGGAGTAATTATTGTGCAGGCCGGATCATATTCACGGTGGCTCGGGAAAGTTGATTTAAGCGTTGATGTAAAGAAAGACACAATCGTAAAATTTCATAGCAAGTTGATTGAAACGGTTTTGGATTCTGCCATTTACGACAAAGCTGCCGAGCAAAAAGTGGAAGGAATGATAGCAGGAATACAAGGAGAGTTGATGAAAAAAATCGGCACTCTTGAAACAGACTGGAAGAGATCATATAATGACGAAAGCAATCTCGGGCAATGGGAGGCAGATGCAATCAGAAACAGAATCGGAAGCGATATTGCCCTGATGAATTCAGGAGGATTGAGAAAAGACTTATACAAAGGTCCGATTACAATCGGCGATATATGGGAAATAAATCCTTTCGGCAATACCATTGTTACATTCAAAGTCAGCGGGAAGGGATTGAGGAAAATGATGGAAAACAATTTGAGAAACAGGGTAAAGGAGATTGAAGAGAAAGGTTCGAGCGATATGGTTGTCGTTTCAGGAATTAAAGTTGTGTATGATTCAAAGAAAGTGATTGATGGAGCAGATGAATTCATAACTTCAATTGAAGTTGACGGAATTCCGCTGGATGAAAGCAGAATATATACGATTGCAACCAACAATTATGTGGGAGCACAGTTCAAGAAATATTTCGGAGACATTAACGAGAAGATTGATATTACCGATACAAACATTATTGACAGGGATTTGCTCGTTGATGCGGTTGAAAATCAGAAAGTTATAAATTCGGTTTTGGAAAACAGAATAGAAGATATTTCGAAACAGCAAACGAAAGAATGATGGCAGAAAAAAGAATAGTTCATTGCATTAAACTGGAACAGGATTTACCCGGACTTGACAAGCTCCCTATTCCCGGCGAGCTTGGTCAGAAGATATACGACAGCGTATCAAAGCAAGCATTCAAAATGTTTCTTGATCATTTCAAGATGATAGTGAACGAATACAGGCTTGATCTGACATCGCCTGCTACCGATAAGATATTCGAAGACCAGATGAGAGACTTCTTTTTCGGAGGAGGTATAAAACTTCCCGAAGAATATGTTCCGCCGTCGAAATAATTTTATGTAGTCGTAGAGAAGTTTCAAAGAAAGCGCGCTTAAGAATTTCTTCAGTTTGATTTTGACAACCGTTTTCCGCAGAGTTGCGTTTGCAAATTACTGCTTCTGTCCGGAATATTTTTTTAGCACCCCAACAGTCGTAAAAATAATCTCAATTCAAATGATACATTTAGTTTTGGGAAAAGACCCGCATTGGATTTGCGATTGCTTCAATCTTGAAATGCTTCTCAATAATTGGTAATTTGCATTCATACTTAATAATGCCACCGCATAAATGAAAGTTTCAAAATTCAGAGTATTGAATACGTTCAATGTTCTGCTGATTATAGTTGCACTTATTCAATACTATCTCCTGACTCCGCTGAATTTTCCCAATGAGAAATTTTTTACAACGAGTCTCCCTCTTGACGTTCATCTCAAAGTCATTCCCGGATTCATCATCCCGTATTTTTCGGTGTATGTGTTTCTGCTGCTGACATTTTTTTTCATCAACAGCAAATCCGAAGATACCGATTTGACAATCTTTCTGATATCAATCGTCATTCTATGGAGTGCGGTTAATTTTCTGCACGGATTTCTGCATACGCAAAACATTGTGAGAGCGCAGATAACAGGAACAGGATTGTTTTTTGAATTGCTGAATGATCTTTATACTTCAGTAAAGCCATACAATACGCTTCCAAGCTGGCATGCTTCAACGGCTGTGCTCTGCCTGCTCATGCTGCTCAAACTGAAAATAGGAAATAAATACTTGATGATAGTCTGGTGTGTCTTAATTTGTCTTTCGCCGATATTTCTGAAAATGGCAAGCTTGGTTGATGTTATAGTTTCGATACCTCTGGCATACGGCAGTCTGTATTTTGCATCGAAGACATCAACAATTAAGATGAAGACGGAAAAGGTTCATGAAGTTGTAAAGGCATTTACGCTTGAATCGCTGATTCAATCTGTCGCGATCGGAATCAGGGATGAGTCAACATTAAATTCATTGATAGAAGGACTGACACGGGTCGAAAAAAATTTGACAGACAAAGATAAAGTCGAGATTAAGCAGATCGGAGAAATGCTTGACCCTCCGGTAGAATCACTGAAGGATGTCGTCAATAATCTGATCTATTCGATTGATGTTGAAAAACATATTGAGAAAGCAAGGGAAATGCATGGTAAACTTGAAAAGGGTTATAATCCGACGGAAAAAGAACTCAAGATTGCAACCGAAGAACTGATAAATGTTGCATGCAGACCTTTTGACAATCCGAAATTCAGGTATCTCATTCTTGAGATTAAGAAGAGAAATGTTCAGTTGATAAATATTTCATCCCTTGAAGAAGCCGCAAAGGAAAGGTCACACGATATTGTATTCAGGTTCACCAGTTTCATTGAAGCACAAAAAGAGGACATTCCCATTCTCAAGACTATCATCGGTTCAGCCAACGGACATCTTAAGCTTGACTTCGATGATTTGAAAATTATTACGAAGGAATTGAGGAAGCCGCCTTATGAAATTACAATTGAAGAAGTCTGGAACGCCTACCACAGAATAGATGCCACGAAAGTCAAGCCCCTGGGCACATCCAAAAATCCTGCCGACATTATTTCACTTACACAGTTTGCCGCAGGAAAGCTGAATGTACTCGAACCGTTTATAAATGAGGTAGATAAGAAGTTTGATAACTGGCTCTTTGAATATCAGAAATCTGACAGAGCTTTTAGTGATGAAGAAATTGAATGGCTGAACATGATGAAGAAATACATTTCATCGCATCTTGAAATTAACATGATAAGTTTTAACAATCCTCCGTTCATAAACAAAGGCGGGGCTGCTAAGGCATATAATATTTTCGGACATGACCTCAACAAGATTATGTATGAGCTGAACGAAAAATTAATTTAGCATCCGCAGATGATCAAGCCTTCCGAAAGAAACAAGTCTGAAGCCAATATTGACGCAAACCTTTTCAAGAAAATTTCATCGAAAGATCCTGATGCGCTTAGCAGTTTGTATGACAGGCATTCGAAGTATTTGTTCACGATAATTTATTACATCGTCAAGGACAGATCGGAAGCCGAAGATGTTTTACAGGAAGTTTATTTACAGATATGGGAGAAGATCGAATTTTATGATGATTCCCTCGGTAGTCCGCTAGCCTGGATGACAAGACTCACTCGGAATAAATGCATAGACAGACTCCGCAGCAAGAGTTTCAGGAGCAGGTCGGAGGAAATGGATATTGAAAAGTTCTTCGATTTGTCCGAAGAAAAATCATCTTCAAACCCTGAAAAAGTTACTGATGCAGTGCGTGACCGCAATGAAATAGTCAAAGCGCTGAAATCACTTGCTGAAAATCAAAGAGAGCTCATCGAATACGCTTACTTTAAAGGCTATACGCAATCCGAACTTGCGGAGCATTTCAAAATCCCGCTCGGAACTGTCAAGACCAGAATGAGATCGGCAATGATGCAGCTTAGGACAAAACTAAAACGTCTGATAGAATGAAAAAGAAAAATTTGATTACTCAAGCGGAAAATGAAATACTGACCGAGTGTCTGGGTCTCGCCGAATTGTATTCCGGAAAATTTTCTTCCAAAGAAAGAAAGATTGTCTCACAATACAATAATCTCCTCTCGGTAATTCCCGGAGCGCTCAATGTTAAATCTCCCGGAAAGCGTATCAAAACTAACCTGATGAAAAAAATCAGGAAAAACAGCGGGAAGCATTTCGATTTTATCTTTGATAATGATAATAAGGAGAAGTGGAAGCATCACAGTATAAAGGGAATCAGATATAAGCGCCTTGCGCTAAATGAAGATCGTGGTTATGCAATGCTGCTGTTGAAGGTTGAGCCGGGTACATATTATCCTGCTCACAAACATCACGGCGCTGAAGAGTGCTATGTAATTGAAGGAGATCTTTATGCACAAGGGAAGACATTAGGACCAGGCGATTTCCATCACGCCGGTGCAGGATCATCTCACGAGCCGCTGTACACAAAAGGCGGGTGCACCGTGCTGCTTGTCATTGACCCCGCCGATGCATGAACTCCGATGCAGAGACAACGAATGCTTTCTTTCTGCCGTCGTTGTCCCTGTGCAATCGCAGAAATTTATTACTGACCTACAATCTGATCTTTGATTGATATCACCGCGCCAAGAAGTTCATCTTTTTCTTTATCCCCGACATGGAATTTGTTCAACGACTCCGTAAGATGTCCCGCAGCTATGTTCCATTGATCTTCAGTGATATGAAGACCGGTGTGAGCCGTTTTCATGTCTCTGCCGACATATAAGCAAGGACCGCCGGTTGCGTTGCAAATAAAATCAACAAGATTCTGGCGAAGTTTTTTCTGCGAGTCAACGCTTAACCCCGCAAGAAATTTGCTAAGCTGCGCATCACCGGCAAGTCTGGATATGAAATCGTCGGACACCGCCGCGATTGCATCATATCCGCCAAGTCTCTTGTATAAAGATTCCTGACTGGAAGCAGTCTTTACATTTGTAAAAATCAGACACAGAATTGCTACAAGAAAAAAAGCTTTCAAATGGCTTTTCATTTCTTTCTCCTTAGTTTTTGGTTTTGAATTTAAATTTCAGGTTGAAATTTATTAGATAGTACGAAATCTATCCCTGTGCGGATTGTAGAATTGTCAGACCCTTCTTAATTTTTTTCTTGACCCCATCTCGCTTTCATAGATACGCTTGACTCCGTCGCCTATTGACTTTTCTATGTCACGAATATTTTCAACGAGCCGGTGAAAACCGACAACTTCAACAGAAGCTGCCTGGTCGGTTCCCCACATTGCGCGATCGAGCGTAATGTGTCTTTCGACGAAACAAGCTCCCATGGCAACGGCTGCCCATGTCGGTGCAAGTCCCGTTTCATGTCCCGAGTATCCGATCGGTACTTCAGGAAATTTTTCTTTTAATGTCTGAATAACTTTCAGATTGAGTTCTTCAAGTTTGCACGGATAAGCAGAAGTAGAATGTGCAATCAAAATATTTTCGGTACCGGTAATTTCAACTGCAGATTCTATTTCTTCAAGAGTTGACATACCCGTCGAAATTATAAGGGGTTTTCCGGTAGATTTCTTTCTTCTAAGAAGGTTATGGTCAGTCAGACTGGCTGAAGCAACTTTGAGTAAGGGAGTGTTAAACTGTTCAATAAAATCAACAGAATTTTCATCCCAGCAGGATGCAAACCAGTCTATATCTTTCTTCTTGCAGTAATCATTTATTTCGTTGTAATCATCAAAACTTAGTTCCATCCTGTGTCGGTAATCAATATAGGACATCCTTCCCCAGGGAGTATCTCTTTCAATAGACCACTGATCCTTCGGAACGCAGAGTTCCGGAGTGCGTTTCTGGAACTTGACAGCATCGCAACCGGCTTGCTTCGCTCCTTCTATTAATTCCTTTGCAATCTTTACAGAGCCGTTATGATTAATCCCAATTTCGGCGATTACATACACACTCTCACCGTCACCGATATATCGTTCACTTGTCTTGACTCTGGACATGAATTGGTAATGTTAAATTTCGATCAGTTCAGGATAACAATTTAGCAAAAAATAAGTCAGCAAATTATTGCATTCATTTATGGTCTTAATCTGTTTGGTCTTCTTGGAAAAGGAATTGCTTCACGGATGTGTTCGAGATTACAAATCCATGAGACCATCCTTTCAATTCCGAGACCGAAACCCGAATGAGGAACACTTCCGAACCTTCTCAAATCAAGATACCATTGAAATTCTTCCAATGGAAGATTATGCTCTTTGATTCTTTTTTCAAGTTCATCAAAATTATCTTCGCGCTGCGATCCCCCTATAATTTCCCCGAATCCTTCGGGTGCAAGTACGTCAACGCCAAGTGCAATCTTGGGATTTTTCGGATCGCGCTTCATATAAAATGACTTTGCTTCTGCGGGCCAACTGTGAACCATAACGGGCTTGTCATAACTTTCTACAATTGCTTCTTCATGAGGCGCACCGAAGTCTTCTCCCCAGGGAAATGGCCTTATGTGTTCCTCGCCGTTTTCAGTTTTCTTTATCAATGGTATGTCCTTCTTCCGCAGGATTTCAACAGCTTCATCATAAGTAATTCTCGGAAAGGGTTTTACAACCTTTTCAAGTTTCGATGTATCTCTTTCAAGGATCTTAAGTTCCGCAGAGTTTCTTTCGAGCACACGCTGAACGACATAAGTAAGGAAGTCTTCAATAAGATCCATGTCATCATGAATGTCATAGTAAGCCATCTCCGGCTCCATCATCCAGAATTCCGTAATGTGCCTTCTTGTCATTGAATTTTCCGCGCGGAATGTTGGACCAAGAGTATAAACTTTTCCCAGTGCCAGCGCACCCGCTTCGGCATAAAGCTGACCTGATTGTGAAAGATAAGCTTTTCCCATATCGAAATAGTCAGTCGCAAACAATGTTGACGTTCCTTCACAAGCGTTCGGAGTAAATATAGGAGTATCAAAAAGTATGAATCCGTTTTCATACATATAATCTCTTATTGACTGAATGATTTCATTTCGTATTTTTAGAATTGCAACCTGTCGCGGAGAGCGCAGCCAGAGGTGTCTCCTATCCATTAGAAATTCCACCCCGTGCTCTTTTGGAGTAATCGGATACTGCACTGCAATCTGTACAATCTCGAGATCACTGATCTGAAGTTCATATACTCCTTCTTTTTTCGGATGCTTTGTTACCTTCCCCTTTACAATGACAGAAGATTCCTGCGTAAGCTTCTCAAAATCTTCCCATATCTTTTCGGGAACTGCATTCTTTGCCACTACACCCTGAATGATTCCGGTGCCGTCCCGCAATTCCGGAAACATCAGCTTTCCCGACGAACGAATGTTGTACAGCCAGCCTTTTATGGTAACGTCCTTATCAACATATTCCGAGATTTTGTTAATATAAACTCTTTGCATTAATGTTTGGGTTTAAAATTTCATGAGAGACTCAATCTAATGATTATAAAGATTTAATTGAATTCATTTCAAGAATACTGCCCGGCAAATCTTTCAATGCTGTCCAGATTAATTTTGAAATCGAGTAACTTAGAAAGTATATCAAAATCGGAAGCTAAAATATTTTTTTGAAAACAAACCCTTCTGCAAATCTTTATTTTACAAAAACATAGATAGTGAAGCATTCGGCAAATCATCACTGCATAATGTTTTGAACGTAGTGCATTTTTTATTTCGCAATATTGGATTTTTACAATTTGACTTCACATCGAATACTTTTTAGTTTTGTCAAGCTCTTTGAAAAACAAGTGATGATTAAAAAAGTCTTGAAGAAAAAAAATCAGTTTGTATAAATTTTCCGGCGCGGGGAAATTAAAATTCAAAAATTGCAAGACGAAAGGATCAATTATGATTTATAAATTAATTACGGTAATGTTATTGATATCAGCACGGGTTATCTCTGCAGGCAATAACATCGAAGGTGATAAGATTCTAATCAGTAAGACAAATGCAAATATTTTCCTGTCAGCATCTGAAACTTCTTCTCTTGACAGAAGGCCGGACGGAACCCTTGTATGCTGGACCGATGACTATAATGGGGGATCGGTATGTGTCCAGAAAATTAATACTGATCTGAACAAGGATTGGGGAGAAGACGGAATCAGAATTGATACAGGACTTGGCGAACTCTCTGATGCAGATTCAGATTATCCGTTGATATTTTCCGACCGGCGCGGTGGCGCAATCATAATTTACAAAAAGAAATCTTTCGACCGCGAAGATATTTACGTCCGGAAAATATATTCCGACGGAAGTCTGATGAGAGGTCCCGTATGTCTCACATCCGGAAGCAGCAGTTACAATTACAGCCCTGCCGCAGCATTGACTCCGGATATGAAACTGATTGTGGTATGGGAAAGCTTTAGCAACGGAAATTTTGACATACATGCGCAAAAGATAGATATGAACTGCAAGATGCTGTGGAATGGAGGGATAGGAATAACTGTTGCCGGCAACAATGCAGATGAGAGAATTCCTGTAGTTGCATGCGGCAGTGACCTGATTTTCATATCGTGGCTTGATGCGAGAAATCATGCCGCTGACTATATGTTTGATTTATATGCATGCAAGATGGAAAAATCCGGATTCATCACAGGGAAGGAAAAGCTGATGTATAAAAATCAAATTAAGACGGAGAAGAATTCATATCTCCATAAAAATAATTTGCGAAAAGAACTGATGTATAATCACAATGCGGTTGCTGTATCAGGCAATTCATTCGTTATGGCTCTTGAAGATTCACGCGATAACATGTACAGCAGGACCCGCGTCATCATGGTCAATGACAAACTTGATTTACAATGGGATAAAATCTTCAGAACACAATCGTTTCAGACAAAACCTCTAATTGTTGGAGACGCAAATTCATGTGTAAATATTTTCTGGAATGATTTCATAGATGCCGAATACGGAATCTCCGGAGCCGGAATGAATATAAAAGGCGAGATGACTTGGGGCGGTGAGAACGGGATCCGAATTTCAGACGATGATTGCAAAAATATTTATCCAAGGATTATACCATCGGCCAGAAACAAAAACGGAATACTTATTCTCAAAGACAAAGCTTTCCTGCCATGGGTCACGCTTGGATATGAAAAACTCTTTCTTAAGAATATTAACTTAACCGGCGAATCTAATCAAATCGGATTTACTTCAGAAATTCAAAATGAAATTATCGATGGGGAATGTACTTCTGTTACGACGCAAATGAATAATTTGATGATCGTATATGTCCAGTCTAATTCGCTCTATGCCGCCGTAAGGAAAATTCACAATGAGAATTCAGAAATGCGCGAAGAGAAAGTTCGCATTGAAAATTTTCCGAACCCTTTCAATCCTTCAACTCATATTAGCTTCAATATTCCCAATGATGGATTCGTCAGGTTAAGTGTTTATGACATCGCGGGAAGAAAACTCCATGACCTCGTTCAGGAATTCAGACTTGCCGGAAATTATGTTTCTGTATTTGATGCACGTATGTTTAACAATGGAGCAGGACTTGCTTCCGGAGTCTATTTTTGCCGCATGGAAACCAATGGATACACGAAGACAATACGAATGACACTCATTAAGTAACCTGATCCGGCTTGTCCCTGAAGACCCAATACGGTCTTTGGGGACTTTAATTTTGAAATCTGCATGTTATGAAAGAATGACGATACGATGACGATGGAACAGATAACGTATGTGTTTATGATGTGATACGATAAAACCGGCAAACCGGATACTATTGATTATGATTAACCTGATAGTATCCGGCTTTTTTTCAAAGTTTTGTAACTGCTGCAGGAAATCATGATCACACTTCGACAACTTCATTCAGTCTTACAAGAAACAATTTGCCCTTAACTTTTTTCCGGGGAAATACCTTCTCAACCAACTCCATATAAATCTTAATCTGAATCATGTACTTGTCCAAACCCCTTCTTGTTTTATCGGTCTTATAATCAATTACTTCAATAGTGTTGTCATAGAATGCAAGCAGATCAATTGTTCCCCTTATTACATCGTTTCCCTTGGGATAGATAAAGTCAACTTCAGTCTTCAGCTCTTGCGCATTAAGATTGTTTATGAAATTCTTCAATCTGTTTATCTCTTCTATTCCGGTTTCACCCTCATATCCCATCGCAAGTTTCTGTGCAATCAGATGAATCCTGTTCCCGTATTCAAACGCGTCACTGCTTTGCGGAAGATACCCTGTATCCGATTCAGGAAATTCAGCTTTATCGTTTTCATCTGCGGAGTTCATCAATGCATGCACCGAAACAAATTTCTTTCTGCCTGCAGGTACGGCAGGTATAAGAAGTTTTTCTTCCACAGATTTTTCATCATCAACCGCAGCTTTAATTTCATGGCTGTAGCCGGTCTTGATGTCATTATTCGTCATACTTGCAAGCTCATTAAAAAACCTTGAAGGCTTGTAAGCTGTGAGGAACAGGTATTGTTTTGCTCTGGTGGTTGCAACATACAGAAGTCTCCTTTCCTCGTCATAATTTGATCTTCTGCACATTTTGACTAAAGCGTCACTTCTCCAGTTGCCGAAAATATAATCATAACCGTTTCTGCTCCCGTATGATTTTTTCAGACGCAGACCTGAAACAGGATAAAAGAAGATGAGATTTGTAAAATTCTTTGTGTCGGGAAAAATCCTCATATTGCAGTCTGCAATAATTACAACGGGATATTCAAGTCCTTTGGCTTTATGAATTGTCTGACATAAGACGGCATTGCTGGTTTTGTTCAATTCAATTTCGAATTTTTCCCTGATCAGTGCATCCATTAACTGAATGAGTTCGCTTAACGATATCAGATCCGAATCTGTCCATTTGCCGATCCTGTAAATTATTGCGCTTGCAAATTCATCTTCGAATCCGTATTTCTTAAGAATGGACTGCACGACATAGATTATGTTGCTCTGTCTTTGACGCAGCATACTCAAAAAATCCGCGAACGCTTCCGTTGATTGAGTTGTCTTTTTTTTCTTGAAATCGCTGACAAAAGACTGCATTTCAGAATAAGTAAATCCTTCTTTTTCCAGAACCGGAATCCAGCCTTCTATATTTTTTTCATTTTGAAGAATCTTAAGCCATGCAAGTACCAGAATACCTTGCTTTGTTGCGAACAGTTCCAGCCCTCCGTCATAATTAAGCGGGATCTTTTTTTCATAAGCAAGCCTCTGAAGATTCAGCCCGAAACTTTTTCTGCGGGACAAAACACAAATGTCCGAGTACTTTACTCGGCGATCGCCGATTACATTGCCTTCTTTGTCAAACTCTCTGACTAAATATTTTTTGTTATCTACAAGTTCGGAAATTTTTTGAAGGACAAGTTCAGCTTCATCACCGGCCTTTTCTCCGCTCTGATAAAAACAAATTTCCGTAAGGTCGTCAAGTTCTCTTGCTGCTATAAGGGCTCTCGGGAAGTTCAGTTCAAGATTGTTGTTGTCAATGTCATCGCCCAATTTGCCCGGACACCTTAAAGTATTCCAGCTTAAGTCAAGAATTTTTTGCGAGCTGCGGTAATTGTACATGAAAATAATTTTCTTTACCAATGATTCATTTGTATCGAACAAAATTCTTTTCTCGCCCTTGTTAAGTATTTCACTGAATTGAGAAATTCTCTCCGCAAATTCAGTCATATTTTCAATCGTCGCATTTCTGAACCCGTAGATTCCCTGTTTCCAGTCTCCTACCACTGCCAGATTTGCTTTACCCCTGTCGTCTTTCAAAAGGAGAAGGAGAAGCTGAAACTGAATTTCATCCGTGTCCTGAAATTCATCCACCATTATGTATTTGAATCTGTTGCTGTTTCGTATTTTCTCATCCTTAAACAGCGTCAGAAAGCAAAGCATTACAACGAAATCAAAATTGAGAATATTCTTTTTCAGCATGTGGACTATGTAAGCATGATATATATCTCTCATGAATTCAAGAAGAAGATCTCTTCCTTCCTCAACATAAAGAGGCTTCTTAATCTCCGGATTGGCGCGGTTGCCCGAGATCATGTTATCAACTTCAAATTCCGCATACAGATTGCCGGAAATTCCTTTGATTATCTTGTAGAGTTTATTTTGAACTTCCCTATTCTGTGTCTTGTGAGAAACCTTTTCATTGAGTTCATCAAACAGCTTTGAATATTGTTCATAGTCTCCCTTGAGCAACTCTTCTCCTTCATTGAACCAGCCTTTGTCAGTTGGAAATATTCCTCTGCTGCATAAATGCCTTATTGCCTTCAGCACTTGTTCGTGTTTGTCATAAATTGACATGAAGATTTTTCGGTACTTTTCTTCATGACTCTTCCTGAAGTTGTTATAAAATTTTCTGAAGAATTCTTTTTCAAATTCAAAGTCCTCCAGTATTGAAAAATTTGAAGTAAGTTTCTCGTCAATTCCGAGATACTTCGGGGAGTTAGTTCCTGAATTTTTAAGTATGCCAAGACAAATTGAATGGAAGTTATTAATCGGAGCTTCGAGCAACTCTGTCAGGCTGATTTTGTCGCTGTTGATTTTTGAAATGACTTCTTCCTTCATCTGATTTGCGGCATTTCGCGTAAACGTTATCATCAGAATTTCCCTCGGATGAATTCCTTCGGATATCATTTTCTGATAACGGTTCACGATGGCAAAGGTCTTTCCCGTGCCTGCTCCTGCATCCACAAGGTAAATCCCGTTCAGTGAGTTTATGAACTCATCCTGCGGATTCTGTTTTGACGCTTGTTTCATTTCCACTCCATAATTTGTTGCCGATGCAAATCTTCAGATACTCGCAGTCACGGCATATATCTCTTAGATCAAACAAAGGTCTATTTGGAAAAACATTCTTCTGAAATTCATTGATTTCCCGGATTGCTGTATCAACTGTCTTCAGAAATTTATCAACATCATCTTTAAAAATGCTTCCATAGTTTTTTGTGCCTGCGCGAATTCCAAACAGCACTCCGATAGCAGAATCAACATTATTCAAATACTGTGTTTTCGCAAAGCCTTTTGTAATAAGTACTTCCCTTATCGGGTGCCCGAAAACATTCTTCATTGTATTTTTATCATAAAAACACTCTTCATCAAAATTTTCTGAAATGACTCTTTTGTAATCTTCAAATCCCAGCTTTTCGAAAATTTTTTCTTTCGTATCTCTTGCAAGCAAAAAGTCGTAACCTTCTCTCGATTCAATATACTCGCGGAATGTTTTCGGAATATATGTCACATTGGAAAAAATATTCTCCAATTCAAAATTGTCCGTAATGAAATTTCCGATTTCGGAAAGCAAATAAACATAGATGAATTCAAGATTGCCTTTTACATCATCTCGTTTACCTGCCATATAAGCAACCGTCTGAAATCCGATATCGCTGTCGAGATTTTCTTTCATCTCTTCCATCTTGAATTCCTGAAGGATTGACGGACGAAGTTTTTTGGCTCTTCCGGATTTGTAGTCAACAATGGTGTTTCCCGAAAACAGGTCTATCTTCCCGCTAATCTTCGCCCTATTGCCCGACAATCGCTGTTCGGTGTTTGAGTATAGTTTTTCCTTTCCTGTGAGCTCAAAGAGAAAGTTATTATTGAAGAGTTCGATCTTGTCCGGTTTTAATTTGTCGAATGGCTTCTCATCGAGGAACAGCTTGATGACCTTCATGCCGATTCTGAAATTTGTCTTTTCTATATTTACAATTGAGTCTTTGATAAAGCCTTTGTATTTGTCCACAATTTTCTCAAGAAGAAACTCAAAATTTTCAGTCGCATATTCAGGATAATTGAAATAGAATTCCGCAAAGTAATGAAGGAGGTTTCCCTTTGTAAAGTGAGGTTGTTCCTCATCCGGCATTATGTATGAATATGAATATCCCTTTGGACAATTTACAAACTCTGCAAGAGCCGAAGGAGAAATTTCGGTAACCTTCCGAATATCGGCAGGGCTTCTCGGAATATGTTTTGATTCTTTATTCTCTATGTTAGGAGCATACTTCACGCGGGTTGCTTTAAAAAATTCGTTTTCAAATCCGCTTATGTTTCTGTCTGCAAGAATATTGAAGTAATAACATGGACTGACTATGACATTTTCCTTAACGCCGAGTACAAAATTGAATTTGACTTTTCCCTGTGAAAGAAGGACCTGAAACTTTGCAAGATTTTTCTCCTCTTCTTCCTTTCTGTCTGAATAAGATTTTTCCGGATTGATTCGCGTCCAGCTCTCATCCATTCCGATAAAGAAAACGATGTGACGGTCAATGAAAGCAGAATTTAATGCATTAACAATAAGTACTCCATCGCCTGACCTGGAAACTTCCGCATCTATGAATCTTATGAAATAATTAATGAGATTCAGATTGTCGGCATTTATTTTCTCTTTGGCAAGTTCAAGATGCTCTGTAATTTTAACAAGTTCGCCGCGAACCTCAATCCGGTAATTTTTCTTTAGCGTCTCAAAGAATTCTTCGTATGTGTATGAGCCAATCCTGCACATAAACTCATAAATACTTTTCAGTGGTTGATTCCCATTCACAGAATCCATATATCGCCGCAGGAAATAATTTGAGTATTTTCTGTCTATCTTTACCGAATCCAAAATTGATTCGAGCAAGATGACATCGGAGACTTTCAGATCAGAGATTTCAAAAGAAAGCGAAATCAAAGAAAGGATATTGCGCGTCCTGATATCGCTGCTTAAAAACTCCTTTAGATTCAGACTGATATTGTTTTCCCGAAGCCTCGCTTTGATCACATTGAGGTATTCAGAATCAGGATTAAGCACGATGGCGACTTCGTTTTCATTTTCCTTATTGATAAGAGCAACAGTCTGATTCACAAGTTCGTTGAAGGAGTTGAACAAGTATGACTTTTCAAAATGAAAATTCTCTTCCGAAAATAATCCTATGGTGTCCGGAAATTTTCCTTTACGCGGGAGAACCTGTTTATCCAGTTCGTTGAACAATTCAATACCAATGACTGCAATTTTTTTGTCCTCATAAAATGCTTCATCGAAGTTTTCCATCGCCATCTCAATTGTCGGAAATTTTTCGAGCAGTAGAATAAGCGCTGTGCTTTCAGGGAAATGTTTTTTGCAGGAATCAAGAAGCCCGGTGTAGTTCCAGATTTCCCAAATTTTCTCAAGGTTTTGGTGAATGATCTTCAGCGGTTCGCCCGTGAGTTTTGTAATTTCAACGATTACTTCATTCTTCAAGAACAAGCGTGAAAAGACCGATACTGAAAATTTTGAAGCAATCTGGCGGGGAGTCATTGCAAAGTATCCGAGACGCGGCGCCTCTACAAGGCGGTTTAATGCAGTCGCAAGGGGTGCATCATTTGTAATTACAAGGTCGTAACCCTTTGCTTCTTCAAAAATCCGTTCAATACTCTTGGATGTTCTGATCATAGGTTTGCAAATTCAAAATATGAAATTAACATAAGAAAAAAAATCTATGAAATGCTT
>JBDHXH010000064.1:0-16171 GCA_039810605.1 Ignavibacteria bacterium | reverse complement strand
ACGTGGTGATCTATTCTGTTGCCGCTTACACTGTAAAATTCGAATGCAAGACTGTCATCGTAAGAGTTGACCTGCATTGCTCCGTAATCGCTGTTGTACCTGAATTGGCTGCCCTCGACAATATTAACAAAAGAATAAAGAGTCTTCCCACCTAATCCGTTAACAAAATAATAAATGCTATCAATGAATAATCTTTCATAAGAGTGGTCATGTCCTGCCAGCACTGCTGTGGCTCCCCATTTCGCAAAGGACCATTGCATATATTCCTGATTCCCGTGCTCGCTTGATGAATACGGCGGATGATGAAAATAAACAAGGTTCCATTTTGAGTCAGAATTTGCCAGAGCATTCTTCAGCCACATTGCCTGAACAGAATTGCTGTCAACTCCGTCGGGTTCATTTGGGTCACTGTCAATTGAAAAGAAATGAATATCACTTTTTACAAAATCATAGTACCGTTCATTTGAAGGAAGCGCAAAGTAATCAAGATATGCCTGCGCTGCATTAGTGTACCAGTCGTGATTTCCCAGTGAAGGAAAAAATCTGTTTACGGAATCACCCTGTCCGTAACTGCCGGTATAGGGATAAATAAACTGATGATAATATTGTCCGATGTTGGCGTCAATTGTACTCGCTTCGCCAAGTTCATAATTATTATCTCCGAGTGTAATTATGAATTCGGGATTCCGGCTCTTTGCAAGATTGGAAACATCCAGTTCATTAGCACCGGCTTTTCCATAATCTCCGATGACTGCGAATCTCACGTTCTGCCCTACAGCTATTGAGCAGAACGCAAGCAAGAAAATTACTGTGAATATTTTCACGACGAATGCAACTGAAGTTAAGGACTTATCACAGATACAAAATTACTCGCATTATTAAAAGTTATTGTAATATCCGTGAGATCAATAAAATCATCTCCGTTGATATCAGTATCCGTATATCCTGTCGTAAATACGGTGGCATCATTAAAAATCAATACGATGTCCGAAAGGTCAATAGTTTCATCATGATTCGGATCGCCGCTGTAAAAAACATATTTCCCCATACTGTAAATCATGTTACTGCCATAAGCCTGTGATGCTGCCGGAGTAAAGTCATAACTTGTTGTAACTCCCGGAGTAAACGACTGCGGCATTCCGCTCCATGTACGGAGTGCATTTCTGTGTTCGATGTCTATGTAATATGATCCTCCTGCAGCATTTGGAAAATTAACTAACCCTGTACCGGATGTATTGAGCATAATTTTTCCCGAGTCAACTCTGGCATAAGGAGAGGAAGAATTATGTAAAAAAGTTTTTACAGTATCGCTTACCATTGTGCTGCCGTTCCAGAATCCTTCTATTATTCCCGTGAGATTCAGCTTAAGCGGAGAGACAATAACTACCCGCTTGCTCACTGACCAGTTCCATTCATCACCGCTGGTAAGTGCATTACTGTTCGTCGCATTACCTGTGGACCAAATCGTGTCAATTGATGCAGCAGGCGGAGCAGTATAATTGAATTGTACACTCATGGTGCCGTTTGACATTGCAATATTTTCATTGTGAGTCAACTCGCCATTTGAAAGATGAATATTCGGAGACACGGGATTAAGCGCACCCTGTCTGACTGCGATATCGAGACCTGCCCCTGTTTGCGTTGACCTTGTAATGGTAAGCGTGTATTGCGCAGTCTCACCCGCATACATAACTTCAGGACCTGTGATCACTACCGAAACATTTGCATTAGATGAAGAGCCATGACAGGAGCATCCCTGGGTTGAGGTTTTTAGAGTTCTGCCCGTTCGTCCTGTGCTGCTTCCCAACAAGAAAATTCCGCAGACCAAAATAGAAGACACATACACAACTGAAAGAATTTTTTTCATTGTCATTTAATTTGAATTTGAAATAATATTTACGGATATAACTAAAATGGATAAGTGAATGTAAATTCACAGCAACATGCGAACCAAATCAGCTACTAAGATCTGAAATGTGAACACCGGGGGTAGTTACCGTGAAAATTAAATTTTCTACTCTTGCTCTGACACTGCTTTCAGGTCAAACTCTCATTACAGAAACAAGAATTTATCTACTCGAATGAAATTTTTTAATTCTTGATTCGTCTGATTTCTAACGATTTGAAACTGATTAATATACTTCTTGAATAAATAAAATTAAAAGAAGAAATATTGCTTAGTCTGTCTTGATAAACTAATACATCTAACCCTGTCTGACGTCCAATGCTTTCTCAATATCCTTATCCGGAATCACCCAGAACACCGCTATCAAAACAAAAATAACTCCGGAGATCAGGGGGTTAATGTATGCCAGTGGTATTGAGACAGCGTAACTTACCGCGGAAATAATTCCTTTCTTCGACTGCTTCTTCATTGCCAATGTAAGCGCATTCTCTGTATGAATATTCCTTTGAACAGTACTGAATAAAATATAGTAAGCGATGGCGGCAACCAAAAGATTAGCGGAGTAAAGCGCGACGGTGTTAGATTGAAAATGATTTTCACCCATCCAGGCAGTTGTAAACGGAATGAGCGACAACCAGAAAAGCAGATTAAGATTTGTAAGAATTATTCTTGCATTAATCTTCTTTATGGTGTGAAGAAGATGGTGATGATTTCCCCAATAAATTCCAATGTATATGAAACTCATTATGTAACAAACGAACTTCGGAATCAGTCCGCCGAGATTATTCCATTCAGACCCGTGAGGGACCTTAAGTTCAAGCACCATTATTGTGATAATGATTGCAAGTACTCCGTCACTGAACGCTTCGATTCTTGTTTTTTCCAATTAACCGCATTTATAATTTCATGCGGTAAAATTGCAAATTAGTTTTGAAAATTTCTAACTATAAATTGATTTTACTCTTAAGTGAACTTATGTGAACTAAGTCAACAAGGTGAACGGAATTGAATTGAAGTGATTGACTTTGAATAAAAAAAAACCCGCAAATAGATTTTACGGGTTTTTTCCAATCGTGAATTTCGAAGTTTTACTTAATCAGAACCATCTTCCTTGTCTGAACAAAGTTCTGTCCAGCTTTAGAATCCTGTTGCTGCGCGGAAATCCTGAAGAAATAAATTCCACTGGCGAAGTTGCTGCCGTTGAACCTGAACGTGTAGCTTCCGGGCATCATCACTTCATTTGCCAGCACGGAAATTTCCCTTCCCGTAATATCATAAACAGAAAGTTTAACATTCGAAAGCAAAGGAATGTCGAAACTTATGTTAGTTGTCGGATTGAATGGATTGGGATAATTCTGATTCAAAGCAAAAGTTTTCGGGATTTCGGACGTTGTCTGATCCTTTCCGAGCTTTTCGACATTCACATCTTTTGAAGATGTAATGTCCACTGCGAGCTCGCCCACTTTTGCAGCAACTTTTGTAAACGGCACTTCAGGACCTGTCCTCATTTTCAGATTCAAGTCTTCGTTTGAAAAAGATTCCGCAGAAGTCTGCAGCCTTACTCTCGCAATTAGCGTCCCCGGAGTTTTGTCGGAAATCACCGGAAGATTATCTTTGTTAGGAATAAAATTAGTTGCGAGTCTAAGTTGATTTCCGGTAACAGTCGGGTTGCTCGGACGTGAAGCATCCGGAAGATCAGATTTAACTATTGACAAAGACAGCGTTCCTCCGTTTGCAATGCCGGAATTAAAGTCAAAGAAATACTGCCCGAAGAAATATTCAAATTTGGTATCAGCCGGATTTGTATGCATCAGGTTAATATCAAATTCGATTGCATTTGGAGCTACGCGATTTATATTGTCAACTTTAATTTCATACGAAGGATTAACGGCATAGCTGACAGTAAATGACAACAACAGCAACATCGCTGACAGTACCGATTTTAGTTTGAGATTTTTCATTTCAGATCTCCTTTTTAAATTTTTTGATTAATATTTTTTTTGGTTATCAGCGCCGGCGGAATCAGACAGTTCGATCACCGGTCAATGATTTATTTTTTTAATTTTAAACTGCCTGTTTTCTAATTTTGAAATTGTTGAATCTTATTTACGGCAAATACCAAATTATATCCGGCTATGCGGATTGACTGCAAGGGATAGTTCAAGATATATCGGGCATCAAACAAATGTGACTGTAACTTTCACATTGACAGATCAAAGATATTGACATTTTGCGGAAATTGCAAAGAAACATTTTGACAGTTTACACCTTGAATTTAGGACCTGTCATAACTGAAATACTGCATAATGAATTAAAAGGCTCACAAATATCTTATTTTACACATAAAATCTAACTGAAAATACCCATAGGAATTTCACTTTGCAAAATTTTATCGGTGATAAATGACTTCAATTAGGCACAAAAAAAGTATTAACTTTGGTCAAAGTAATGAACGGGTTTGCTAAACACCTCAATAATACAGATACTCCGCACCTTTCCCCCTGAAGAACTAAAGGAGTTTCAAGACTTTGTCAGGTCGCCATACTTCAATAAGAAATCAGCGGTTATATTGCTCCTGAATAAAATTAAAAAATATGCGCCGGAGTTTGTGAATCCCAATCTTGAAAAGGAAAGAGTCTGGAAATCAATGTATGGAATGAAGAAATATAATTATGGACTTTTCAAAAACATGATTTACGATCTGACAAAACTTGCGGAAAATTTTCTCTTCATTAAGCACGTATCAAAAAACGAATATCAATCTTATTTCGGATTGCTTGATAATCTTTTTGAAAGGCAGACAAAAAATCTTTTTATATCCAAATTCAATTTATTCCGAAAGAGCATTGACAAACTTAAGAGAGACAAGAGTATTGCCGCGCGGGATAATTTTGAACTCATGTCTGACTTGTTTATGCTTAAGTGCAGTTTCAGCGACCAATTTGACAAGCATTCCGGAATGGCGGAAGAATTCAGACAGCATACTGTTTACAGAACTTCGCTGCTGTTGATGTCCGTCTTTGAAACATGCATTAATGCATTGAACCTTTCCGGAAATAATCTTTACAGGAAGGATCTCAATCCAATTCTGATTTTTATGAACAAGAATGAAACGGCAGTTTCAATTTCGGAAATGCTCGACTCGCTAAAGGAAAATCCTGAAATCTACATAGTCCTGAACAGTTACTTCAAATATTTTATTTCACTGTCGGACAATGCTTCAACCGAAAAGTATTTTGATTTCAAAAAGAATCTGATTGCAAATGCATCGGGATTTTCCGGACCGGACAGACACAATCTATACAGCGGGCTGCGCAATGCCGTCACAAATCTCACTTCTGCCGAAATAAACAAAAGCAAAGAGCTCCTCGATATAACAAAACTGATGATTCGCGACGGCATAATGCTGAATGAGAACGGACTTATTGATGAAGTTATATTCGTATCGGAGATTCAGACAGCCTGCAGTCTGGGCGATTCAGAGTTCATAGAAGATTTCAGCGACAGATTTATAAGCCATCTCCCACAACCATCAATGGAGAATCTCAAGAAATTTTCACTGGCACATTTATATTTTTCTAACGGTGAATTCGAAAAAGCGCTTGAGCAGACGCTTACGATAAATTTTGATCTGTTCGGAGTGAAGTTTTACCTGAAGAATCTGCAGATGATGATATATTACGAGCTTGATGACTACAATTCTTTCCTTATGTTACTGGATTCTTATAAACATTTTCTTCACAAGAATAAAAATATTACTCCGGCATGGAAAGATTCACAAACACTTCTTATAAAATATTTCAACCGACTTTTTTTGCTTAGGGAAAATTACTGTGAGTATGAGCATAAGAAACTCTTGTGTGACATTAAATCTTCCATGGTACTGAAGAAACAATGGCTGCTAAGAAAAGCAGGCGAGCTATCTCCGGCAATCAAGAATTAATTTCCCTGACTCAAAAGGCTATCGCTTAAGATTAAACTCAAACGTCGTTCCTTTCATTTCTTCGCTTTCAACTTTTACCTGACTCGAATGGGCCTCGAGTATATGCTTCACAATCGAAAGTCCGAGACCGCTGCCTCCGATGTCTCTCGAACGGTTTTTGTCAACTCTGTAGAATCTTTCAAAAATTCTCGGCAGATCTTTCTTTGGAATTCCAATACCGTTGTCTTCAATTTTAATGCTGACCTCCTTATCCTTAGCTTCCAGACTAATCCTGATTTCCCCTCTTTCGGGCGTATATTTTATTGCGTTATCAATAAGATTGACAAGCACCTGCTGCAGTCTTTCCTCATCTCCGAAGACCAGCACTCCGTTTGCATTTGCCGGATCAAAGTTAAGTGAAATGTTCTTATTCTTCGCAAGTTCAAGAAGTTCATCAATCGCTTTCTGAATCATCGCCGAAATCCCAAAATACCTTTTACTCATCTTGGCGTTTGTTTCATATTTGGAAATGTTAATGAGGTCATCAACAAGTCTCTTTAGTCTTCTGGTCTGATTAAGCGCTCTGCTAAGGAAATCGAGGTTTACTTTTTCATCATTTATCCCGCCGTCGAGAAGAGTCTCAAGCGAGAGCTGAATGGTAAAAATCGGTGTTCGCAATTCATGAGCAACATTACCGAGGAACTCATTTCTGTTGATCTTAAATATCTTGGCAGTATTGAGTTCATGAAGAGTTCTTTGGGAGATTGAATAAAGTTCTTCAGTGATAAGAAAGATTTCTTTGTTTAAAACCGAACCCGACCTTAGTGCTTCAAGTTCGCTGATAAGGGTATTGACTTCGGAGATCTTATTTTCGAATTGATCGAATTCATTATCTTCATTCTTAAGTTTAAGTTTACGGGAAAGGTCAAAGATTTTTTTTAATGGAGTATTGACCTCCGCATATATAAAGAAGGCGCTTATCAGATAGAATGCGATTCCGGAAAAAGTCAGGATCAGAAGAGCTTCATTTGATGCTCCGATCATTTCGGAAAGGATTACAAAAAAGAGCAGAAAAAAACCGAAGTAGATGAGTGAGTATTTTGTGAGGAGATTAACTTTTCTCATTCATGGAACAAAATTTTTTTTATTTGAAATCTTTAAACCTGTAGCCGAGACCTTTAATTGTTTCTATGTAATCGGAATATTCGCCGAGCTTTTCACGGACTTTCGCAACGTGCACGTCAATGGTTCTGTCCACGACATAAATATTTTCTCCCCAGATTTGATTCAGGAGTATTTCTCTAGAATATACTTTTCCGCGATTTGCTACAAGAAACCGCAGCAATTGAAATTCTTTTTTTGGAAAGAAAACCTCTTTATCATTTACCCTCACTTTATGACTCGAGCTGTCAATTTCAAGATTCTTAAATTTAATATTGCCTTCGGGTCTTACGTGCATTTCTGTTTCACCGGATGTCCTGCGTATGACTGACTTAAGCCGTGCAAGCACTTTGCGAGGGGAGATTGGTTTGCTGATGTAATCATCAGCGCCTATTTCGAGTCCGAGCACTTCATCTATTTCGTTTTCTTTGGCGGTCAGAAATATCACGGGGATTTTTGATGTGTCGGGATTACTCTTTAGCTGTCTGCACAATTCGAACCCGTTGAGCTCCGGCATCATTACGTCAAGAAGTATTATATCGGGGAATGATAAGGCGGCAATGTCAAGCGCGGCTTTGCCGTCATTTGCCGTAAATACTTCAAATTCATTTTCGCGCTCAAGATTATATTTGAGTATGTCAACAATATCCTTTTCGTCATCAACTACAAGTACCTTCTTTCTAATCTTGCCTTTATTCATACTCTCTCCGGTTCGCAAAATAATCCGGCATTAAAGAATCATTTAAAAATTATTTCCCTGCCTGACTTTGCAGACTTATAAACTGCATCAACAATCTCCATGACTTTCAAAGCATCTTCACCTGTTGATATGATATTGTGTCTGCCTGCAACTGCACCAATGAAATGCTTCAGTTCATATTCATAACTCTTCTTGTAAATGTTAGCCGGCATCGCAACCTTCTTTGGAGTAATGTTAAAAAGGTTTCCGTCCATGCGTTTGAAGATTTTGAATGGATTAATCGAAGAACTGCCTTCCTTTCCATAAGCATTACAGTAAAACAATTCTCCGTCGCGAAGCAGAGCCCAGCTCACTTCTATTGTCAGAGTAGTTCCGTTCTTAAATCTAATCATTGAAATCGAAGAATCTTCAACTGACTTAGTGAAGTGATAATAATTTGTCGCAGTGACACTCTTGACATCCGGAAAACCAAGTATCCACAATGCAATATCCAGCACCGCAATTCCGTTATCGAGAAAAACGCCGCCGCCCGATTTGTCCTTTTCCAGAATCCATTTTTGATTGGAGCTCTGCGGCTTTACCCATCCGGCTTTTATATAAAAAAGATCTCCGATTTCTTTTGCCTTAATGAATGTTCTTTGCAGCATCATATCGTGTCTGAAACGGTTGTTCATCGCAACCATTATCTTGCTTTTCGACTTTCTTCCGGCATCAACAATTTCTTTTGCCTCTTTGAAATTTCTGGCGATAGGCTTTTCAATCAGAATGTCTTTCCCTGCTTCAAGACACTTGATGGAAATTCCTTTATGAACGTTCGTCTGCGCAGCAATTATGACTGCAGAAATTTCAGGATTATCCGAAAGGAGTTTTTCATAATCCTTATAATATTTTCTGATATTATATTTCGAAGCAATGCTTCTGCACTTTGATGCATCGCTATCGCAAACTGCGGCAACTTCAACATCGTCCATTTTCGAAAGCAAGGGAAGGTGAACAATCTGTGTAATCCCGCCAAGTCCGATAATTCCAATTTTAATTTTATTCATCTCTAAAACAGCGCGAATATAAAAAATGTCAAGACACCCAAATCACATACAAAGAATACTTACCGTTGCTTTCTTCCGAACCTGGCGGAGTTGGGTAGCTTTATATTGTTCGGGGCTTGACAATAATTTTATCAAATATACTCAAGATGACTTAAACATTAAATACAATCCGAAGCATCCGATAATAATGTTTGCAATCCACATTCCGAGAAAAGGACTCACGAGAGCGCGGTCAGCAAGTTTTTCACCTCCGATTAAACATGCCCAGTACAGAAGAAAAAACAGCAATGAGAGTCCTGCCGCAATTCCGAATCCGCCTTTTCTTACGCGATATCCGAGAGGAGCACCCACCAAAACGAAAACAACACACGCAAAAGGAATGGAATATTTTTTGTAAATCTCAACTTCGTAAGAATCCTGCTGTTTGACAAGTTGAACCGAAATAGTTCTGATGTTACCAAGCTCATTCTTCTTATTTACAAAGTTCCTGATAATATTATTCAAACTGTCAAAAGGTGTCAAAGAAAAATTCTTTCCGGATGCCGAATCTTTTTTCTCAACCTTGATTGACAGGTTTCCCGCCTTTTTAAAAGTTGTGTCAATAAATTTCAACGAGTTGAGTTTCCTGATTTGGACTTCAAGGTTATCCACAAATTTGTTCAGAAGATTTCCGCGATAAGCCGAAACACTGTCAACAATCGTTCGCATCGCATCAGCCGACAATTCCCTGTCGCCTCTTGTGAATGTGTTTTCATCGGATTTTCTGAAACCGAATCCTTCCGCATCGAATGTGAGGCGATGCCTTTCGAATTTGATTCTCCTATAGTCTCCATTTAAATCATTCATATTAAGCTGGTGAATCTCCCCGTCGTTAAGATCCATTATAACCTTCTTAAAGTCGGAAGAGAAACTAATGTCTCCGCTCTTCGCGGTCAGCAAATTTTTTTTATTCGGATTTGAATAATCATAAATATAAACTCCCTCTATCCGGTTGCTGTTCGGAAAAGTTTTTTTTACAAGTATCTGTACTCCCTGAAGATCGTCCGAAAATTTTCCGGGTTCGAGAATGAACGTTGGTTTTGTTTTTGAAATATCATAAAGCAGTACCCGCGCACTGTGGTTGGCTTCCGGAAGCACATCATTATTGAAACGGATCATCAGATAAAACATTACGAATGATATTAAGATCAAAGGAAGCATCAGTCTCAAAAGGCTGATTCCGCTTGCTTTCATTATTGTTATCTCATTGTTGGTGGAAAGCGTTCCGAATGCCATGAGTGATGCCACAAGCATCGCCATCGGAACCGCCAGAGTTACCATCCACGCAAGATTCAGTGATATGAGCTGAATGATTACCCATATACTCAAACCCTTTCCGACAAACTGATCCAAAGATTTTATCAGGAATTGAAACAGAAACAAAAAAAGCACTGTCCCGAGAGCAAAGAAAAACGGACCAATCACTGACTTAATAATATATCTGTCTATGAGCATTTCGAAAAATAATTATAGACAACTATTTGAAAATTCATCAGAAAGATTTCAAACAAGTTTCAATTTGCATTTACAGTAAAAAATTGTTTTAAATTTTTGAAATATGATATCTCTTTGATTTGGATTCTTATTTTTTCAGAACGCCGAGCTTGCTGCCGATTTTAACAAATGCAGATATACACCTGTCAAGATCTTCCTTTGAATGTGCTGCCGAAAGCTGAACCCGTATTCTTGCAAGACCTTTTGGAACTACCGGATAGAAAAATCCGATAACATAAATTCCCTCGTTTAAAAGTTCGGATGCCATATCCTGTGAAAGCTTCGCGTCATAAAGCATGATGGGAACGATTGGATGAATACCCGGCTTGATGTCAAAACCTGCTTCGGTCATTTTATCTCTGAAGTATTTTGTATTTTCCTCAAGCTTGTCCCGAAGTTGAGTCGTCTCGCTAAGCAATTCAAATACTTTAATTGAAGCGCCGACAACTGCGGGCGTAAGTGAATTTGAAAACAGATACGGACGGCTGCGCTGTCGAAGCATTTCAATAATTTCTTTTCGGCCGCTTGTGAAGCCACCCATGGCGCCGCCCAAAGCCTTACCCAATGTGCCTGTAATAATATCAACTCTGCCTATCACGTCATTAACTTCAATTGAACCTCTGCCGTTCTTTCCGAGAAATCCCGTGCAGTGACATTCATCCGTCATTACCATTGCTTTGTACTTATCTGCAAGATCACAAATGCCTTTGAGATTTGCAATTACTCCATCCATTGAAAATGCGCCATCAGTACAAATCAGAATCTGAACTGCTCCTTTTTCGCGTGCCTCTTTAAGTTTTTCTTCGAGGTCAATCATGTCATTATTCTTATATCTGAATCTCATCGCCTTACACAAACGCACGCCGTCTATGATGCTCGCATGATTGAGTTCATCCGAAATAATGGCATCCTTCTCATTCAAAAGAGGTTCGAATACACCGCCATTGGCATCAAAGCATGCAGCGTATAAAATTGTATCTTCTGTCCCAAGAAATCTGCTGATTTTTTCTTCGAGGATTTTGTGAATTGACTGTGTTCCGCAAATGAAGCGGACGGAAGACATGCCGTAGCCCCACTCATCAAGAGTTTTGTGTGCTGCTTTTATTACTTCGGGATTTGATGAGAGTCCGAGATAATTGTTTGCGCAGAAATTCAGCACTTCATTACCGCCAACTCTGATATGCGGACCTTGAGGGCTTTCTATTATTCGCTCTTTCTTAAATAGCCCCTGATCTTTTATTGAGTCGAGTTCTTTTTGCAGTGATGATTGAAATTGTGAAAACATTTTTTGTAGTTTTATTTAATGGAGACGCTGCATGAGCGTCTGCCGGTTTTTTATATTTTTTAAAAATACATTATTTGGACTAAGGGATTAAGACATTTCATTTTACGCGGCGCATTTAATTTGAAGAGTTCTTAATGTCAAATAGTTCTTATAGGTTTAATAAAACAAAGGTATCTTTTTATTTCCATTCGAATTAAATATTTTGATAGAGCTTATGAGCAATGCTGCATTGACATTAAAGAAACGCTCACTCGAAATTGTAAAACGACTTGGCAGAGAGTATCCGGATGCAAAGTGTCATCTGGAATTCAGATCACCTTTTGAACTCTTGATCTCAACAGTTCTTGCAGCTCAATGCACAGATGTGCTTGTCAATAAAGTGATGACGCCGCTTTATAAATCTAAATTCAAATCACCTAAGGACATACTTAACGCAGGAGCGGATGGATTCAGAGACAATATAAAGTCAATCAACTTTTACAATAACAAGACAAGGTCAGTTATTGCAATTTGTAAATCGCTGGTTGAGGATTACAATGGAAAAGTTCCTTCCTCAATGGAAGAACTGACAGGGCTTTCAGGAGTCGGAAGAAAATCTGCGAGCGTAGTTCTCGGAAATTGTTTCGGGGTAAAAGATGTAATAATTGTTGATACCCATCTTAAGAGAGTAACCACGCGTCTGGGTTTAGTCAAATCCGATGATCCGGAAAAAATTGAGATCGAGTTAAAAAAATTAATACCTCCTGACAATCAGTTTGATTTTTCAATGCGCACCGGCGAACATGGAAGATTAATCTGCAAAGCAAAGGGTCCAAAGTGTTCTGATTGTATGATGAATGATATTTGTCCTTCTGCCTTTAAAGTGTAGCATATTAAGTTCGCTTGCATAACCGGTCTGCAGTCCTGAAATATCCGACCGCTGACGAATCAAGTATAATCAAAAAAAAATTGATATTGAAAAAAATACCTGACTTAAAAAAAATCAGATTTGTGCTGATGGATATGGACGGTTGTCTTACAACCGGGCACATCATTCATTCGACAAGCGGAGAAGAGATAAAGATGTTTCATACACATGACGGATTCGGAATCACACGGGGAAGGGAGCTCGGACTTCGATTTGCCGTGATAAGCGGAAGAAGTTCTGCCGTCAATAAGACACGGGTTGCCCGGCTCAAGATAGATTATCTTTATGAAAATGTTGAAGACAAGACAATTCCATATAAGGAATTAAAAAGTAAGCATAACCTTAAAGACGAGAACTTCGCATATATAGGCGATGACGAGTTTGACATTCCGCTTCTGAAGCTTGTTGGATTTTCAAGTTGTCCGAAGAGTGGAATTGATGAAGTGAAGAAGCACGTTCACTATGTCTGCAAAAAAGAAGGGGGCAACGGAGCAGTAAGAGAAATAATTGATATGATTCTTAAGTCGAAAAAATTAATTTGAGATTTTACTTGAAGAAACAATCGCTGATGTTTTCCTTTGCAGAAGCGATTTATCAGCTATGAACATGCGAAAATAAATTCTCATAAATAGTCCTTCAGAAATTTTCCTGTATAAGATTTTTTTTCTTTTACAATTTCTTCCGGGGAACCTTCCGTCACAATGTAGCCGCCTTCGTCGCCGCTTTCGGGTCCGAGATCAATTATACGATCTGCGCATTTTATTACTTCAAGATTGTGCTCAATCACCACTATAGAATTGCCCTTCCTGATAAGCTCTTCAAAACATTTAAGTAATTTCGAAACATCATTACAATGAAGCCCCGTTGTCGGTTCATCAAAAATAAAGAGCGTATGTTTTCCTTCTTCCTGGAATGTAAGATGATAAGCAAGTTTGACTCTCTGCGATTCGCCTCCCGAAAGTGTGGTTGCCGATTGACCCACGCGCAGATATCCAAGTCCGACATCATCAAGAACCTTCAGTTTGCTGACAATTCTTTTGTATGGTTTGAAAAATTCAATTGCTTCAAGGACAGTCATCTCCAGAACCTCGCTGATGTTTTTGTGAATGCCTTCATTTCCTTTCAGCTTAATTTCAAGGACATCCTTATTATATCTCTTGCCTCCGCATGCTTCACATTCGAGCACAATGTCTGCCATGAACTGCATCTCAATTCTTATTACTCCGGTCCCTTCGCATGTTTCACATCTTCCGCCGGGAACGTTGAAGGAAAAATATCCTGAATAGAGACTATTTCTTTTTGCTGCGGGTGAATCTGCAAACGTCTCTCTGATAATGTCAAATGCTTTTATGTATGTAACAGGATTACTCCTGGATGTCTTGCCGATAGGGTTTTGATCAACCATTTCAACTGCGTCAATATTCTCAATTCCCTCAACACTGTCATGCTCTCCAATTTTGTCGTTGTAAATTCCTTCGATCTTTCTCTTCAAGACCGCATATAGAATATTATTCACGAGTGTAGACTTGCCTGAACCGCTTACTCCCGTTATACACGTAAACATCCCAAGAGGAATGCTTACGTCAATATCCTTTAAATTATTTTCCCTCGCTCCTCTGATTTTAATGTACTTTGTGCTCTTAGTAATTTTTCTCCTCGCTTCAGGCACTTCTATCTTCAACTTTCCGCTAAGATATTTCCCCGTAAGCGATGACGCATCATTCAATATATTATCAAAACTTCCCTGAAAAATAATCTGCCCGCCGTTCTCTCCTGCAAACGGACCCATATCAACAATTTCATCTGCCTCCTTCATCATATCACTATCGTGTTCAACGACAAGCACCGTATTTCCTATATCACGCAGTGATTTCATAATGCCGATAAGCTTGCTGTTGTCACGCGGGTGAAGTCCTATTGAAGGTTCGTCCAGTACATAAATAGAACCTACAAGCGATGAGCCAAGGGATGTGGAAAGGTTTATTCTCTGTGATTCGCCACCCGAAAGAGAGTTTGATAAACGGTCAAGTGTAAGATATGTCAATCCGACATCATTAAGATATTTCAGTCGTGAAATGATTTCCTCAAGAATCCTTTCGGAAATCTTTGTGTCATATTCTTTCAACTTCAGGTTCAGGAAAAAACCATAAGCTTCATCAATTTTCATCCTTACTATTTCAAAAATTGATTTACCCCCGACCTTGACATAAAGAGCTTCTTTTCTAAGTCTTGAACCCTTGCATTCATTGCAAACTGTGAAGGCTCTGTATCTGTTAAGCAAAACTCTGTAATGAAGTTTATATGCTGCTTCGCTCTCAATCCTCTTGAAAAATTTATTTATGCCCGAATATCTTTTTCCTCCCTCGAGAACAAATTCTTTTTGCTTGTCCGAAAGTTTATTGAATGGCAAGTGCACATCAACACCGTATTCATCTGCTTCGCTAATGAGGTCGGTTAAATTACTCGAATGTTTTGGGGTGGTAAATGGACTGATTGCGCCATCAAACAGAGATTTCTTCTTATCGGGAATTACGATATCCATATCAATGTCCATCGTCTTGCTGAATCCCTGACATTTTTCACAGGCGCCATACGGATTATTGAATGAAAAAAGCCTTGGCTCGGGTTCTTCAAATTTCAGTCCATTCTCTTCAAGAAATTTATTGAATTTATGTTCATGAAATTTATCTCCCTCAAATATTCTCAAAGTCACATACCCGTCGCTTTCCCTGTAGGCAAGTTCTATCGAATCATTGAGGCGCGTCCTTGTTTCGTTGTCGCCGGACTCGAACATTAACCTGTCAATTAGAACTTTAATCAAGACAGCATCATGGTTAATTTTTTTTCTCTTTAAAATTTTCTTTGCAACTTCCTTACTGCTTAGATCACTCATGTCAACAATATCATCTTCTATCAGTAGTTTATAGAAGCCTTTTGATTTTAAATCATCTATCCGGGATTGCAAATTTTTCTCGTCTGTTTCTAAATTTATAAGTACGTAAATTTTTGTTCTCACTTCTTTTGTTATCTCCGAGACCTCTTCTATAATGCTTTCGGGAGAATCCTTCTTGATGACATTTCCTGACACCGGAGAGATAGTTTTTCCGATTCTTGCATATAGCAATCTAAGGTAATCGTAAATTTCAGTAGTAGTTCCTACTGTAGAACGGGGATTCTTGGTTTGAGATTTTTGTTCAATAGCCATCGAAGGAGCAAGTCCCGCCATGAAGTCAACATCCGGTTTATTTATTCTTTCAAGAAATTGTCTTGCATAAGAAGACAGACTTTCAACATATCGTCTTTGTCCTTCTGCATAAATCGTATCAAAGACAAGTGAAGATTTCCCTGAACCACTAACTCCGGTAAACACCGTCAGCCTGTTTTTCGGAATATTAATGCTGACATCCTTCAGATTATGAACGCGCGCTCCTCTTACCACAATAAATTTTCTGGGATCGGTATCAAGCGGCAGATCTTCTGAAAGTAATATCTTTTTCTTTAATGTATCCAATAAATGTATAAACTTGAATTTAACATTTTATGAATCCTGATTCAGTCCATTTCTTTACACCGGAAGTACTCTTTTTCTACATCCGTCCAAAACGATCTCCGAAAGTCAGATCAAAGTTTTATGTCCGCTTTTCTTTTGAAAGATCAAAAGAAAAGCTTGGCAAAAGAAAAATCTCCCGCTGGTGAAAAATTGCCGGAAAT
>JBDHXH010000063.1:0-16745 GCA_039810605.1 Ignavibacteria bacterium | reverse complement strand
GTTTTTTCAAAAATTAAACATGAAAGGTCAGGCAATGAAAAAGACAATACCAGTAATTGTTTTCTTGTTGTTCTCGATTAATCTCCTTAATGCTGCTCCAAAGATCAGTTTTGAAAACATCATGGCTGATGCAGAAATGAATCCTTCTTCCGTAGTTCAATCAAGACAGATGGCCGTTGATCTTGGAATTCCGGTTACAGTTTATTCTAAAGACAATGTAATTGCAGATTTAAAAGGAACTGAAAACGGAAAGCCGGTTTATGCAGTCATTACTAACTTTGCAAATATTTATGACGGAGGCTACACTGCATTTTATGAAGAGCTGTTGACTAAAATTAATTTCAGCAATTCAAAATTAGTTTTTGGCAACGGACAAATTACCGATAATACGCAAGGCTACTTTGAACCAAAAATCTCCGGAAGAATGACTCCGGGAAAATATCTGCTGGTTGCTGAATCCTCAAGTGACCGTGTTTATATCTTTAATGCAGACAACGGCGACTTGATTGATACAATCTTCGTTCCCTCAACTCGTCCGGCGTTGCAGACACCAAAGCATGCGATTCAGCATTTCAACGGAAGCGATATACTTGTCGCTGATCAGATCAGCGACGTCGTTCAACGATTCAGAAACAACGGTACTTATATGAATATCTTTGCTCCTGCCGGTGGTGTGAATAATGCAATCCTTGATAACATCCGAAGTGCGACGTATATGGCTAACAATGACTTGCTTGTTACAGTCGGAAGCGGTGCAAGTATAAATACTGTGCAAAGATTTGATACAGCCGGTAACTCTCTCGGAACATTTATTCCAACCGGAAATATCAACAGTCCGTTTGATGTTTTGATAAGAACCAGTGACTTGCTTGTATCGAACTTTTCCGGAACAAACAGGATTTCGAGATTTGATCAGTCAGGAAATTTCATTGCAAGTTTCTATACCGGTTCTAACTTTGGGCTGCCCGAACAATTACAGAAACTTCCTAACGAGACCGTTTCGGCGGCTGCCTTCGGTTCACCTTCCGGAATTGCATTCCTCGATTCATCAGGAACATTCAGAAGATTAATCAATGCCGTAACGGGTTTGAGAGGTTTGCACATGCTTTCAAATGGAAACTTCCTTGTGACCAATGGCTCCGGCATTCACGAGATTGACACGACAACAGGCACATTGGTCAGGACCATTTATACGAGTACCGGATTCCAGTATATTTCAGAGTATAATACGTCAAATCCGCAGGTAAGGCTTACGATTAACTTTGAAGCTTGCAATGCACAGGATACTTTAGTCCTCGAAGCAAGAAATTCCGCATCGCCTTACGCGATTGTTGAATCAAGTACCGGAATGGGAGGACAGGGCGTGCCATATATGTTCAATTTCAGTACAATCGCAAACAACGTAACTTATTACTTTGCAGTTAATCACAGAAATTCAATTGCAACGTGGTCCGGGACTGTGCAATCTCTGAATTCGAATTATGATAATTTTAATTTCACTTATGCTGCAACGCAGGCTTATGGAAGTAATATGGTTAATGTAGGAGGGAAGTGGTCAATTTACACAGGTGACGTTAATCTTGATGAAACAGTAGATCTTTCCGACATAACATTGATTTTTAATGATGCCGGAATCTTTGCTTCGGGATATATTGTAACGGATTTGAATTGTGACGCAATTGCAGATCTTACCGATATAACATTTTGCTTCAACAATTCAACATTCTTTGTCTCGGTAGTGAAACCGTGAATGGCAGCGGTGCAAAATGGTATATCTGAAACAGAGATACCGAAATATGTTCGCAGTCGTTTTGGAAAGTCAGCGTGCAATGCTGCCGCTGACTTTCTTATTTCCTGCAAACAAAAGTTTACCATAAGTATCAAAGAGATAATTATACCTATTTTGCCTGTTTAATTGCTTTACAAACTATCAAGAGAATGATTTAGCGAGAGGAATACATGAGATGATGGTCACTGAAATTTATTAAATTTTGGAATCCACCTTCCGACTTCATTACAGTATCTTGCATAATCGTTTCCGAATCTCACGCGCAAAGTTTTTTCTTCAAAAAAGATTACGAAGACATTCGCAAGCAATATCCATACAAACGAGAAAATCAATATTGAAACAGAATTGGCATATAGACCGAAGCCGGTCAGTATCATCAGTCCTCCGAGATACATTGGATTGCGAACATACTTGTAAGGACCTTTGATGACAAACTTGACGGGAGGGTCAAAAGGAGCAGGTGTGCCGGAACCTCTTACTATGAATGTTACAATACAACTTAATCCAACAAGGCATCCGAGTATTATAAATATTATTCCAATTGGTGATAACCAAACCGGCAATTGCACCGGTATCAATTTGTCCAAATGACGAACGTTCCAGAAAATCCATCCCCAGAAAAGAATAAATCCGGATGCAAAAATAGTTGATTTCAGTGCGATATAAAAATTCTTCATTGCCGGTTCCATTAATAGAAGAACTTTTTGCAAAACAATTCTGCGAATGAAATTAAGTTAAGCTTTCTCTTCACATATCACGCACAAATTAATTACAGTTTCAACTGCCTTTTGAAGATCCTGAACTGAAATCCATTCAAGTTTCGAATGTATGGCATGCTGTCCGGTAAAAATATTAGGGCATGGTAATCCCATATATGAAAGCCGCGACCCGTCAGTGCCTCCACGAATTGAAGAACGCATAGGCTCGATGCCCGCTCTTCTCACAGCTTCAAATGCATTCAAAACAATGTCAGGATGTTTGTCAAGTACAGGCTTCATGTTCTTATATGACTCATCAATTTTCATTTCATACTTTGATTTAGAATATTTTGACAAAACCGATTCAGTTATTGCTTTGATCATGTCTTCAATTTCATGAAGACCTTCTGCGCTGAAATCCCGCACAATGAACTTCATCACAGCGCTGTCAACTTCCGCTTTAACTGAAACCGGATGGACAAAACCTTCTCTGCCTTCTGTGGTTTCCGGCGACAAAGATTCATGAGGAAGCTTGCATATTATTTCGCTGCATATCTTAATTGCATTTTCCATCTTGTCCTTTGCGTAACCGGGATGAATGTTGAATCCATGAATTTTTATTGTAACGGAATCTGCCGAAAAATTTTCATCTTGTATGAGTCCAAGTTTTCCGCCATCGAGTGTATAACCAAAGTCAGCTCCCAGTTTCTTCATATCTGCTTTGTCAACGCCCTTTCCGACTTCTTCGTCGGGAGTAAAAAGGATTCTTATCTTGCCATGTTTGACATCGGGATGTGTCATGAAGAAATTTGCAGCGTCCATAATGGCTGCTAATCCGGACTTGTCATCGGCACCGAGAAGTGTTGTGCCGTCGGTTGTAATGATATCGTTTCCGGTTTTACTTTTAAGTTCCGGATGCTCTTCGACACGAATGACTTGTGATTTATCCTTTGGAAGAATTATGTCGGCTCCGTCATAATTTTTGTGAATGACAGGCGAGACATTTTTTCCGGTTACATCCGGTGAAGTATCCATATGAGAGCAGAAGCAAATAACCGGCACGCGCTTATTGGTATTGGAAGGGATTGTTGCATATACGTAGCCGTATTGGTCAAGCTCGGCATCTCTAATTCCCATTGCTTTGAGTTCATCCACAAGTACCAGTCCGAGGTCCTTTTGTTTTTCTGTTGAAGGATACGTGAGCGAATCATGGTCAGACTGTGTATCAATCTTAGCATATCTGATGAATCTTTCGGTACAGGTGAAGTCTATCTTATTTTTGTTCATATCGGAAGACAGATTAATATTTTAAGAAGAGGTTTATTCTAAAGTTTTGAACTAAATCTTATTCAGGTTTCTAATTCCCTCGATATATTTCTCTAAAATTTTAATTTGAAGAATGCTTATGATCTTTTCAATATTCGTGATTGCCTTTTTAATCTTACCGGTAACAGAAACATCATTCCTCTCTATTATAAGATAAGAATAACTTCCAAGAACCTGAAGCATTCGCAGGAAAGCAAACAAATAAAAATAGTGTTTGAATTTTACTTCATCAACTTTTATGAATTGAGAAAGTTTTTCCATGTAGTGATTAAGCAGACCAATCCTTTGCTCATCAGTTATATCTATGCTTCCCGAGTAGAGGAATGAAGCTACGTCATAATGCAGAGGTCCTTTCCTTCCGGATTGGTAATCTATGTAATAGAGTTTGTTGTCTTTCAGCATGACATTACGCGGCTGAAAATCCCTGTAGAGAAAATATTCAGAATCATCCTGCTCCAAAACATTCCGAAAAAATTCAACAATGTCGGATGTTGTTTCATCATTGTAATTTTTGTTAAAGATATATTTCCCGAAATATCTATTGAATCTTTCGATGTCGAAAGCAACGACTTCAGCATTGAACACTTCAGTCTGATAGCAAAAGGAAAAGTTGATCTTTTCTTTCCCGTTAATCTGAAACCTGACGAGATCGGATAATGCAGTTTTATAGTATGACTGCTTATCATTGTATGATCCATTTAAGTTGTGAAGCGTCGTGTCACCGAGGTCTTCTTCGATATAGGAAAGCCCGTCATCAGATTGGCCATAAATTGCAGGAACATTCAATCCGGCAGCTTTGAATGTCTTTGAAAAATTTATGAATGCAGAATTTTCTTTTGCATTGTCATTGTGAACTCCTATGACGCTTCGATCTCCGGCAAAGAGTCTGTATATTTTTCTTTCAGATGCATGAGCCTTGATTTGTTTGATTTCGGAAATATCTCTTCCGAATTTCTCATAAACCAACTTGCGAAATACATTAAGTTCTATTTCTTTCTTGTATGACATCAGTTCAACAGTAAATTTTCCAGAGCAGACTTTAGCTCGGGAAACTTAAATTTAAACCCATGAGAAATTGCTTTTGCGGGAAAACACTTTTGACCCGTCAGTAGATTTTTTGCCATTTCACCCAAAGCCATCTTCATCGCAAATGACGGAGCGCCAATCAATAGTTTTTTGCCGAGAACTTGTCCGATGGTTCCGATAAGTTCTTTGTTAGTAACCTGTTGTGGCGCGACTCCGTTTAATCCTCCTGATAATCCGGTATTATCAATTGCGAATTCATAAAGAGAAATTATGTCGTCTATATGAATCCAAGGTGTCCACTGTCTGCCATTGCCGAGATAAACACCACCGAAAAATCTAAAAGGCTTCAATAACTTCTTAAGCGCTCCTTCATCCTTTGCAAGGACAATTCCGGATCTGACTGTGACAACTCTTACATTATCTTTAACAGCCTTGAATGCTTCGGTTTCCCAGTCACGGCAAAGCCGCGCCAGGAAATCATCTCCGAGCCCCGCGCCTTCATTAATAATCTCATCTCCTCTGAATCCGTAAATGCCCGCTGCACTGGAATTAATAAGAGCTTCAGGTTTGTTGCCGGAATATTTTATTGCTTCAACAATCAGATTCGTAATTCCTACTCTGCTTTCATAGATTTCTTTCTTGAATTTATTGTTCCATCTTTTTGAAGCAATATTTCTACCTGCGAGGTTTACTATGATGTCTGATTCATCAACAATTCTTGCCAATAATTTCGCATCATCGAAATGTTTCCAGTCAAACACCTGAAAGGCGTAAATGTCCGAAAATATTTTTTTAGTATTGTTTACATCAGTTGAAATAATTTTTATAAGCGCGCCCTGTCTGCAAAGCGATTCAACCAATCTCTTTCCGATAAGACCAGTTGCTCCGGTAACTAAAATCCTCTTATCCAATTTTTTCGATAAATCTATTCATAAAAAATCTTCTCAAGAAACAATCCTGACGGAGGAGCCGTGTATTTGGCAGGTTCAGGTGAAAACTTTTCAAGATATTCACTGATCTGTTCTACCGACAATGTTCCTCTGCCGACTTCCGCCAGTGTACCTACTATTCGCCTGACCATTTTCCACAAAAAATGCGAAGCGAGTATTCTGATCTGGATAACATCTTCTTCATCAGTGATATCAAGTTTCTCAACATAGACGCGGGTTGATTTCTCTCCGGGATCATCATCACAGAAGGAATTAAAGTCATGCATGCCCAGTAATATTGATGAAGCTTGTTTCATTACTTCAACATCAAGCTTATCTCTAACCCACCATACATATCTTTTCTCAAATGCCGTTCTGCGTTTCGAAATCCTGTAAAGATATTGCCTTGCAGTCGCAGAATGTCTTGCATGAAAATTGTGACCGGCTTTTTCAACTTCGAGGATATTTATATCGGAAGGAAGTTCGTAATTTACTTTCATTTTGAGTATGGCAGGAGACAAAACAGTTTTGCATTCAAGATGAGCAACTTGCTCCAATGCATGAACTCCGCTGTCGGTCCTTCCGGCTCCGTGAAGTTCCTCGAATTTGTTTGTGCCCTTTAGTTTGCTGAATGCCGACTCAATGGAACTGATGATCGTTCCCTGTATAGTCTTTGCATTATTCTGAATCTGCCAGCCCGAATATTTTGTACCGTCATATTCAAGATAAAGCTTAAATCGCATCTGGAGATTTTTTTCTGTTGGAAAGAAGATAATCAACACTGTATTTACCCGGTCCTGCAAAGAATAAGCCTAATGCAACAACAGTCAGAGTAAGCGGGTGTGAAATTTTACCCCATGGATCAAGTCTTGATAAATGCGAGAGTGAAGCAACGAACATGTTGAAACACAGAATTAATATTGCAGGTCTGAAGAAGATGCCAAGAATCACGAGAATAGGAATCACAAATTCCGCAAATGCCGACATGAATCCCCAGAATGCCGGAGCGAATGAGATGCCGAGATTAGACATTGCTCCTCCAAGTTTTTTCCACAATTCAGGTCCTCCTGTTATCTTCGGATAGCCGTGAATTGCCATAATCGGAACGCCGACGCCGAGCCTGATTATCAGTAAACCGAGATCTTTGTGTCTGTCAAAAAAAGATGTGAGCATTATTTATTGATTGTTATTTAATGTTTGAGCAAAAATTTTTCTAAAGCAGCATTGAATTCTGAAGGCTTGTCAATATTGCAAAGATGACCCGCGCCCTCTATCACTTCAAACTCTGCATCAGGAAGATTTTCTTTCAGGTAAAAAGAATGAATCACCGGAGTCATCATGTCCTTTCTCCCGACAACCACAAGCGTTGGAATTTTAATGTCTCTCAATTGATAAAATGTATTTGTTCTTGTTGCAATAGCAAGGATGTTTGCGCAAATTCCTATTTCATTCATCCAGCCTAAAATCGTTCTGACGCGGCTTCGTATTTCTTCATTACCATAACTCTCTTCGCTAATAAGTCTCTTCAACATTTCATCTAAAAACCAATCCTTCTTACCTGATCTGATCTGCGCCAGATGCCCTGATCTAAGTAAGAGACTTTCGTTACTTTCTCCTTCTGATTTTGTTCCTGCTAGCACGGCAGTATTAAACCTGCTTTGTTCGCGAACCAGCGCCCGAAGTAAAATGTATCCGCCCATTGACAGACCGCAGGCATTTACCTTCTGAAGTTTCAGATGATCCATTACGTCAAACAAATCATTCACGTGATCTTCCATTGTGAACTGGTGGCTTCTGATTTCATTGCTGTAACCGAGTCCTCGCGCGTCATACGTAATCACGCGGAACCTATCTTTGAAAAAGTTTACCTGCTCATCCCACATTCTGTTGCAGAGTGGAAATGCATGTATAAAAATCAACGGAGGTCCGCTGCCTTCATAATCAGTAATACTGATTTCGTTATGTTTGAAGTTATTCATTTGCTCTTAAAAAAATTTCCAACTAATATGTTTAAGAGAGTCAATTCATCATGAATTGATTCTCCGAATGTGAAGGATTTAATCTCGATCTTTTTATTTTCAAATTTATTTTACTGCTTCATTCAGAAATTGTGTGAAACGATACATCATCCCGATGTCATGGACAATTATGTCAACCATTTTCTCATTCAAAATTTTCTTCGGACTGTATTTCTTCCAGACATAGAATTGCTTTCTTTTCAGAGTCTTAACAAGTAAATCATCGGGATTAAGGCTCTTGAGATTTTCATAACCCTTTGGAAGTTTACTGATTGAAATTCCCTCCACATCTCCAAATTCTTTTACAAACTTCCTATCACGAACAATGCTCTTATATTCATCGAAATGCCGTTTAATATATGCTCTGATTTTTTTAAGATAATCGGCATCCATACTGTACTGACCGCCGGCGACAATAAATTCCTCTGCGGAAAAATGAAAATAAAACTGCGGAACTTCTGATGACTTTACTTTGCCGAATGCAAAAGCAGCAGCATAATAATTTTTGTAAGGTGTCTCTATTTTGGAAAAGCGGATGTCTCTGTTGATTCTGAAGATTGATTTATAATTGACTACTATGTCCTTATCCGTTTTGCTTATTTCGATTGCAAGCGTATCAATCAGGCTTCGCATCGGTTCCTTTAGAAAGTTTTCATACTCGTCCCGGTGTTTATCAAACCACTCCTTGTTATTATACTTGGGACTCGAAAGTTTCTTAAGAAACTGCAGGGCTTCAGGCTGAAATCCCGGAAAAGGTTCTTTGATTAAATTATCAAGCAAGAGAATGTATGAAGTTGTGTCATTGACGATCCGGAACTTTTGCACCGGATGCAGATTATAATAATCAAGTTTTTGAGCGCTCATCAATCTACGTATTAAATTCTATTTTTGAAATTTAAAAAGTAAACTTTCAACCTAAACCCTATATCATGAATTATTCATTTGAAAAAACAATTGCAAGCATCATTGCAATCATCGCATTGACATTAAGCGCTAGCTACTCCTTCGCCTCTTCAAATGACTTAAACTTTAGCATTTCAACAAACAACATTTACTTCCCGGGTGATGAAGTTAAGCTCATGATAAATACATACAACTACAGCGATAAATCCGACAGGAACAGGAGTTTTGCTTTTAAAATATCCATTCTCAAGATAAAAGATGTTAATGCGTTTTATTCAAAACAGAGTTCAAGGTATGGTGTTGACGTGTTAAGCAAAGACAGTTTGAATCTGACCTATCTTACGGAAGAAGTTTCAACTTTCGAAAAAAAATTAAAATCAAAGAAAGATTACGGCTATAGTTATATAAATGAGACAATTCCTATAAATGTGTTTTCCAAAGGTGCATACATAATAAAAGTAACTGCTGGCAATAAAGTTGCTTATTGCGGATTTCTGATTTCAAGTCTTGGTTTGATCTCAAAGGCAGGAAATAATTCGATGCTTGGTTTCGTGGTTGACAGGAAAACTGGAAATCCCGTGAATGGCTGCAACCTGAATTTTTATATTGGTCAGGAAAATGTCGGACAGGGTGCAACAACCGATGGAATCTGCTTTCGCCGGATAACCGATCAGGAGAAAACTTCCCGGGAAAAAGATGTGTCTCCAATTATCATCGGACAATTTAATGATGATATTGTCCTCTCCGATTCTTATCTGTTCTTCGGATATTCTGCGAATAAATATTATACATACATTTTCACCGAACAGCCTGTTTACAGAACAAACTCTGACGTAAACTTCAAGGGAACGATCAGAAAGAATTCAATAGATGGTCTTGAACCATTTGCATCTAAAGAATTGACTGTAAAGATCACAGATTCACGGGGAGGTGAAGTTTATAAGAATGTGATGCGCACGAATGATATGGGAAGTTTCGATGGTAAATATCACATAGACGAAGATGCGAATCTTGGCAGTTATACAATTACTGCTTATGTTGAAGAAAATATATCTTACAGCGCGAGCTTCAGTGTTGAGCAATATAAAAAGCCCGAATATAAAGTGACTGTAGCGATGGATAAAGGACAGTATTTTGGAAAGGATGTGCTGAAAGCCGAAGTTGATGCGAAATATTTTTTTGGAAGCCCTGTTACCGATGCGGATGTAGAATACAATATTTTTAAAGTCAGATATTACAAGCCATGGTGGATGTATTCCGAGTACTCATGGTGGTATGAAGATTATTACAATGAACTGGATGACAATCAGAAATACAGGGGAGCAGAACAGATCTTTTCCGGAACGGGCAAGCTGAATGCGGAAGGGAAGATGGAAATTGAATATTCCATCAATGAAAAGTTTGAAGAAGAGAATGCTGAATACAATGGGTGGTACAGACCTTATTATTCAGAGTCTGATTACAGGTATATTGTTCAGGCGAAGGTAACCGATAAATCAAGAAGAGAAATTTCCGGAACGGCTTCGGCGTTTGTTACGCGCGGAGGATTTGCCTTGAGCGCGAATACGGACAAATATTTATATAAACCCGGAGAGCAGGTCAACATAAATGTTTATGCATCAGACTTTTCAAACAAGCCGGTCAGGACAAACTTTGAAGCGACGATCTACAAAAATAAATGGGAACGGGATAACTCGAAAGAAAGCAAGGATTTTTTCAAAACAATAATGGGAAATACGCAGAGCGACGGGAAGGGAATGATAAGTTTTGATCTTGGTAATAATGATGTAGAAGGTGCATACAGTGTTGAAATAGAAGCAAAGGATGAAAGGTCAAATGAAATTACTGCGAGCGCTTATTTTTATGTCTCTTCAGGCGATATGTGGTGGTATTACAATCAGTCAGGTGGTGTGCAGATTATTCCGGATAAGGACTCTTATAAGGTTGGCGAAGTCTGCAGAGCGTTCATCATTACGTCTAATCCTGACGTCAATGTGCTGGTGACAACTAACACGGACGACATACTTTCCTATAGCTTAAATAAATTCAACGGAACTTCAAAGATGATTGAGATTCCCGTAACGAACAAATACGAATCAGGTTTTGAAATTAACGTAAACTATGTCACAGACGGAACGTTTTACAATGCCGGTAAAAAAATACTCGTTATACCGGAAGAAAAGTTTCTGACTGTTACGATAGATCCTTCAAAACTTATTTATATACCAAAAGAAACGGGTGAGCTTAGAATAAAAGTTACTGACGCAAGCGGAAATCCCGTTCGCAATGCAGAGGTTTCAATAGGAATTGTTGACGAAAGTATTTACTCAATTAAAGAAGACAACACAAAAGATATAAGGAAGTTCTTTTACGGACAGAAGGAGATGTACGTCTCAACAGGCTATAATAATATTTACAATTCCAACGGACGATCACGGCTCATAACTATTTACGAGAGATTCAACATGAAGAGCACGAGTGAGGGAGAACTTGCAACTGTGAAAGGCAGATTGCTTCGAACGAACGGAGTTGCAATTCCAAACGCAGTAATAGTTGTTGATGAAGATTATGAAGCTGCAGTAACTGATCAGGAAGGGAATTTTGAATTCAGACTTCCCGAAGGCGAATACACTGTCGGAGCATACTATGAAAAAATCTCCAAAGAAGATTTAATGGAATTGAAATTAAAGAAGGGCGAATTGAAAACGATTACGATTTACAATGATAAGGATCTGAACGAAGCACCGTATTCAAAAAGTGATGTTCAATCCGGAACAATTGAAACGGATGCGATGGAATTGAGAGCCGGTCGGGAAGATATGAAAACAAATTCCGCTCCGATGAAAAAAATGAAGGGTTATGATTCAGAAAAAGACGGAGAGTCCGGTCTCGTTGCTCCGGATGTCCGCTCCGATTTTCGCGATGCAATCTTCTGGTCGCCTTTTGAAAAAACAGACGATGACGGAAATGCTGTTGTGAGCGTAAGCTATCCGGATAATCTTACTGAATGGAGGATTACATCACGCGTGATCACCGAAGATACAAAGGTCGGGCAAATGACGGCAACTGTCATTACAAGAAAGGATTTGTTAGTCAGAATGGAGACTCCGAGATTCATGCAGCAGAATGACGAAGTAACAGTCTCGACGATTATCCACAATTATCTTGACAATACAAAGCAGACAAGAGTAAAATTCATAAGTGAGAATGCGCAGTTGCTGAACGCTGAAAATGAAAAGACTATCAGCATTGCTCCCGATACAGATGTCAGACTTGACTGGAAAATTAAAGTAACACAGCCCGTTGGTGAAGCAAAATTCTATGCCGAAGCGCTTACTGATGAAGAATCAGATGCTCTTGAATTGAAGGTTCCTCTCCAACCACGCGGGCTTCAGATGAATGTGAGTACAGTTGCAGACTTCTCGGATGAGACTAAATCAGAAACGAAGTTTGTGAATATCCCTGATTATGCGGACATGCGATCTGCAGGATTGAAATTTAATGTTGATCCATCGCTTGCATCGGCAATACTTACTGCGCTTGATGAACTTGTTGGATATCCTTATGGATGTGTCGAGCAGACAATGAGCAGATTTCTTCCGACTGTTGTTGTAGCAAATGCATTCAGGCAGTTGAACGCTCCGATAAGCGAGGCAACAAAAAAGGATCTGCCCAAAATGGTTGACAAAGGATTGCAGAGATTATATTCGTTTCAGCACTCTGACGGTGGCTGGGGCTGGTGGGAAAATGATGAGACGAATCCTTTTATGACCGCTTACGTCGTCTATGGATTGTCTCTTGCAAAACAGGCTGATTATGAAATCAATGAAACAACTTTGAGCAGAGGGATAAGCTCAATAAAAAGTCAACTGAATAATTCAGCGAATCTGGACGCGACTACACGCGCATACATGCTGTATTCTCTTGCTGTTGCGCAAGAAAGGGATGAACAATTCTTCAGAGAGCAGATGAGCAAAATAATTTCAAAAAATATTAATGATTATGCGCGGGCACTTATTGCAATGACTTGGAAATTGATCGGAGATAATTCAAAAGCAGACGATGCATTATCGGCGTTGATTAAGGAAGTCAAACTGGCGGGAGAAGGAGCGGCATACTGGGAAGGACAGCAATTTCACTACAGATGGCAGGATGATAAAGTTCAGACGACAGCAATGGCGCTGAAAGCAATTGTAAATATAAATGAAAAGTCTGATTTGAAAGACAAGGTTGTAAGATGGCTGATGATGCAGCGACAGGGTATGGCATGGAGGAACACGCAGGAAACGGCGATGATAGTCTATGCAATGGTTGATTATCTGAAGAACTCGAATGAATTGAATCCGGATTATTCCGTAAAGGTATATGTGAATAATGAAATAGTATTCGACAAACAAATGACATCAGGAGATGTATTTAAAAAATCGCAGACAATAAAAATCGAAAACAACAGGCTGAAGAATGGCGCTAATGAAATAAGAATTGAGAAGAGTGGCAGAGGAAAAGTATATTTTGCTTCGAACACTACTTATTACCAGCCTGCAGAAAATGTATCTGCAAATGAAGCGGGCTTCAGAGTCGAGAGAGAATACTTTAAGCTTGAAAAGTACATTGCTTATGACGATGACAAAATTACTTACAGAAAGAAATATTTCGACGGCATAGCTAACTCCGGTGAAGATATTTTGGTTAAGTTGAAAGTTTATTCCAAAGATGAGAATCTTCAGTACTTCATGTTGGAAGATCCGCTGCCTTCCGGAATTGAAGTGGTCAAAGATGATTGGGCATTCACAATTGAAGGTGAGAATAATTACGGCGGCTATGACTATTATTACTGGAGATGGTGGTATGCCGACAAAGATGTTCGCGATAACAAAGTAACTTTCTTCGCGACATACATGGGCAAGGGTGAATATGAATTTTCATATATCATGCATGCGCAGATTCCGGGTGATTATACAGTAAATCCTGCAAGAGGAATGCTCATGTATTACCCTGAAGTCACCGGCAATACAGGAACAGAGAAATTTACGATAAGAGAATAGGATCACAGGAATGCAGGGTTCAAGTGGAATATGAAAAGAGGATGCAACGGATACTTGCGACAGCGAGGCGAAAAATTATGTTGTCGTATTCGGCTTGATGATTTCTTGATTTCTACGAATGCGTGGTTTTTGATTTTGCTTGAAATGATGCTTTCTGATATTTTTGAAACAGGTTTAAATCATTAAGCCTGTGTGTTCCTTTCATCTTCATTCCTTTCGAGAAAGCTCACGGTTCGGGGCTGTGAGCTTTTTCACCAATATGTCTTCGATGATTATCCTCGAATGTTCAATTGAATTTTCAATGAAATATTTATCCGTATTGTTTCCGCTGCATACTACACCTGCGAGATAAATTCCGTCAATATTAGTTTCAAAAGTTTCACTGCTGAAATGCGGTACTTTGTCATCATCAACATTTATCCCGGCTTGTTTTAAAAAAGCAAAGTCAGGTTTGTATCCTGTCATTGCAAAAACAAAATCATTTTGAATTGATATAACTCCTTGTGGTGTGTTCACAACTATCTCTGTATCTTTTATTTCACGAATTTCAGAATTGAAATAAGCCCGGATAGAATTTTCGCTGATCCTGTTTTCAATGTCGGGTTTTACCCAGTATTTTATTGAAGGCTTAATTTTATCTTCGCGGATTATCATCGTGACCTCTGCTCCTACCCTGAATAATTCAAGCGCTACGTCAACAGCAGAATTACCTGCTCCTACAACAGCAGTGCTATGATATGCATAAGGATGCGGTTCATTGAAGTAATGATAAACTTTCGGAAGGTTTTCTCCGGGAACATTCAGCATTACAGGGTTATCAAAGTATCCTGTTGCAATTATGATATTCTTTGAAAGATACTGCTCCCGATTTGTCACTACTCTATGGATGCCGTTTACTCTCTCTATGGAAATGACTCTTTCGTAAGTATTGACATTCAGCTTAAATGCATCGGCAGCCCTGCGGTAATACTCCAACGCCTCTCTTCGCGTGGGTTTAATTCCGTGCGAGACGAATGGTACATCTCCGATTTCAATTTTTTCCGAAGTTGAAAAAAAAGTCATATTCGTCGGATATCGAAATATGCTGTTGACCAAACATCCTTTTTCAATTATCAGAAATTCGAGTGCATGCTTTTTAGCTTCTATTCCGCACGCAAGTCCAATTGGACCCGCTCCAATGATTATTGTGTCAAATATTTTTTTCATTTCTTTGTTTTGAATCGTGAATCGGGAATCGTCAATCGTGAATCGTCAATCGTGAATCGTCAATCGTGAATCGTCAATCGTGAATCGTCAATCGTCAATCGTGAATCGTCAATCGTGAATCGTCAATCGTGAATCGTCAATCGTGAATCGCGTCAATCGGCAATCGTGAATTGTCAGTCGTTATTCAAACTTTGTTACCTGTATCATATTTGCAGATTCGGTTTGTGAAAATGGCATTGGTGATATGATTACGATTCTGTCTGTGCTCTTTAAGATTTCTGCTTCCAGTACTTTGTTCTTTATCATTTCAACTGTCTCTGTGAAACTGCTGTTTTGTTTTATCAATATTGATTCGACTCCCCAAAAGAGTTTACATCTTTTGATTATTTTTTCGTCAAATGTGGCAGAGATTATCTGCGCATTCGGTCTGTGATTTGAAAGCAGCAGAGGCGACTTTCCTGTATGCGTCACGGTTATTATTGCTCTTGCATTGACGCGTGTTGCTATTTCAGTCGCCGAGTTACAAATAGTATGCAGAGTGTTCTCGGGAGAATCTTCAACAAATATGTCTTTAAAATAAGTTGACAACTTAATAGTCTCCGTTTTCAAAATGATCTTCTTCATCATGCTTACTGTCTGAATGGGATACTTCCCCGTTGAAGTTTCCGCTGAAAGCATTACGCAGTCGGTTCCGTCAAGAATGGCATTGGCAACGTCGGATGCTTCAGCTCTTGTAGGTCCGGGATTTTCGATCATTGACTCCAGCATTTGCGTTGCAGTGATAACAGGTTTGATTGAATCATTGCATTTTTTGATAATCTTCTTCTGAAGTAACGGAACGTCCTCGCTTGAAATCTCCACCCCCAAATCACCGCGTGCAACCATTATGTAATTGGAAACGGAGATAATTGAATCAATATTGTCAACAGCCTCGGTTCTCTCAATCTTTGCGATTATCGGGACGTCATGGCCTTTAGAAATGATAATCCTTCGAAGCTCTTCAACATCTTCTGCCTTCCTTACAAAACTCATTGCCACAACATCAACTCCATTCTTCAATCCAAAGTCGAGATCAACAATATCTTTTTCTGAAAGTGACGGAAGTTTCAGATCGGTATGAGGAAGATTTATCCCCTTATTCTCCTTTAGAAGTCCGCCATTAATAACTTCACATTCTATTTGATTTCCTGCCGGCTCATTTGAAATGACGCGGAGCCGCAGTTTTCCGTCATCGAGTAAAACCAGATCATCCTTTTTCAGATCAAATATAATTCCGGGATAGTTGACTGAAAATATTTTTTCATTACCTGTAATATCTTCCGATGTTATTCTGATGCTTGAGTTTTCGAAAAGATTTATGCTGCCGTTTTCCAGTTTGCCGACACGGATTTTTGGTCCGGGCAAATCCTGAATGACTGTAACTATCTTGTTTCTTGATCTTCCGGCTTCGCGAATGTATTCGATGTATTGTTTGTGAACTTCGTGTGTCCCGTGAGAAAAATTCAATCTCGCCGAATCCATTCCGGCATCTATTAGAGCAGCAATTTTATCAACTGTGTTGACAGCAGGTCCTATTGTGCAAATGATCTTTGTCTTTTTGTAAAGCATGGTTGCCTTTTTTCAAAATTAAGTATTTGAATTACTTAAATGAATGTAATATGCTGTCAGCATGATTCAGGAAGTCATTCAGCATTTTTTCGGAGTGAAGTGAATTTAAACGGATGTCACACTTTCACTGTTAAACCAATCAAGGTTAAATTAGGTTAAATACTGAACAAACATTATCACTTATTATTTTCCTCAAA
>JBDHXH010000062.1:0-16961 GCA_039810605.1 Ignavibacteria bacterium | reverse complement strand
AACGCATTTTTAAGTTTCTCAAAATAAACGCTATGCCCTTGAGACTGATTTGTCGGATTGTTATCAATGAAAACACAGTGAGAAATCTCGACATTGATAATTTCTGTTGGGTTTGTTCTACTTTGAAAAGCGAGTATCCCAAAGTAGCCGTTGTTGCTTACACTGGAATTTCTGATCACCAGCCCATCAACACCGGTGGTTGTCGGGAAAAAAAGTCCGGCATAAGTATTATTGTTAAAGTTACATGATTCGAAATTTATATCCTTGAGTGAAGCGCCCGAAAATCTTACTCCGTTTCCGGAGGCTGCTGAAGAAGTTGCAAATACATTTTCGAGAGTCAAATAACCCTGTCTTATTATCATTGCATCACCCGTTGTAGATACAGATACCCTTAAATTCTTCAAATGCATTCTGTCATTAATGCTTCCTCCGGGGGCTTGCAGGTCAATTATTGAATTGAAAATTGTATTGACTGATGACGAGGAATCTTTCCATGCACCTATGATTGTGAGTCGCTTTGTAAGAGTGAATCCCGGATATGTTCCTTCTGCAACAACAATATTGTCACCTGCCGCTACTCCGGCATCATTGATTGCTCGCTGTACCGTAAGCCATGGAGTAGAAATATTTTTTGCTAACGTCGCAGAATTGTTGTCATTTCCAGTTGCAGCATTTACGTAGTATGTTTCCGAATGCGAAGTGCCGGCGATTGTTATACATGCGATGACAATAAAAATAAAGCGATAAAAATTTTTCATCTGTTATGAGTTAGATTTTTTTAAAATTTTATGACACAGAGCCATTTATCTGCAAGCAAAATTTTTTGGTTTTTTATCTGATTAGGTTTCAAGATAAATTATTAATTTTCAAAATTCAATTAACAATATCATAGATTTTGGTAAATCTCGCTTTATCCGGAACTCCTAACCAAAAATGCGTACATATCACATTATGTATTTTAAATAAATATATTCTTCTGTCTAACAGATTCCTAACAAATAAACTAAAAAACCTTGAAGCAAGGCGCAGCAACTTTGACTGACTTGACATCTTTACTCTGTAATTCTATCTTTGTAATACCCAAAGAAAGTTTGTCACAGATTATTTGATGAACTTGTAATACCGGCTGAAGTAATCCGGTGAAATAAATTTTGTAAGAGAGAAAGGAGAAGCTTGTGAAGGGATTTTTTCTTCGCAGTATTTTTTGTAAGTACAATTCTAAAGATATTTCTTCCACACGGAATCTTTCTGATTTTGGAAAGTTCTTCTCTGAATCTAAAATTTCACCTTCTGTTCTATTCAAAAATTCTGTTCACTCTTAAGTTCAGATGTGCAGAGGAATGTTCTTTGTTCAGATTTTCAGTTTTGCAATCAGGTGATGAATGGAGTTTTTTTTCCATAATCTCGTGTTTCTATATTCAAGATGAATATTTAGAGTATATGTGTAGCGATAACGGATGAAGTCCCACGATTTCAAGAAATGAATACTAAGGTAATTCTCAAATTATGAACTAAAAAAATATGAGGAGCTTGATCACAGGATATTTCCCAAAGGTATCCGGCTTTTGGATTAAGCTCTTCTTAATTATATAAACAAAAAAACAAACAACGAAAGGAGATACAAGATGAAAAAGGTAATATTCTTTTTCTCAATGATGGTGGCGATAGTTTCATCCACTATTGTCTATTCACAGCAATTTCAGTATGGGTTCAGTGAAGCGATTGTAACAAGTACCGGAAGAGGTACAAATGTAACATTCACCGATCCTTACACCGGAAATTCAAGAAACGTTTTCGCTGGACTGATAAACGGAACAGTGGACGGTCACAGTACAAAATTCTATTGCATTGACATTGCAAGAACAATCAGCTTTCCTGACTCATGTCACAGAGATTCAGCAATTGCCAATTCTAAGATTGTTTACATATTGAACAACTACTATCCTTATGTTTCTAACCCCCCGGGAAAGTTGTCCGACAATGATGATGAAGCAGCAGCAACACAACTTGCAATTTGGCATTTCTCCGACGGCGTGAATCTCAATACTATTTCGGGAAGCACGATTCGAAACAGAGCAAAAGCAATTGCTAATGATGCCGATGCAAACGGCGGGAACACAAATGTTCTTACAACTCTTTCAATTCAGCCGAGCATTGATCCTGATGCCTTCTATATTGAAACCAAAGACCAGGATGGAAATCCGGTTGCTATAAGTAATATTCAGCTTTCAATTGACCAGGGTTCTTTGAGCTCAAATACTGTCAGCACAAATGCTTCAGGAATTTCGCCTGATGTATATGTAATTGGCACCGGAAGCGGTGTTATTACAGCAACTGCCAGTGTTACTATTCCTCAAGGAATTTCTTTTGCATGCCCTCCGGGAAAGCAAAGATTGGTAATTGCAATGCCGACGGTTGGTGAAAGAAGAGCCATTGCTGACTGGGGTGCTCTTCCAGTTGAGCTGGCTTCATTTGTTTCAAACGTAAGTTCTAACAACGTTACACTTTCATGGACAACAGTATCAGAATTAAATAACTCATCTTTCTCAATTGAAAGAAAATCTTCTGTCTCTGCAGACTGGAATACGATCGGAAGTGTTAGCGGAAATGGAACTTCAAATGTTCAGCATTCATATTCATATACAGACAGGAATCTGAACACCGGAACATACAATTACAGACTGAAACAAATTGATTACAATGGTAACTTTGAATACTTTGAATTGTCTTCTGAAGTATCCGTTGGTATGCCCGGCGATTTAACGCTGAACCAGAATTATCCAAATCCGTTTAATCCTGCTACAAAAATCAGTTTCGATATTCCGAAAGATGGAATGGTCACACTCAAAGTTTACGATTATATAGGAAGGGAAGTGGCAACGCTTGTTAACGAACACAGAAGTGCGGGATATTATTCAATTGAGTTTAACGGATCAAATCTTACCAGCGGAATTTATTTCTATAAGTTAGTTTCAAATGGTAAGACAAAAGTAATGAAGATGTCCCTGATTAAATAAGATTAGTAATTCATTGTTGTTTCACGAGGGCGGGATTTTTGAAATTCCGCCCTTTTATTTTTCGTCCTTAAGATTTCTCATCATCAGAAGTTCAGTGGCTTTGTGCGGGTCCTTGTTTTTGAAAATTATGTTATGAACCTGATGGATAATCGGGGTATCAATTCCAAGTTTTTTTGACAATTCAAATGCAGATTTTGTAGTTGCAACTCCTTCGGCAACCATCTTCATATCTTTTAGTATGCTATTAAGCTTCCGTCCTTTTCCAATCTGAATGCCGACACTTCTGTTTCTTGAAAATTCGGAAGAGCAAGTTACAATAAGATCGCCAATTCCTGAAAGTCCAAAGAAGGTTTCCCGTCTGGCTTTGAGTTTTAGTCCAAGTCTCATAATTTCATTGATACCTCTTGTCATTATTGCCGCTTTGGTGTTGTCCCCGAATCCTGCACCGTCGGAAATACCTGCGGCAATTGCAATAACATTTTTGAGCGCTCCTCCTACTTCTGTTCCGATAAGATCACTATTGGTATAAACTCTGAAATAATTGTTCGAGAAAATCTTCTGGACTATGCGCGATTTTGCAATATTAGCTGAAGCACAGACTACAGCAGTAGGTATTTTACGTGAGACTTCTTCTGCATGTGAAGGTCCAGAAAGGCACAAAAGATTTTTCCGCGGGAGTTTTCTGAAGATGTCAAGAAGAATTTCCGAAACCAAAAACAAAGTTCCGTTTTCAATTCCTTTCGAAACTGTTAAAACCATTTTGTCGCTGAAATCAAAATTTGCTAAAGAAGAAAAACTGTTCCTTATGAATTGAGTTGGTGTAGAGATAAGAATAAGATCTCTTCCGTGGACTGCAAAATCGAGATCATTTGTAATTTTAATATCGCCGGAAATTTTTACTTTAGGAAGGTAATAAAAATTTTCTCTGTATTCGGCAAGTGTCTTCGCATATTCGGGATTGAATTCCCAAAGAGTGACATCGTTTCCGTTGGAGTGAAGCAAAACTGCGAGGGTGGTGCCCCAGCCCCCTGCACCCAGGACTGCGATTTTCATTTAACTGTCAGCTTTTCCGAAGGGAGCCTTAATCTTGAAGATCCTTATCAGCCACAACTTTTCAAATCTGTTCTCATTTCCGTAAAGCAGCCTCTTTATATTTGCTCTGTGGTTATAAATCAACAACAATGAAATGCCAATGCTGAAGAAAATCAGGGTCTTGTAGCCATAGATCTCTACTTTGAAAATATTTTCGCGGATAAACATTATTACCGGAAAGAAAAATGACGCAACAATTGATCCAAGAGAAATATATCCCGAAAGAAAAACAGTCAATACAAAGAATCCCACGCTGATGCCAACATCAACCGGAGCAAGAGAAATCAACATCCCGAGAGCGGTGTTAATTCCTTTGCCGCCTTTGAAACCAACAAATACCGAAAAAGTATGCCCAAGCACGGCACTTATGCCGGCAATAATTTTCAATATTGTAATGTCATCTAAAGGTGTGTAGTTTGTAAAAGGAAGATTGTGGTAGAAAAAATTTGTGACACATAATACTGCGACCAATCCTTTTGAAATATCCATCGCCTGAACAAGAACTCCCAATGGAAATCCCAATACGCGAAACGCATTTGTCGAGCCGAGGTTGCCGCTCCCGTATTTTCTTATGTCAATATTCTTAAAGATCTTTCCGACAATCAACGCTGACGGAATTGATCCGATCAAATAACTCGTAACAATTATTCCAATTAAATTCAGCATGTCACAAATTAGTTGTAAAAGATTAAAAAATAAATACAGGATGATTTAAAATTTCCCGGAATCCATACCATAAAAAAAGCCAGCCATAAAACTTCGCTGCTAATTTCACATGAAATCTTTTCTGGTCTTCAGTAAATTCTTGGCGTAGCCTTCGTCAAGTTCATAAATCTGCTTGTCCCCGCTGACCTGCAAAAGATATTTCGGTGGACTTATGTCAAGTTTGAGAAACTTCATTTCAGTCTTCTGTCCCCAATCCACAACTATCGTCTCATCAAAAACAGTCTGGTCTGACAAGGTTGTATCTTTGAAACCGTTGGTATCGAATTTGTTAAGAAGATTCAGAATTCCGTCAACTGCTTTTCCTGCAGAATCAGATCCAATGAAATATTTGCCCGACGAATCTCTCTTAATAGTAAATGTTTCCGCTGCGGATATATACTCAATTGAATTTACGCTTGGCTTCGGAATGGATACAATGTTTTTATCACGCCAGTCATTTATGGTAGGCTTCATGAAATTATTCCTGTCAAGGTTATCTGCTATATAAATATTATCGGAATCAATCTTTTTAATATAAGAAGAAGTCCCTGCAGCAGAGCTTCCGAGCAGAAATGTTCCTTTCGGAGCGCCGGATTCAAATACAGTTACTTCAGCCTGCTCGGAGTCTTTGAATCCGTAAGTATCTTTCTTCTCCGGATTCGTTGAGACGATACTCTCAAGTTTCAGATTTTTTAGATTAGATATTATGCTTTCTGGATATGTACTTACAGTTCTGTATTGATATGGAGATTCAATTCTCCATTCGCCGGTGGCTTTTGAAAGCACGAGATCTCCAAGAGCGGACTTTATTTCAATCTTATCAACTTTGGCTGAATCAAGGTCGTATAATTTTTTTTCGGACAATTTATAACTGGTCGTTTTTTCACCCCTGTCAGTTGTCAGAAAATATGCCGCAACCAAAAGTACGACAAGTATTCCCAGGTATATGTATGTTTTGCTTTTCATTTCAGATTAATGATACTTTACTTTATTTGCAGATCTTTTTTTCTTTGCTTCTTCTGGTTCCATTTGTATAGTCCTATCAGCAGCACAAGCGCCGACGGGAAAATCAGATTAAAATATTTTATGAATTTTTTTGTAGCGTCGGATGTCTCTTCGATTGGAGCTTCCGATGATACCTTCGTACGGATGACAGCAAGCCCTACATCATCCATAAGATAATCAACGAGGTTCACAAAGAATGTAAGATTCTCTCTCGGTGGTTTGTTTTCTTCGTTGGCAAAATCACCGTCACCAATTGCAACCAGCTTATTCTCGCGTGTGCCTTCATTCAGCCGCTGTCCGTTGAATTGAACCCAGCCCTGCGCAGTATCGGTGGGCATTTCTTTACCTTCATAAAAACTCTTGAACTTTCCGGTGTATGTTGCGCCGACAGTGAACCCTTTCTGATTGAATAATGTGTCGGCTGATTTCTTTGTCATGCTCTGAAATTGTTCAAGATTCAAAAAAAAGAAATCTTTTACTTCTCCCGAATGGTCGGATGTTATGAGCATTGGATCAACTTTTATTCCGCGACTCACAGCAGCTTGAGAATCAAGTGAGCTCACAAATGTAAGTACAACACTCTTTATATTTTGGAAAGCAGGATTATCTTTTGCAATATTTGTTATGACCGGAAAGAAAGGATAGTTAACCGAAATTGGAAACCCGATCTGGGACTGTACTTGAACAGCCGAGCATTGCAAATCCCTGATTAGGTCAGTATTAATCCTAATGCCATAATTCAGGAGCATGTCGTCAAGTCCTGTCTTGACTTCATTTCCCATTACCATTTGCTGTTGGAAATTTGGTGCTATCTTGTCAATGAGAAATGCTACATTACCGCCGTTCATTATGAACTGATCTATCTTGAATTTAGCGCTTTCATCAAAAGGAATTTTCGGAGCCATGATTATCAAGGTTCCAATTGCCGGATCAATCACAGCAGTCGTCTTCAGTTCAACAGAAACCACATCATATTGATCGGAAAGTATCTGATTAATCTGGTTAAGTTTACTAAGATCAACTTCTCCCTGTCCGCTCAAGAAGCCTACTTTCCTTTTTGTCTTTGTCGTCATCTTCTTTATCAGGCTGGTGATCTGATATTCCAGATTATCGGCTGACTGAATGACCGGAATCGTTTCCTGTTTTCCTCCATAAAGGAATACAAGTCCGAGGTATGCCCTTTTAACCTCAAGCTTGTCGTTATCCATTGCCTGGATTTGAACAGGTTGAATGCCATATTTCTGTGCTTCTTTATCCAGTTCATTTCCTTCACCTTCATCACTCGAGGCAGGATTCAGAAATTCATAATTGAGATTTCCCTTTGAGTAAGATCTGTAATCATCAAGTATGTCCTGAACTTGTCTCCTAAGATTATTGTAAGGAGATGGAAGATTGTTTGTAAAGTATGCCTTTACCAGCAGCTTATCATCCAGATTTGATATGATGTCCTTGCTGACGGGAGATAATGTATAGCTCTTGTTCTTAGTAATATCTACCCTTGTGAAGACTCTCTTCGAAATCAAGTTTACGGCAATAATGATTCCAATTATGATTCCGACTTTTATTATTATATCTCTCTTATTCATTGATTAGAATTTTTTCTTAACTTTTGGTTTTCATTGATTGGCAGGAATATTAGGACCATCTTCTGCTTTCTAACGACGTTTTAGTGAGCAACAAGAAAATGATTATTCCGCTAAGGTAATAGATAATGTCGCGGGAATCTATCACGCCTCTTGCTATATTGTTGAAATGGTAATCTATACTTATGTATTCAAGTACAGATGCAAGTGCTGTCGGAAGAAAAATCAGAATTTTATTAAGGAGGAACAATCCAAACACAATCAGGAAGCTGATGATAAATGCAACGACCTGGTTCTCTGTTAATGAAGAAGCAAATATCCCAATGCCGATGTAAACACCGCTCATAAGGATGAGTCCGATATATGCTCCGATTATCGAACCTGTATCAACCTTCCCTAAAAAGGTGAGACTTATGACATAGATAAACGTAAAGGCAAGAGCAATTGAAGTAAGCGTAAGTGCCGCAAGGAATTTTCCAACAACAATATCCCCGTCTGTTATAGGCTTGGTAAGAAGAAGTTCTATCGTTCCTGTTTTCTTCTCCTCTGAAAATGATCTCATTGAAATTGCGGGAATGAAAAACAAAAAAATGAACGGTATTATGTCAAAAACATTCCTCATCGTAATCGTGCCCCCGATAAATAAATTGCTGGTGAAAAACCATCCTGTGATAATTAGAAAAACTACGATTACTATGTATGCTACCGGTGAATTAAAATATGATCTTAATTCTTTTCGGTATATTGTTAATATATTTTTCATCTGTGAGATTAATGCGCTAATTTTTGGTAGTTAATTGTCTGAAGATATCCTCAAGTGATGTTTCTTCCTGATGAAGTCCGAGTATGACCATGTTCATGGAAACAATCTTCCGGAACAGGTCTTCACGAATGTCATGCCCCTTGACGGCGGAAATGTTTATGCTAAGAGATTTTTCATCCTCCTTTGTAACTCTCGCTTTGTCAACATTCCTGACAGATGATATAGACCTGATTACCAGTTCCTTATCAACGGAATCTTTTTTCAGAATAAGATTTATGTTTGCCTTTCCTTCAAATTTGCTCTGAAGCGTGTCGGGGGAACCGTCAGCCACAATCTGTCCTTTATTGATAATAAGAACTCGGTCACAAGTAGCTTCAACTTCCTGAAGGATGTGAGTTGAAAGTACAAGAGTTTTCTCCTTGCCAAGTTGCTTTATCAGTTTTCTAATTTCAATAATCTGATTAGGATCAAGGCCGGATGTGGGTTCGTCGAGTATCAGAACTTCAGGGTTATGAATCATTGCCTGCGCAAGTCCTACTCTTTGTCTGAATCCTTTTGAAAGTTCGCCGATATCCTTGTGCTGAACTTCCCCGAGCCCGCAAACATCAACCATCTTCTTGATTGATTTTGACATGTTTTCTTTGGGAACTGATTCAAGCTCTGCCGCAAATTTAAGGTAATCAAGAACATTCATGTCCTGATACAAGGGATTTTGCTCGGGCAGATAACCGATTTTTTTTCTGACGTCGAGTGAATTTTCTTCGGTGTCTAAATCGTTTACAAAAATTTTTCCCGATGATGGTGTGAGGTAAGTAGTTATCATTTTCATCGTGGTGCTTTTTCCCGCGCCGTTTGGTCCGAGAAATCCGACAATCTCTCCCGTGTTGATCTCAAATGAAATGTCCTTAACTGCAGCTTGCTGTCCGTAATACTTCGTTAAATTCTCAATTCGTATTGACATAAAAATTTTTTAATATCTCTTAATTTAAAGTTAATATTGAATATTTTCAAACCAATTTATAAAGGAAGACATGAAGATTTTTCAGGAGCGGACGATCTCTTCTTTGTCTACTTGCCTTTGATCATTCAAAGGAAAATAGCACGAGATTCATACGAGATGCTTTCCCTTTGCGGGCTTTGCAATACTTTGGAAAACTTGGCGTGAAAACTTTGTTTAATTTGCATTATAGAAGAGATTTATTTTACCGTCTTGCGAAAACATCTCGGAGACACAGCATTCTGATTTTATGTCAATATCGTTTTTGAATGTTAAGTTTTCATAACATTTGTTAAAATTGCAAAAATGAAAATCATACATCCATCCGGGATTATTTACGGATAAACTGTTGATGAACTTAAAAATGATAAAACTAATACTGTCTTTGCTAATCCTCGCATTTTCCTGCGCGAAGGATGAGAGGAATGCCAGCCAATCCCCGAAATCAGAAGCAAGCAATGAATCGCCCGGGACAAAAAGCTTCAGGTCAAATGAGTCGCAGGGAGACTTTCATTCGGACACGAGCGATTCGGTTTCGTCAATGTCAACAAAGAATATTGAATATAATCTGAAGGAGATTCCTTTTGACATTGAATACAAGGGCAGTATTACCGCTTCGGCTTCATGGATTGACAAATCCGGGAAGAACATACTTCTTATAACTGAAACAGACTTGACTTCACCCCGAGATGAAACTGATACAAGAGAAAAAGAACTTTATGCATATCAGTATGTGATCAACGAAAGTCAAACAAATCAAGTATGGAAAGTCTATGACTACATAAAGGACTGCCCGGTTGATGTCACACTTGAGTATATTGAGAAATCACTTTCGGTAACCGACCTTGACAATAATGGAATCGGAGAAAGTACATTTATTTACAGACTTTCATGCAAAGGTGACGTTAGTTCCGATGACATGAAACTTATCATGCATGAAGGCAATTCAAAATATGCCATCAGAGGAACGATGGAACTGGAATTGAATAATGAAATCTTCGAGAAGGGAAGCATGAAAGTTGATAAATCATTTGACAGGGCTCCGGAAGAATTTAAGGATTATGCAATTGTGCAGTGGAATAAATTCATGAAAATGAAACTTAACTGATTCAAATCCATGCTTGTAAACAACGTATTAACTATTAACAGAACAATCAAATTAAAGAATTACTTGACTATATGCGTGTCAATCGCTGCAATATATTTTTCTGCATGTTCTTCTTCACAACAAAGTGAAAGCGATGACAAGTATGAACATGAACAAACAAAATCAGAAGTTACGACCGGCTCTTCAGAAGCCGGTGTGCTTTTAATGAACACAGCGAAATCCGAACAGCAAAACAAAATGTATTCACGTGAATCGGATTCGGTTTATCTCTACTGGACTAATGAGTATATATCGGGTCTTGCAGGTAATACGAAGTGCAATGTCTTTGCACTGAATGTCCTTTATGATGCCGGATTTATGACACCTTCAACAAATGCACTTTGCAGGGATTTATTTGACACGAATAATTACAGAGATGTGCTACCGTTTATTTCCGAAGGAGACATTAATAAAGCTGAAAGGGGAGACCTCATAATTTCACAAAGCCACGTTCTGATTTTTGAATCGCAGGAATTTATTGGAGATAAACTTTATGTAAGAGGATGGTGGGCAGGGACGAGGCAGGAAGATGACGGACAAAATATTATTAACAATGTCTGTCACGGAAAATATGATCCGGGTTATGATTTCATAATACGCAGACCGCTGAAAAAGGAAGTCGGCAAATAATTAGATTGGTCCGGAATCTTCTATCGAGTCTATGCTCTTAGCGAATTCAGAATTGTACCGAGCAACTCGGACTGAATTTTAAGATAGTCTAATGACTTATTGTTTATTATTACAAAATCCGAAAGAGCCATTTTCTTTTTTTCATCAATCTGGAATTTCATCAGATGATTTATCGCATTCTTATTGGCTTCATCACGCACCATGAGCCTGTTCATCCTGTTCTTCTTGTTTGAATAAACTGTCACAATATAATCCAAATATCTGTGAAAACCGCTTTCGAAGATCAGTGCCGATTCAAATACAATTACATCAAACTTGCTTTTTCTTGCCTCGTTCAGCAGATACTTTATCACAACGGGATGAACAATCTTGTTGATTGTCTGATAATTTTTCTTGGTGGAAAAAATTGCATCCTTCAGTTTGTGCAGATTTATTTTCCCTTTATAATTCAGAATGCCCTTGCCGAATACTTTTACGATTCTTTTCGCGAGAGTCTTGTCTGTAAGATAAAGATTCTTTGCAACCAGGTCAGAGTAATAAACTTTGAAGCCTTTTCTGGCAAGAGTTTTACAAACTTCAGTTTTTCCGGTCCCTATGCCGCCGGTAATACCAACCAACAATTTTTTCAATTCAGATAAAATTTATTTTTAATTTGAAATTTTATTTTGCATAAGCGATTGAACGTCTTTCCCTGATTACGTTTACTTTTATCTGTCCCGGGTATTCCATTTCCTCCTGAATCTTATGAGCTATATCATACGCAAGTTGATCCTGCGAAACGTCGGTTACTTTTTCCTGTTCCACAATTACTCTGACTTCTCTTCCTGCTTGAATTGCATACGTCTTTGCAACACCCTCAAATGATTTCGCAATTGTTTCGAGTTTCTCGAGCCTCTTTGAATATGCTTCAACCGATTCTCGTCTTGCTCCCGGGCGTGCTCCGCTGATTGCATCGGCTGCCTGAACAAGTATGGAGATGGGATGTTCCATCGGCATTTCGTCATGATGAGCACCAATTGCATTGCAGATGATAGCATGTTCTTTGCATCTTTTCGCGACCTCATAACCCAGGATCGCATGCGGACCTTCAATATTTCTGTCAATCGTCTTTCCCATGTCATGAAGAAGTCCAGCGCGCTTTGCTATCTGCGCGTCAAGCCCAAGCTCCGCAGCCATTATTGCTGCAAGATGCCCGACTTCGATAGAGTGGTTTAAAACATTCTGTCCGTAACTTGATCGGTATTTCATTCGCCCGATCAATGTTATGATATCACGATGAACTCCCTGGATTCCCATTTCAATCAATGTATTCTCGCCGACACGTATCAATTCTTCAATCAATTCTTTCTGTACTTTCTCAACAACTTCTTCAATTCTTGCAGGATGAATCCGTCCGTCGGCAATCAGTCTTTCCATTGATACCCTGGCGACCTCTCTTCTGAAAGGATCGAATCCGGAAATGATAATTGCTTCAGGAGTGTCATCAACGATGATGTCAACTCCTGTAACAGCCTCAAATGCGCGGATGTTTCTTCCTTCTTTGCCGATTATTCTGCCTTTAAGTTCATCAGAATTTATCTGCAGGACACTCACTGTAGTTTCCACCGAATGATCCGATGCCGTGCGTTGAATTGACTGGATGATTGTATTCTTCGCAATCCTGTTCGCTTCCAGTTTTGCTTCCTCGCGTATCTCCTGTATCTTTTGCGCTGCTTCAAGCTTTGCATCATTGATCAGGTTTTCGAAAAGTATTTTCTTAGCATCTTCTTCTGTCAAACCGGAAATTCTCTGCAGCTTTGTTTTTTGCTCGTCAAGTATTTCTTTGTAATCATCTATGATCTTTTCGGCTTCCGAGGACTTTATTTTGACCTGCTTAAACTTTTCTTCGTATTCCTCTCCTGTTCTTTCAAGTTCAGCTTGTGTATTCTTAATTTCAAATTTTGCCTTTTCAATCTGATCTCTTTCAAGCTTCAATTTTTTCTCGTCCTCGACAACGTTTTTTTCCCTTTCCTTTACATCTTCATCAAATTTCTGCTTTCTTCTGTAAAACTCATCCTTTACTTCGAGTAATTTTTCCTTTTTTAAATTTTGTGAAGCTTTGTCAGAGTCTGCCAGGATTTCCTTTGCTCTTTTCTCGGCAAGGTCAACTTTCTCCTTTGATTTCTGCTCGGCATCGGAAATGATTTTCTTCGCCACGCTTTCAGCTCCGTCTATTTTTATTTTATTTGCTCTTGAATTTAAATACCAGCCGAGAAAAAAAGTGAGCAGGCAAAGAAATACAAGTATCGGTAAAAGTATATATAATTCCAGATCCATTTTTTTATTCCTCTTAACTTATTTTAGTATTCAGATTTATGAAACTTTTGATTTTTTATTTGTATCGAGTATGAAAGACAATTTTTTGATAAAAAAAAACCGCACGAGACACGTTATAGTGCAAAGGTTATAAAAGAACCTTATCTTAAAACGGTGGGTGGTGCCAAAATGTCTTTTGCTTCCTCTGCTTGCTATTGATACTTATTCAGCATCAGCAAACTCCCGGTCTTCCGGAAGCGGGGCCTGCAATCAACATTATTGTTGAGCTTTCCTCCCATATAGTTAAACCTGTTGGTTCTATATAATGTTTGACTATTGCCTGTGCGGTTTTATAAACCCAGACTCTATGTAAAGAACAGTGTTAATTTAAACTCACAAATTCTCATCTATCAATTCGGAGATAGACTTTGCTTTAGTGCTTAGTTCATCCAGTAGTCCTGAATAATCTCTCTCCAATTCAATTTTTGAATCCTTCTCCTTAAAATATTCCTCGGCAATATTCAAAGCCGAGACAACTGCAATTGTTTCTTCAGACTGATTCGGGGACTCGCTGTTGATTCTGTTCATAATTCCATCCAGATAATCCGATATTCTTTCGACTTTCTCTGCATTTTCCCCCTGCAGATTATATTCACTGTTGAATATCTTTACCCTGATTTCTTTCTGATTCATTTCCCTGTCAGATGAATTTATTTGGTTTGTGAATTTTCAAAATCTCATAGTCAAACGTTGTTGAATCTAATTCTTATCACCACTTTCAAAATGCTCCAGGTGACTGTCTATTCTGGTGATCAGCTCCTGAATCCTTGATTTTACAATGTCCTTATCTTTTACAGGAACCTTATTATTTGATGAATTCAAAACTGAATTCTTTAAATCCGATATTTCTTTGTCTTTGTTGATTAATTCAGTATTTAGTTTTGTATGCTGTAATTTTAATTCTGATATTTTTAAGTTTAGATTTTTTATGTTTTCCTTTAGTAAAATGTTTTCATTTTTTAAGTCCTTATTTTTTGTAATTAGAAGTTTAACTTTTGTCAAAAGATCTTCTAAGGCTATTCTAAGCGTGTTTTTTTGATCTTTAAAAAAATCCTTATTGCCGTCTCCGGTCTTTTGATTCATTAAATTTATTTTATGTATCCTGCGTTCGGAGTTTTGCCGAAAACTCTTTTTCTAAAACATTTACTATTCTGTTTGTAATTTCTGTTGCCTCTCCGTCAGTAAGTGTTTTCTCCATGGATGTAAACTCAAGTCTCATAGCCAGACTCTTCTTGCCTGACCCCAGTTTCTTGTCTTCAAATATATCAAACAACTTCATCCTGCTCAACATCGGCTTTCCGGTTTTCATAATTGCGAGCCTGATCTTTTCAAACTCAACTTCCGTGTCAACTACGATAGCAATGTCTCTCTTAATTGCAGGAAACTTTGTATATGTAGAATAATAGCGGCTGTCAGATACAAATTTCTTGAGCTTGTCTATCGAAAATTCAGCAACGTAAGCATCATTATCTAAATCAAATTCTCGCAGGAGCTGATTATTTACTTTATAAATAACGCCTATCTCCTCACTGTCTATTCGTATAACTGTCTTTGAATTTGCTAAACTTTTGTCATTATAATAAATTAATGCAAAACTATCAAGATTCAATTTAGACAAAAGCATTTCAGCTTCGCCCTTTATGTCAAATATATCATATCCACTTTCACTTCCGTATTCAATTTCAAAATCTCTTCTACCCGACAGACCGATAATAAGTTTCTCCTCTTCGACGATGCCCGAATCTGTCTCCGAAAAGACTCTCCCGCTTTCAAAAAGTTTTAGTGAAATGTCTTTTCCGGAATTGTTAAAATTGTTCCTCATGCTCAAAAGCATTCCTGGCAGAAGATTCATCCTCATGGAATTTATTTCCGAAGCAACAGAGTTCAAAATCTTTGGAGTCTTTATCTCATTCAACGCGACGCTCCTGCCGTCAGTCAGCGGCATAGACAGAATTTGATTAAAACCTCTGCCGACAAGATGCTCATGAATTTTTTTTACAAGATTAATATTAGACTTCTTGTAAATCTCCGAAACATCGGAGCCGACCCTAAATTCCGAAGATGGAGTTATGTTGTCATAACCATACAATCGTAGAACTTCTTCAATCAAATCTATTTCTCTTTCAACATCATTTCTCCTCCATTCCGGAATCCGAAAAATCAATTGTTCATCACTGTCATGTTCATTACGAAATTCAATTTTCTCAAGAAGACTTATTACTTCTTTGCGCGTGAAATGAATTCCCGAGATTTCATTGAGCTTCCCAATTCTGATTGACACATCCTGGTTCTTGAAAACTTCGGGATAAACGTCATACAAACCTTTTGAAACTTCGCCTCCGGCAATTTCCTGCATTAACCGGGATGCTCTTTCGGAAGCATACTTCACCATATCTATATCAACTCCTCTTTCAAAACGGTGCGAGGCATCCGTGTGAAGTCCAAGCTTCTTTGAATTTTTTCTGATTGAAACCGGATCAAAGTATGCCGATTCAAGAAAAATATTTTTCGTAGCGCCGGTTACTTCAGAATGCTGTCCTCCCATTATACCTGCAATTCCGGAATACCCGTTTGCATCACAAATCATTAATGAATCAGAATTCAGGATTCTTTCTTTTGAATCAAGCGTCTTGAACTTATCTCCTTCATTTGCAGTCTTCACCAATATTTCATTTCCCGCAATCCTGTCGTAATCAAAAGCATGCAGCGGTTGACCGGTTTCGTACATTACAAAATTTGTTATGTCCACTATGTTGTTAATCGGACGCAATCCGACTGCCTTTATTTTTTCTTGAAGCCATGCCGGCGATTCTTTTATCTTTACATTCTTGATTATGCGTCCGGTAAACCTTTTGCACAGCTCCGGATTGGCGATTGTGATCTTAATAAGTTTATTAGTTTGGTCGTCTGTTTCGGAAATGCTTATGGGTGGTATAGTAATCTTTGAATTGTAGATTGCACCTATCTCTCTGGCAATTCCGAAATGTGAATTCAGATCATTCCGGTTTGGTGTGATGCCGATTTCAAAAATGCAATCGTCTGCCTTAATGTATGAAGCAAAATTTTCACCGACTTTTGCCTCACCATTTAAAATCAGAATGCCATCATGTTTGTCCGACATGTTCAATTCTCTTTCAGAACATATCATTCCTTCAGAGAGCTCACCTCTGATTTTTGATTTCTTAATTTCAAAATTCCCGTTTGGAATAATTGCGCCGACAAGGGCAACGCACACCTTCTGACCTGTTTCCACATTTGGAGCACCGCAGACTATACTAAGTTGTCTATCGCCTGTATTGACCGTGCACAAACTAAGTTTGTCTGCGTTGGGATGCTTTTTCTTTTCAATGACTTCTCCAATGACAAAATTGGAAAAAACTTTTGATTGGTCTTCGACAGACTCTATGTCAAGACCTGATGCAATCATTTTTTCCGAAAGAATGTCAATCGGATCAAATTTTACATTCGGTAAATATTCCTTAATCCAGTTTAAACTTATTCTCATTTGAATGCAAATATAATTATTTGTTCTTGGAGTTTAAATGATATTAGATTATTTGGTTAATTCATTCGCATCAACTCTGTCCAATCGATCTCCGAAAGTCAGATCAAAATCTTAGGTCCGCTTTTCTTTTGAAAGATCAAAAGAAAAGCTTGGCAAAAGAAA
>JBDHXH010000061.1:0-17865 GCA_039810605.1 Ignavibacteria bacterium | reverse complement strand
AATTTCTTTTATTTCGTACGCCCGAGTGGAATCGAACCACTAACCTACAGCTTAGAAGGCTGTTGCTCTATCCGATTGAGCTACGGGCGCAAATTTAACTTTGATTGTATGTCGAAAATTGCAAACGGATGTTTGGTGTTTACAAAAATAACTTTTTAGGGAAACTGATTCAAACCAATTCACTTGTAAATTTTCAAACTGCGAAAATTACAAACTCATCTATGCTGCAGCAGGTCCATCTCGCCCACAAGTCACTATGTTCATCTAAGTTCACGACTTATCCCGCAAGTCCCATCAGATGTCAAATCCGAAAAGCATTCCAAAATAAAATGACCAGTCCTGACCGTAAGTTACAGGCTTGTTCAGATAAATACGCGTGAATCTGTCAAAGCCATAAGCTGCATCAAGGAATATGCTCGTCGGAAAAACATAAAATGAAAATGCCTGAAGTCTTAACTGCGCTCCAATGTCTTTCTTAAAATCACTCAACTTTGCCGCATTGCCGTACCATGCATTTCCAAAATCTCCATAAAGCGAAAAATAAAGTTTGTCAAGATAAAGCGGCGAAATCCTGGTGTCAATTTTTGAAAATATGGGCAGTCGGTATGTCAGATTCGCAACCGCAATTCTTCCGCCGCCAAGAGAATAGAAAGGATAGCCCTTCATTCCCGGTAAACCGGTTGCATAGTAGTCGTAAAATCCGTCAACGGGCGGACCGAATATTGTAGCGCCTCGAAGCTTCAGCGTCAATGAATGAAGATTGTTGAATAGTCCGATTCCTTCCGACCAGTTCACTTCAAGTTTATGAAGATTATTCTTGTCAAATTCTGTCGTAAATGTTCCGTCATCCTTTACAACAAGCTGCGGATTAATATCGCTGATCTCATAATCATATCTGATGTCAACTTCCCTTCCGATTGGATTAATGTCCATGTTTCTGTTTGGACGAATTGATTCATAATGATACGACAATGAAAAATCATTCGATTTAAAATAAGTCTCACGCGATGACCTCACGGGAACTCCCGTGCCCGGAATCGCAAATGGGTCGTTAATGTATGAATAGTTTGAATAGGAATAACCAAACTTTGTGAGATGATTTATATTTATCACATTGAATGCCATACCGAAATCAAACGAAAGCAGATCGTATGTTATCCCCGTCGAAATTGTGTCAACCGGAAGAGCATACTGACCTATTGACTTTCGGGTTATGTTATAACCGTCGAGTGTGAATCTCGGATTAAAGCTCAACTTTTTCGTGAAAAAATCTTTGAAGAATGGAAACCCGTTGTTGTATTCAAATTGCAGAAATAAATCACGCTCACCCTTTATGTTGACAGATGCACCTCCGAATATCGAAAACCTGTTCAGCATTTCATTTGAAAAAAAGTAAAGCCCGGGTTTTATCGCTTCGAAAAAACTGAATTGATTCTGCCGCTTGTATGTATCAAAACGAATCACGGGAACAAAAGAAAGCGACGTGAACTTGCTCTTGTATGGTTTGCTTTCAAGTTTGGGAACGTTCTTGTCATCATAATTCTTGAGCTTGATCCAGTCAAACCCGCTCCCTGCTTTCAAAGTATCTTGTATTGCATATTCGGGCAGCAATTTATCCGGCTTCTTATATGCACCGAGTTTGTCAGGATCAACTTCAGAAAATTTTTCAAGCAATGCAATCTTGTAGCCGGTAGATTTATATTCTGCATAGACGAGATTATCGCTCGTATCAACCGAAGGCATGAACGCACCGCCTATTACGTTCGTAATCTGAAAAACCTTTTTTGAATTGAGATCCATTGAATAAATATTGAAGATGCCTGTCTTGTTCGATGAAAAATAAATTTTAGATCCGTCTTTTGAGTAAACGGGATTTCTGGAGTCTACATCTTTTTCATCAACGACAAATTTCATCTCTCCGGAACTCAAGTCTATAGTTGCAATCTTTCTCGAATCTTCATAGGCGTAATCGAAAATAACACTTTTGCCATCGGGTGAAAATTTCGGATTGAAGACCTCTTCGCCGTCATCATTGTTTGTAACTTTCCTTCTGTTCTTACCGTCGCTATTTGAGATCTCGATATTAAATGTTCCGTCCTTATTAACTATATAACAAATCAATTTGCCATCGGGTGAATATGAAGGAGAAAATGCTCTCCTGTCTTTAGTAATTCTGATTTCTTTTTCTTCATTCAAATCATACTCATAAATATCAAATATTGTAACATCATGGATTGTCGGAGGAGTATTTCTTTTTGCATAAATAATTTTTCTCCCGTCCGGCGACCATGAGTAATTTGTAGTTGCGGGGGCAGTGATGGGCTTGCTTTTCTTTTTTTCAAGGTCGTAAATAAAAAGCCCCGTTGTTCCGTAATCGTAATTCTGATTTGAAAGGTAAGAAATCCTCTTTCCGTTGGGTGAAAACTGCGGATAATAATTTGCGAAGCCGGTCTTCTCAATCAGCTTACCTTCGACCTCGCTCGTCCTGACATAAGCAAGTCTGTTGTTGTAATCCTTCCGGAGAAACTCTTTCCATTCATTGTAGAGCTGCTTGCCGTCAATGCCAAGAGATTTTTTCACGGCTCTGTCCATGCTGAAGTTGGTGAAATCGCCGAGATGTTCTGAAATGCTGCGAAGCTTATCTTCTCCGTATTTATCCGCGATGAATCTTGTAAGGGCAAATCCGAGATTGTAGATTGATTCAGCCTTAAGACTTGTTATCGAAGAAAATTGTCCCATCTCTCCCCATGACATAAGGTTGCCGTCTTCGATGTAACTTCGAAGTATCATGTCGCGGTGAGAATCCCAGTCCTCATATCCGAGCTGCTGACGCTGATACTGTGCCGTGCCTTCGGAAAACCATGCGGGTACTCCAACGCCGGAGATTGGGTAAGACACAATGACATTAGGATATCCATAGAGAACATCCGGACGGATTTCATTTTCATAACCCAGCCATTGAAGATAAATTGCAGGAACCTTCCTTCCATACTTAAACGATGACTGAACCTGAACAGCGTGAGTAAATTCATGCGTGATTACATTGCGAAGCCAGTTGTGCGTTCCGCGCAGGTCATAATCGAGAATGGTTGCATAGATCTCAATCCTGTTTCCGTAATAATCAGTCGCGCCGTTTGCAATATCAGAAACATCATTGACTATAAAAGTAACTTTGCTGTCCGGTTCAAATTTGTAAAGTGAAGTAATCGGACCATAAACTTCTTCGGCAATCTTTGCAATTGTATTGGCTGTTCTTTCGGTGCCCTTATGATAGTGTATAAAAAAATGTTTCGTTTCAATTGTGTACCAATCTAATTCCGGATGAGATTCAAACTGACCTTGAGAAAATTTTGCAGTAAAAGTAACGAGAAATAATACGCTGATATATACGAATACGATTTTAATGTTGAACATTGAAAATTAAATTGTTAATAATTATAATTGAAACCAAAAAGGCGAGTTAGCCGGTAAGAAGTGTCTAATAAAGAGAAGTTTTATTTAAAAAATTAAAAAATTGCCTATTGGGAAAATATACGTTTTTGTAACTAATTCAACCAGTTCTTGAATTACGCCCTGAAAAATTTCGTTAAACCCCGAAGCGATGAACGTAGTTTACTGCTTTGCTATTCTTTAATAATAATAGTAATTATAACCGCTATAAGCAATGTTTCTTTTTCTCAAGGCAGACGAGATAAATATCATATAAACCAAAATTATAATCAGCAATACAATTCCGATACATCAAAGCAAAACACAGGCGATACATTATTATCAATTGACACAACGCGACTGGCTCCTGTTGATTCAACAGCCAGACTAAAGTATTTTAAGTATGTTCCGGAATATACTTTCGGAACAAGGCTGCCGAGATCAACATCTCCTCTTCTGCTTGGAAACTCATCTGCAATTACTTACGAAACTGATTTTGACTCTTCCGGAAATGTTGTTGTTCGTGAAAAATTTGACGGCGAAGACATACGTGCGCCGCTTGTAATTCCTCTTGATAAGTATTTGTCGGAGATGTCTCAAAGCAATTTCCAGAATATTTTCAGTCAGCTTGTTTCGGAAAAATTCCAGGGTAGCACGCAGGATGATATCAGCAAGTTGTTTGAAAAATTTACCGATATTACGATTCCTCTTCCGTTCAAGTCAGAGAGTATCTTCGGTCCTCCGACTTTCAATCTTAAGATCAACGGCTCTGTTGACATTACTGCTTCTTATCAGAATTCAACTACTGATCAGACTAATATCACTACTACCAATGCGAACAACAGTATAAACTTCAAGCAGGAAGTTCAGTTAACTGCAAAGGGAAAGGTTGGCGACAAGTTGACGATTGATGCAGATTATAACACGCAGCGTTTGTTTGATTTTGAAAATCAGCTCAAGATTAAGTATGAAGGATATGCAGATGAAGTGATAAAGAGAATTGAGGGAGGAAATGTTTCGCTTCAGACGAAATCGGGATTGATAGGTTCTTCACAAGCTCTGTTTGGAGTTGTTGGTGATTTTCAATTGGGTGCCTTGTCCCTTTCGGCAGTTGTATCACAGAAAAAAAGTAAAACTGAAACGAAGTCATACAGCGGAGGAGCATCGGAGCAGACTTTTGAAATTAAGGCTTACGACTATTCCGATAATAATTATTTTCTTGATACGGCATACAGATCGAGTTTCATAGATTTTTATAACAACCCGACAATAAGTTTGCACACAGACTCGCTTGTAGTTGACGAGCAGTCACTGGAAGTATGGGTTCAGACGGAGGCGACAACGACGACAAAGCGTCGTGCGGGTCTTCACGTTGATTTATATCCGCTTCCTCTCGGTGGTTACAATGATTCATTGCGGAGAGTTGATCATCCGGATCAGGGATTGAGGACTTCGGGTTTCGTGAGAAAGCTGGACAAGAGCGAGTACACTGTCAATACGCTCGCCGGGTTTATTACGCTTAAGACAAGTTTGCCGGATACATACTTCGCAGGTGTTGCTTACAAGAGGACAAAGACACTTGAGCAATTCGGAACGATCAGTACCGACACAAGTGTCCACGCCCAGGATACGCTTGTATTGAAAATGGTCAAGGTAAATACTCTCATACCTTCATACACGCTGGCATGGGAGCATAAGTTGAAAAATATTTACAGGCTACCTGTAACAAGAGTTGTAAGGGAAGGATTTGAGTTTGATATAAAGTATCTGAATGACAATGTGGAACAGCCATCGCTTCCAAACATAAGCACACCATTAATTACAATTCTTGGTCTGGATAAATATACGAATCAGCGCACGCCCCCGCCTGATCAGAAGTTTGATTTTCTTCCCGGCTATACAATTGATCCCGAAAACGGATACATTATTTTTCCGACTCTGAAACCATTTTTGAACAACCTTTCGGAGTTCGGCAACGGTGCCATAGATTCGAGTTACTGGTATCCGCAGATATACACGGATTTAAAGACAAATGCACAGCAAGTTCCTAATTCAAACAAATATATTTTCAGAGGAAAGGCGAAAGGTGAAGCAGGTATCAGCAATACAATCAATCTCGGATTTAACATCGTACAGGGAAGCGTAGTCGTAAAACTTGGTGAACAGCCGCTTGTACTCAATACGGATTATACCGTTGACTATACTACGGGAATTGTAAACATCAAGAATGCAGCAGCGCTGCTTTCAAAGGACCTTCGCATATCTTATGAAACCAATGATCTATTCACACTTGCCTCAAAAACTTTTCTTGGGCTTAGAGGAGATTATCAGATTTCCGACAAGAGTTCATTCGGATTTACTTTCGTAAATCTGAAGCAGGAAACATTAAATGATAAAGTAAGAATAGGTGAAGAGCCGACAAACAATTCAATGTTCGGAATTGATTTCACTACGGAGCTTCCTTCGAAATTTCTTACAAGCATTGTGAATCTTCTGCCGGGATATAATACGAAGGAGCCGTCTTACATTACATTGCGCGGCGAAATTGCGGCAATCAATCCCGATCCTAACACAAAGAAGAGCGTTATTCCGCAGGATAATAATGAAGCTGTTGCTTACGTTGATGATATGGAAGGTGCAAAGAAATTGATATCGCTTGGGACAACTTACACATCATGGACAACGTCATCTGTCCCTCTCGATAATTCCATCGGTCCGCAGGACAGTATTCAATTTAAACAAAAACACAGAGGAAAGCTCAAATGGTACAACGTAATTAACGGGGCTTTACTCACGGACATTTATCCGCTGAAAGATGTTCAAAGCACGCAGAATAATATTACGCCTTATTACATGACCTACCGTCCGGATAAGCGAGGCACTTACAATTACAACGCGCAGTATGAAACTTCCTCCACAATTGATCGCTCCAAGACGTGGAACGGCGTGATGAAATTTTTGAACACAACAAGCAGTGATCTTGTGAATGAGAATATCAACTTCATAGAATTCAGTATGAAGGTTGACAAGCCACCGAGCGCAGGTACAGGAGGAAAGCTGATAATTGATCTGGGTAACATAAGCCAGGATGCAATACCTAACGGGAAACTTGATTCGGAAGATCCTTTGCAAAGCGGCGAACTTCGCGCGCAGGATGACATAGGTCTTGACTACAAAACAAACTCACAGGAAGATTCAATATGGATTGCCGAAAACGGATCACCTTCGGGTCTTGATGATCCTGCGGGTGATGATAATCTTGCTTCAGGTATAATTGATTACAATCGCATTAACGGCACGCAAAACAACCTGCAGTTCGACAATGGTCGCCGCCCCGATACCGAAGACCTTAACAAATTATACAACGTCGGAAATGGAAATGATTATTTCCAATATGAAATAAGTCTCGAAACAACCAACAATCCATACATTGTAGGATCGGGAAATAATGGATGGAAACAGTATAAGATTCCGTTGTCAGAATTTAAAAGTTATTATGGCAATGCAGTTTTCACAAACATTCAGTTTGCAAGAATGTGGATTACAGGTGTAACCGATTCGGTTTCGCTTACAATGTACGATATGAATCTCACCGGAAATCAATGGATAAAACCTAACAAGAGGGACACAACATACAACATAACAGTTGTGAGCATTGAAGAAAATCCGCAGACGTATATGAGTCCGATTCCCGGCGATGCATTGAGACAGACAATACGGGGGCAGAACAATGTTAACACAAAATCGAATGAGCAATCTCTTTCTGTTGAAGTCTTTAACCTCACAAGCGGAGTAAGGAAAGTTGCGAGGAAGGATTTCAACTCCGCGCCGCTTGATTTATTTAATTACAGATCACTGAAATTGTTTGTTAACGGGGATCCGTCATTCAGATATTTGAATGATCAGCTTTATGATGCAGCGATGGTAATCAGATTCGGAAACGACTCGAATAATTATTATGAATACCGCGCACCGATACATCCCGACAACAGACCGGGTCAGCCATGGGATTCGCTTAACAGTGTAACCATTAATTTTAATGATCTGACAAAAATAAAACTATCGCGGGACAGCACAAATGTTCCCGTTCAGATTCCTGTTCCAAACGGTCCGCCCGGTTCGGAATATAAAGTTTTCGGGAATCCTGACTTGCAGACAATTCGGGAAATAATTCTGGGAGTTGAGAAAAACCGGAGCTCGCTTAATTCTGCGATATCCGGGAGCGTATGGTTCAATGAACTGCGGTTAGTAAATGTAATTGATGATGACGGAATTGCATTTAACCTGAACGCAACTGCCAAGCTTGCAGATTTGCTTCAGTTTAATTTTAATCTCGCTAAGACAGATCCGTTCTTTCACTCACTCGACACAAGAGTGGGGAGCAGAATGACAGGACTGGCATGGGATTTCAGCGCCACTCTGAATCTTCATAAGTTCATAAACAATATGTTCAGTTCAATATTTTCGGAAGAGTGGAGCAGCTTTATCAATCTTCCGGTAACATTCAGGCACAGTGAAAATCTCATCAAGCCGAAATATTTTCCCGGTTCAGATATAGAACTGCAGAAAGCTGCCGACGAAAAATACAACAGAATAATTCAGCAGACCGGTGATGTAGAACAGGCAACTACCGCAAAAGAAAATCTTCTCATTGAGGCGCAGACTCTTACTGTTCGCAACAGCCTTTCAATTGATAACATGCAGTTCAATCTGCCAAGCAATAATTATTTCATCAAGAATATTTTTAATCAGATACATTTCAGCTTCAATACAGACTTCGGGAATTCCCGTGATCTTACTTACGAAAACAGGGATGACTTCAGATATTCAGCTAACATTAGCATAGGAACAGATTTCGGATTAAGCGATAAACTAAATCTCAATATAGGAGATTTAATTCCATTGGGCGAAAAATACAAAACGGCTAAACTGTATTTCTTCCTTCCGTTTATTCCTCTTGCTCCGTTGTTCTCACAGAACTTCAGCGCGTCAACTAACTTTGACCGCTCTCATGCAGAATCAAAGCAAAGAAGATTTTCGACAAACGATCTCCCGTCGCGTGAATTCCGGGCAAAGCGCGGTTTCAGATTTGACTGGAAATTTCTGGAGAACTGGATTGTGGATGTCAACGGAACTTATGACTTCAATGCAGGAAGCGACCTCACTCCGTATGAAACACTTAATGATAGCGCGCGATCACAGCGATCGGGCGGACAGATTTTCGATGACATATTCTTTAATAACGGTGTGATTAATTTCGGAAAAGATCTCGACTATTCTCAAACAGTTACCATTAATCCAAGACTTAATCTCCCGTTCATTGACAGATTCCTTACCGTCAGCGGAAATTACAACGTCAGATACGGATGGGTAAATCCGAATCAGGTTATAAACGTCGGATATAATACAAACTACGTAAACTCGATCTCTTCAACTGCTGATCTGAAAATCAGTGAAATATTTTCTTTGTTCGGAAATGGCTCTACCGAAAACAAACTCCGGGCAAACGGTGCTCCGATGGATACGGTTAAAGAAGAGGGCAATAAGCAAAGCATTCTCGATATATTCAAACTGTTTAAAACCCTCATTCCCGGCGACATAGCCGTAACCTATACACAGGGCAATCAGGTCGCAAATACAGGCGTGACAGGACTTCCCGGATTCGGCAATTTCTGGTTTTATCCGGGGACAAAAGAAGACTATGGTCCTTCGAGAATGTATCAGCTCGGATTCAGTTTGTATGCAGGACCTCGCGCGCCGAACCTTACGCAGATAGGGGACAACTACACACAGGCAAATGAACTTTCGCTTACTGCTTCAATTAATCCCCTGATACCGGAAGCAATTTCAATGTCTCTTACATTCAAGAAAAGCTGGGGATTCTCAAATAATCTTTTGTATACTTCAAATGCAGTCGGAGACATCGGAAATCCTACAAGCAAGTCGAGCACAATTGCATCGGGCAATTCAATGTTCTTCGCAGGCAGCGTTGATAATTTTACATTTCAATATGATCCCACAAATGCAACTCAAAGCAGAATTAGTCTTACGAATTCTTTTAAGAGTCAAATCGGATCTTTTCCGTTTCCTAACTGGACACTCAATGTTAGTGGCCTGGAAAAATTTCCGTTCTTCGCTAACTTTGCCAATACTGTATCTCTGGAAAACAGTTTTGTATCGGAATACAAAGAGAGCAGGCTCATAGACATTAACAATTCTGATATTCCCAATGCGCAAACTGTAACACAGGCGTTCGCTCCGCTTATTGGTTTGAATTTTAATTTTAAAGAAATGTTTGGCGGAAATCTTACTTCGACTTTGAGATTGAACAACAGCATAAGTCACTCGCTGAATCCGATAGGGGCGCAGATTCAAACTGTGAAAACAAATGAATGGAGCATCAACGCAAATTTTTCGAAGACAGGATTTAATTTTCCGTTATTTGGACTGTCGCTTCAAAATGATATTCAGTTCGCGCTGACATTATCAAAGACAACTAACGAGCCGATAAATTACGAATTCGGTTCAGGCTTCAAAGTTCCTGTAGCGGGCAACGGGTCAAGCGTTACAACAGTCAATCCGACCATTCAATACTCTCTTAGCTCAAAGGTTTCGATGCAGTTGTTTTACAAATACATTAAGACGCAGCCAACGGGACAGACAGTTACAACCGTGCCGAGAACTACGAATGAAGGCGGGTTGAATATCAGAATTACAATTCAATAGAAGTATCACCCCGGACATGTCAGTGATTAAGCTCGTCTATTTATTCAGCGTTATTTTTATTTCGCCGTTTATGAGTTTTGCTTTTATGTCCTGAAGTTTTTCATTTACGTCGGTCGGAATCAATTTTTTATTGTTATCATCATAAACATATCCCACGCCGTTATCTTTTAGACCGAAAGTTTTTACTCCACCCGTAAATTTATTTTCCTTAAAATTTTTCACAGTCTGAAATACAGCCTCGTCCACCTGCTTTACCATGCTTGTCAATACAAATCCGGGCGCTTCTTTTTGCTGGTCCATATCAACTCCGATTGCGAGCCGGTTTTCTTCCCTTGCAGCTTCAAACAATCCAAGCCCCGACAATCCCGATGCATGATAAATGATATCCGCGCCTCCTGAATACTGACTCAAAGCAATTTCCTTTGCCTTCCCGGGATTCTTGAAGCCGTCCGGAGCTATGCTCACATAGCCTGAAAGAACTTTACAGTCGGGGTTAATATATTTTACTCCCTGAATAAATCCTTCTTCAAATTTTTTGATCAGCGGAGATTCCATTCCGCCGATAAATCCAACCTTGTTTGTCTTTGTAGTCAATGCGGCAAGGGCTCCAACAAGAAACGATCCCTCTTCTTCTTTGAATTCGATGGCCTCCACATTTGGTGGAACTGTCTTCGAAGGGTCAACTGAATAATCAATGCAGGCAAATTTCTTATCCGGAAATTCCTTTGCAATGTTGTTAATATCATCCGTAAAAATAAATCCAACTCCGAAAATCAAACCGATTTCTTTCTTGCTGGCAAGTCTTCTCAATGCTGACTCCCTGTCTGAACCGTCGCCCGGATCAATTGACTCAAATTCAACTCCGAGTTTTTCCTTTGCCATCTCGAGTCCTTTGTAAGCGGCATCATTGAAAGATTTATCACCTCTTCCGCCGATGTCAAACACGAGTCCGATCTTTGGTGAAGGAGAATTTTCCTTCTGTGAAATTGATTCCTGCTTCTTGCCGCATGAAGCTGAAATGAACAAAAGAATGATAAGCGGAAAAAATTTTTTCAGCATGTGATGTATTGGATTTTTAATTTGCTTCTTTGAGAGTATCGGAATTTACAACATGATGTAAACGGCAACGTGCTTCGTAATGGTTATGAGCGCCGACGAGAATTTGCTCGCTGCTGCTGTTGTTACGTTGAGTTCTGTTTGCGGGCGCACCACAAATTACGCACACTGCCAATGTCTTGGTAATGTATTCGGCAATTGCGAGAAGCTGCGGCATCGGCTCAAATGGGAGCGCTCTGTAATCCTGGTCGAGTCCTGCTACAATGACTCTTTTCCCTGCGTCTGCAAGATCCTGACATACTTCTATAAGATTGTTATTGAAAAATTGTCCTTCGTCAATGCCAATTACTTCAACATCAAAACTCTTCTCTCGTATCTCGTCTGCATCTTCGACAACCTCCGAAGGATATGATTGCTCGTTGTGAGAAACAATTTCAAACTCGCTGTATCTATTGTCAATTTTCGGCTTAAATACCTTAACACGCTGCTTTGCTATTTCTGCACGGCGAATTCTTCTAATCAACTCTTCTGTTTTACCGGAAAACATGCTTCCGCAAATCACTTCTATGTGACCTGTTTTTTTGAAGGTTCTTATTTGCAGATTTTCATTCATTATCTGATATCGAGCGACTTCTTATCAAAAGCACCCGGTAAAAGTTCAGTTAGTTTTTTTACGATGAAATTGGATTTGGATTTGACGAGTATAACATCGAGGTTGCCTCCAAATTCATACATGAACTGGCGGCAGGCTCCGCAAGGAAATATATAAGCATTCCTGCTTGTCGCAATCGCGATAGCCTTAAACGAAGAGTATCCTTCCGAAACAGCTTTTGAAAAAGCTACTCTCTCCGCGCAGATGCTTAACGAATACGATGCGCATTCTACATTTGTCCCTGTATATATCTTGTTCTCTTTGGTTAAGAGAGCTGCACCTACGGAGAATTTTGAATATGGAGAGTATGAAAATTTTCTTGCTTCGAGAGCCGATTTTATAAGCTCATTGTAATTTTGAGGCACTTAAATTCAAATCTTATGATTGATAATATATTCATTTCTGACTATATTATCAAATATAATCATTAGTCAGGAGCAGGCAGCCAATGAAGCGAAGGGCAATCTTCCGCTTGTTTGACAAGTACGCGGGAATTCCCATCATAATTCTTCTTTCAATCCTTACCAAAAAGAAAAAAAGACTTCCCATTGAAAACATAAAGAAGATTCTGATCATAAAACTTGCGGCGATCGGTGATTCGATACTTTTGATTCCAACTTTAAGAACATTGAAAAAAAATTTCCCGGATTCGGAGATTACTTTCATTTGTTCACAGATAAATTATTCAGTCATTAAGAAAATTCCATACGTAAGCAAAATCATAGATTGCAACGTTCATTCATTTTTGAAAAACCCTCTGCTCTTTTTCAGATTTATCAGAGAACTGCGCAGAGAAAAATATGAACTCGTAATAGATGCCGGTCAATGGGAAAGAATAAATGCAATTATGACAATGCTGACACGAAGGGATTACTCCGTAGGATTTAAGACACAGAGACAGTTTAAACATTTCGGATATGACAGCGTCGTTACTCATTTAAGAAAAAAGCACGAACTCGAGAACTTTTTGGATTTGCTTACCCCCATTGGAATCAACATCACCGATGAGGATAAAAAATTAGAATATTTTTTAAACAAAGAAGATTATAACTTTGCTGACAGCTTTTGGGAGCAAAACTCGCTTGATGAAAAGACGGTAATCTGTCTTCATCCCGGCTGCGGCGAAAACGGCAAACCCCGCGAATGGGCTGTACGGAATTATATTGACCTCGGCAAGAGACTTGTTGAATATGACGAGGATATCAGAATTTTAATTACCGGCGCAGTGCATGAAGTGGAACGCTGCAAAGAAATTGAAAAGGGAATCGGAAGAAACGTGATCAATACTGCGGGCAACTATCCGCTTGACAACGTAGTTGCGCTCGTCAGGAAAGCCAGACTCATAGTTTGCAGCAATACCGGTATGCTTCATATAGCATCATGTGTTGGTACAAAAACAATGGGTCTTCACGGTCCGACTAATCCCGCGAAATGGGGTTCTTATAATAAGAATGCTGTCCTGATTCAGAGCGATAAATTTTGCAGTCCTTGCCTGTACCTTGGTCATGATTATGGCTGTCAGGTCCCCCAATGCATGGCGCATATTTCGGTTGATGATGTTTTCATATACATAAGGAAAGCACTCAATCCGGAGCTGTTTGAGAATACCAAATTACAAATTAACTAAATTAAAATAGTTATGACAAAAATCGGATTTCCCACTTTTGATTTGATTGAGGAATATGGTCACGAACAGGTTGTCTTCTGTTCAAATAAAGAATTGGGCTTGAAAGCCATAATAGGAATACATAATACAACCTTAGGTCCTGCATTAGGAGGAACAAGAATGTGGAATTATGCAAATGATGAAGAAGCATTGATTGATGTGTTAAGGCTTTCGAAAGGTATGACCTATAAAGCTGCGGTCGCCGGTCTCAACCTTGGCGGAGGCAAAGCCGTTATCATAGGCGATTCACGGACTCAAAAAACAGAAGCTCTTTTCCGCGCGTTCGGAAGATTTGTCGAAGGTTTGTCGGGAAGATATATTACCGCTGAAGATGTTGGAACAAGCATTAAGGATATGGAATATATCATGATGGAAACAAGACACGTTACAGGAGTACCGATTGAAGTCGGCGGAAGCGGAGACCCGTCGCCTGTTACTGCATACGGAACTTACGTTGGCATTAAAGCATGCGCGAAGGAAGTCTTCGGAAATGATAGTCTCAAAGATAAAAAAATTGTCATTCAGGGAGCAGGCGGAAACGTTGGCAAGAATCTCTGCAATTATCTTTACAAAGAAGGAGCAAAGCTTTTTGTCAATGATCTCTATAAGGAAAAGCTCAAGGACATTGTTACTGAAAATAAGGCAACTATCCTATCCGATGACGAATTGTTCACCACAGATGCTGATGTATTTTCTCCTGCAGCTCTTGGCGGAATAATAAACGATGAGACAATTCCGAAACTTAAGGTTAAGATAATTGCAGGAGCCGCAAACAATCAACTCGAGAATGAAGAAAAACACGGGAAGATGCTGAAGGACAAAGGAATTCTTTATGCCCCCGACTATGTGATCAATGCGGGAGGTCTTATTAATGTTTATAATGAACTTGAAGGATACAACAGAGAACGTGCAATGAAACAGGCTTCAAAAATCTATGATGTGATTGAAAAGATAATCGAGATTTCCAAAAGGGAAAATATTCCAACTGAAGCTGCCTCAAGAAAAATTGCCGAAGAAAGAATTAATGCGGTATCAAATGCCAAGAGAATCAGAATTTACCGTGACAAAACTTTTTACAAGGCAAGAAACTAGTTAATAATCTCTTAGAAGATGGAAACTCTTATTTGGATACTGGCGCTTATAGCTGTCGTAGTCATAGTGGTCTTGTATGTTATCACCTCTGTAAGCAAGTACAGCAACTCTGTTGCGGGAAAGTTTGAAAAGGGTAAAGAAAAGGAAAAAGATCCGGAGGGCTGACCGGTATTAGTTGTTTTGCGTAACAGTAGGTCTTACAAGCGCAAATTTTTTCACGAGCTCCGTGATTCTCTTCAGATCAATCATCTTGATACACTCCAGATTATAAGGACATTCTTTCTTCCAGCAAGGCGCGCATTCCAGACCTGACGGAATAAGTTTCTCGCCTCTGTCAAACAGATCAATCTCACTCCAGCATGAGAGTCCGAACCATGCAATCACATATTTTTTCAGAGCAATTGCAAGATGCATTCCGAAACTATCTCCCGTTATTATGAGGTCGCAGATATTCATGAAGCATGCTCCGTTTCTTATTCCGGAATTCGTCGGAGTATATACAACATCTTTCTGAATTCTTTTGGGCAATAATTCATATATCTTCAGATTCCTCTCCGTATCTTCAGTTCCCCCAAGCAGCACTATTCTGAAGTCATCATATTTCGAAAGATCCGAAATCAATTCAACATGCTGTTCAATTGTCATTTTTTTGTTGGGGAACAGATTAGAACAACCGGTATTGAATCCGACATAAATCTTTCCGGGATTAAATTTTATCTGCTCTTTGTAATTCTTCATGAAGTCCAATTCATTCTCCGTAAACTTAAATACATACTCATCACGGCTATACTCCAGTGCAAAAGTTTCGTGAATTATCTGACTTCCCGATTTCATGTTTTTGCGAAACTTAAGTTCGTCATCTATTCCCATTGTATAATTGTACATCGCTTCTTTGCTTGACGGAATTATTTTGCCGTCCCTGTCAAGAAGAAATCCGAATTTTTCCTTTGCCTTAATTTCATTTGCAAATGCACATGCATAGACAGACTTGTCGGAATTAAGCAAGACATCAAACTCAATGTTTCTAAGGATCATTCTCTCTTCGTCACTCCAGCCGTAGATTTTGTCAATAAGAGGATTATTCAAAAGAACAGGCTTTGCGTTATTCATAGTAATCCAGCAGATTGTGCTTTCGGGAAATTTCTTTTTCAGTGAAGTAAGTATTGATGTATTCAGTAGCACATTGCCGAGTGCGTCAAGCGAGATAATGAGGATCTTTTTCCCGGTTCGCGTTTCGGCATTTTCAAGCTGACATCCGTTTTCAAGACAGTTCTTATAAGAAATGCAAGGCTTGTAGCCGGTGAATTTTTTGCAGGCAGGCAGTTTGAGATTTTTAAACTCCATACAGATTTTTCTTCATGGATTTAACAATCTTTTCAAAGTCTTCTTTGTTGCTTACAAAATCAAGTTTGTCTGTTTCAATAATCAGGCATTTTCCCAGCGTGTAGTTTTTAATCCAATCATCATAGCTTGCGTTGAGTCTCTTTAAATATTTTTCATCAATGTTTTTCTCGAATTCTCTTCCTCTAAGTCTGATCTGTTTCAACAGTTTGGGCAGACTCGCTTTTAGATAAATCAATAAGTCGGGTGGTTGAAGGAAGTAAGTCATTTGCTTAAAGAGGTCTCTGTAATTTTCATAATCACGTTTCTTCATCATTCCCATCGAGTGCAGATTCTTTGCAAAAATTTCCACATCTTCGTAAATGCTTCTATCCTGAATGACCGATGCACGTTTCGAAAGGATTTGTTTGTGAGTCTTAAATCTGTGTGACAAAAAATATACCTGCAAATTAAACGACCATCGGTTCATGTCCGAATAAAAGTCCTTCAGGTAAGGATTGTTATTCACCTTTTCAAAATACGGCTTCCACTCAAGTTCATCGGCAATAAGTCTGGTCAATGATGACTTACCTGACCCGATATTCCCTGCAATTGATACAAAAACCTTTTTATCTTTCATTTACATAAAAAAACCGTCAGGCAAATGTGACGGTTTAATTTTTTCTGAATTCCGGGAATACCTACGATACAACTTCTTCTTTCAGCATTTGTGCCCGAGTGTTTTCATTTGTGCTTTCGACAGTTTCCTTTTCCGAGACTATCGAATCAATCATCTTGTTGGTTCTTTTCTTCTCTTTAATTTTTGTAGCAGCTTTTCCGGTCAGCCCTCTCAAGTAATAGAGTTTGGCTCTTCGGACACTGCCGTGCTTCATCACTTCTACCTTCGCGATTCTGGGGGAGTTTACAGGAAAAATTCTTTCGACTCCAACGCCGTTGGATATCTTCCTCACTCGAAAAGTCTTGCTGACTCCTGAACCTTTGATGCCCATGACAATTCCTTTAAATATTTGAATCCGCTCCTTGTCCCCTTCGAATACATTCACGGATACACCGATTGTATCACCGACATGAAATTCCGGAATGTCATTTCTTATCTGTCCGGCTGTTACAAGATTAATTTTTTTATTCATGACATTATCTCCTTATTCTCTTTTTAATTCTTGTTTAATTTTGAAATTCTTCTGTATTTTGCTTTTGCTTTCTTTTCTCTCCACTCATTTATCTTCTTATGATTGCCCGAGAGCAGTATCTTAGGAACCCGGGTTTTCTCATAAACTTCAGGTCTTGTATATTGCGGAAAATCAAAACCGGATTCAACTTGAAATGAATCTGTTATTGCCGATTCACCATCTCCAAGAACACCGGGTATAAGCCTTGAAACCGAATCAATAAAAACCAATGCTGCATAATCGCCGCACGAAAGTACATAATCACCAATTGAAATTTCCCTGGTTACAAGTTTAGATATTATCCTTTCGTCAATTCCTTTATAGTGTCCGCAAATCAAAATCAGATTTTTCTTCAGCGAAAATTCATTAGCCATTTTCTGATTAAACCGGATCCCCTGCGGTGAAAAATATATTATCTCGTCGAACTTATTGTGCTTTTCAATCTCACGGACTACACGAAACACAGGCTCGGGCTTCAGTATCATTCCTGTTCCGCCGCCATAAGGCGAATCATCTATCTGTTTATATTTTCCTTCTGCATAATTTCTCAATTCATGCACATGGACATCAACCAGTTTTTTCTTCCTCGCTCTTGAAATTAAACCGTGATCAAAACTGCTCTCAATTATTTTTGCATTCGCACTTATTATCTCGAATCTCATCACGGCAATCTTCTGTCATTCTAAAAAGCCTTCTATCAACCGGACATCTATTCTCTTCTTTTCCGTATCAAT
>JBDHXH010000060.1:0-18039 GCA_039810605.1 Ignavibacteria bacterium | reverse complement strand
CTCTCCTGATCAGAGCTATCATCTTTGCGCTTCATTATTTCAAGTTTAAAAGAATATTGCATCATTCCACTTTTAAATTAGTTTATATGTTCTTTGAGCGAACTCTATAACTGTCCGGATATATTATGTTAGATATATATTTGTCGAAGAAATCAGAATCAATTATCCATGTAATTCTGTCGATGGGCTCTTTGTAGTGGAAATCCATTTTAATTTTTGAATCTCTAAACTCTTTCCCAACAACAAAGCTATCGCATTCCTCAATCTGCTCAGCCAGAAGGCGAATCAATGTTATATATTTCATTTTCCCTCCAAATATTTTTCACCATATGTTGATAATTCCGGACATAACGTCTTCAATGCATTTATAAAATCAATAGCCGATTCATATGAATCAAAAATATAGTCGAACATTACTGCATACTGCTTGTTAAACGGATTAATCATTACTTCTTTCCCGGCAATAATCTTCCTCGCAGAATCCGTTTTCTTTGAATTGTCAAAGCGTTTATTGATATACATTTCTGTTTCCACACGGGAATAGAAAGCACTTGCGCGATGATAAAATCCGCCAAGAGACAAACTATCTTGCCAAATGTAATCAAGTGTTGGTTTTGCTAAATCATCTTTCATATTCTTCTCCTGTATAGATTAATATATTTTTCGGGATGTACTTCGTGGAGTTTATTTCCTCAATTTTTGCAAGTAACTCTTCTCTCTTCATTGCTTTCTCAGATCTTACTGTCCCACACATCCAAGGTATTATATTGTTTTTTGCCTTTACTCCATTGACCATTGCATAGTTATAATCATCTTCATTACAAAAATTCCACGCCCGATTCCCATCATTAAGGCTTTTCATATATTCAACTTTCTGCCTTAGTTCTGCCTTCATCCATGCACAATCGTTATATAAGTAAATCTCAATTATTCTAAATGAACGTCCCATTGCTGACCTCCTTTTATTATTTAATTTTTTTGAGATAATTCTTTAATCTGAGCAAGCTCATGAAGCAAGTCAGGGTTTACTTTTTTCACAAGCCTCTTAATTCCTCGAAGCTCCATAAGAAGCGCATGAGCTGTGCTGTTAAGCTCTTTGAATTCCTTTTTCATTTTGTTTAATCTTTTGACCTGGTCAGTTTCTTTCAGCAGTCTCTGAAGCTCCTTAATCTCTGATTTCCTTTCATCTGCTTTATCATAACATTTTAATACTTCAGCTGTGATTGTCTGAACTTCCTGAACTATCAATTGTTTCTGTTTCTTTTCCGGTAGGTTTTCAAGTACTGCCAACCCATTTCTTTGAATTACTTCGTTCATTTTTCTTTTGGTTTAATTTTATTAAATAGTTAATTAGAAAACTTTCAAGTGAATTTATCGTTTTTAAATTTCCTCTCCGTCTACCGTGAGCTTGATAGCATTATCATCATCGTTATCATTAAATGTGAGAGCTTCACATTTAATGTCTTCCCGGATCACCTCTACTTCATGACGCAGAAACTCTGCAATTGAATTTAAAGGTGTGGCTTCATTTATATGTGACATCCTTTTCAATAGCTCCTTCCTTATATCTAATGCTTCGCCATTTATCGTAATGTGTGTATTCACAATTGCCAGCAAGTCTGGAAACTGAAGTAATGCAGATTCCAATAATTTTTCTTTCAGCTTTCTTGCGAGCTGTTTTTTCTGGGTATTTGCCTTAAATACTAATCGTTGTCTTTCTGTCATTGGAAGCTCTCTCATAGACTGGAGTGTTGCCACAAACTTACCACGCTCGTAAATAACACCTGTTGATACATCAATGAAATCTTCTGCAGCATAAATATCTATGCTTGATAAATTAGTCGGAAGTGAAGATATGATGAACTTCCTTCCCTCAAAAGCCGCACAATAGTCAGCCGGCTGGTAATGGAATGTAACACCATGATGAATCATAGAAATCTTTCCATTGAATGTTTTGATGTTTTCTTCCCTTAAAGCCCATCTCATCCATCTTTGGTTCACATCAAATCGTTTATAGGAATTCATAAACTTGTTGAACAAATCAACGGTAGATGTTTTATATAGCTTTGCTTTGATTACTCTCCTTCTAATGCGATTTACACAATCACCGGTCAGATAAGCTTCTGCTTTTGCAATATACTCATTCACTATATGGTCACAATCTTCCGGCATTAGTCTCTTGCCTGAATGACGCACTTCATCGCGTGAACCTCCAACATAATTTTTAAACCATACATCAAGCTCTTTCTTTATATGCCTGTTAAATAGCTCTATATTTGATTTGTGTGTTGGCTCATAAGGAGCTACCGGTTTGAAATCCTTTGTAAAATACTCCGAACCTGATGCTGCTTTTTGGATATGCTCCATAAAAGTCTGCACTCGTTCAGAATTACCTATACCATTATCAAATAAGTATCCTTTCTTAGGAAGCCCTACGTTCGCCATTGATTGCTGCAGGACATTGATAACATCATCACTGTTCGGCTCGCGAGGCAACACAACCCAGCCAACAGGCATCATCGTCAGCATCTCAATAGCAATCCAATACCATACTTTCCTAAGCTCCCACTTATTCTTGACTTCGTTCCAATACCAGCTTCCCGCTATATCTGCTTTGCGATCGTCGAATGCTATGTAATCCATGAACTCAATGTCATCAGTGAATGCTCCCTGTACTTTCGGTAAGTCTTTCAAAAATTGTTTGTGATCGTTGCAATAGTCCCATACAGAGCTGTATGGTTTTAGATAATTGGAGATAAACCTGTAGAGTGTTGTTTGAGGAATAGCAGCAATCTCATATAAAGATTCATTCTCACGTGCAAGCTCCTGAATCCTTGTTGTAACAAATCTGTAATTCTTCTCTCCGAGCTTTATAAATAGATGACCTGCCATTGCTTCTATCTTCTCTTTTGCAGCTGCTAAATTCGGGTTTATAACTTTACCCTTATCAGCTCGAATCTTGTGATATACAGACTGCTGATTATTCGCAATCCGATATAAAGCTCTTTGACTCAGCCCTGAAATCTTTTTGCCGATTGATTTTTCATAATCATTTATTTTTTTTAAAGCCTTTGGGATATAAGACTTACCTGCCATCTGGACAAATGATCTTATTTCAGCCTTAAACTTTTCCGGAGAAAGTGTGGAAGGAGTATCAGCAGGAAGCACAATTATATACCGCTGTCCGTTGATCTTTTCAGAAGGGAGTATTCCACGGTCAATGTGCTTTTTAACGTGCTGTCGTGATATATTGTAAATACTGCAATATTCATCTATATGAATCATTTCATCAGTCTCCTATAGCCTTCTTTAATTTTTTTTTCTAATTCCGGCGATGCCTTTCTTCTGCCTGCTACAATGTTTGACAAGTGGTATCTGGAAATACCTGCATAGCTTGCAACATCTCCTTGATGTGGTCTCCGCTTCTTCAATTGCTCATTCAGAAATTTTAAATTTATGTTTTCAGTCATATTGTTTATCTTGAGGAAAAATAACTTTTTCAAAAATAGTTTTAATATTAAAACTTGTCAAGGGAAAAAGTTTTAATATTAAAACGTCTTTAAATATTTATTTATGGATGTTTTTAAAAATAGAATCAAACAGATAAGAGGCGATCTAACATATGAGCAATTCGCTCAAGAGCTTACAAAGTCAGGTATGCCATTTGGAAAAGGCAACCTTTGGAGATACGAAAATGAGGCAACATTAACTCCAAGTTTTGCTTTTTTTTATGCTGTCGGAAAAAGATTTAATGTTAATTTAAATTGGTTGATTGTAGGGGATGGTGAAATGTTAATGTCTGATTATATTCTTAAGAGTAAAAAGAGAGTTCCAAAAGGTTCAAAGTGAGGGTTCAAAAGGTTCAAAACTCCTGACCGGAGGCAAGTAGAAACATCAAAAGCGTCACAAAAACGCAATAGCGAAAAATGAAAGATAATCACTTTGCCAAATAGCATGAATCATATATATTGATTCCACGCAAAAAATCAAATATGCGTTTGCCAAATAGATTAGTAAAAAACAATAAGCTTGGAGCGGGTGATTTTATTCAAGTGAGGAAGATGATGATGATAAAATGACATGCACATAAGTTGCGAGACACCAATGGATGGGAACAATTCTTATTGATGTGAATTGATGTGAATATTCTGCTTCATTTTGTCTTGATAAATATGGATTATGAAATGCTTTGTTACCCCTTGTTCAATCAGATTTTACCCAAAAAAGTTACCTCCATAATCCTTTTTCATTTTCATCATCACTCTTCTTAGTGATTTCATTGTGAAGTTTAACCAACGCGTCTGAAACAAGTTTTCGCCGCACAGGCTGATTTTTCTCCTGTCCTTGACCTTCGGGATGAACTTCTCCTTCGATTTCCTTTGTAACTGCTTCACCGGAATAATCATCAGGCACTGCAGGCATTGCAAGTTCTCTCTCCTTCAATCCGCTGAAAACTTTATTGATTCTCTTGCTGAATTTTTTTGCAGGTATGAATATGATTCCCTGCTCCATTTCTCTTTCTTTCGGACGTCGGAACTTTCCGAATCCTTCAAACTGTATTTCAGATCCCTGTCTTACATTTTCTACAATGCTTTCAAAAATCATTCTCACTATTCGATTCGAATCAGAGTAACTCATCCCAAACTTGATTGATATTGCTTTGCTTATATCTTCAACACTTAAGAGTTCTTCATTTAGGGCAATAGAATCAGGAATCGAGTCAAATTTGATATCAAATGCCGGAGGAATAATTTTCCGTAAATTATTTTTTTTCAGAATTACTTTGGGACCATTCACCTCAAGCCTGAATACTCCAAGATTTTTGATCACAACATTTCCGAATTTCGCAAGATTCGCCTGCATCTGTCTGAAAACTTCTTCGGAAATTTCTTCCAACCTTTTTTTCTTTACTCCCGACTTCTCCGAGATCAACTTTATGAACTTTTCTTTCTTCATTGACTGCTAAAAAAGATTGCTAAAAAAGATGAAGTATGTTTCTCACAAGTTCTTCCAGATAAACTTTATCCGTATCATCAAAATTATCTGCTATCCCGCTGTCTATGTCGAGCACCGCCACTATGTCTCCGTTTTTCAAAACCGGCACTACAATTTCCGATTTAGATAAAGCATCACAGAAAATGTGACCGGGAAATTTTTCTACGTCAGGCACAATAATCGTTTCCCTCCTCACAGCTGCAGATCCGCAAACACCGATGCCAAATTTTATTCTTGTACAGGCAATTCTTCCCTGAAATGGTCCAAGAACAAGTTCATCCGCAATGCTGCTTCTGTCCTTAAAATAGAATCCCACCCAAAGAAAATTATCCATGGAATATTTCAATGCGGATGTTATGTTTGCAAGATTTGCGAGCGCATTTTTCTCATCTTCTATCAATGCATGGATCTGCGGAAGCAATGATTCGTATTTCTGCTGCTTTGAAAGATCCGATGAAATTTTTAGGTCAATGGTCAAAGGGTTATTGTTAATTCGTGAATCGTTAGTCGTGAATCGTTAGTCGTGAATTGTCAATGTTCAAGCATTGTTTCGAATTCATTTTCGTCAATCACTTTCACTCCAAGTTGTTTTGCCTTCTCGAGTTTGCTCCCGGCTTCTTCGCCGGCGAGGACATAATCTGTTTTCTTGCTTACGGATGAACTCACTCTTCCTCCGAGATCTTCAATTATTTTTGCAGCATCATCCCGTTTGTATTTAGAAAGCGTCCCCGTCAGAACAAATATCTTTCCGCTGATCCTCTGATTTATAATCTGATCTTTTCGTTTTTCAATTTCAAATTTCAAGCCTGCCGAACGAAGTTTTTTTATCAGGTCAACATTTTTCTGATCTCTGAAAAACTTGTAAACACTTTCGGCAATTTTTGGACCGACTTCGTGTACATTTTCAATTTCTTCTTTGCCTGCACTCACCAATTTATCCATCGAACCAAAATGCATCGCAAGTATCTTCGCGGTCCTTTCGCCTATGTGCCTTATTCCGACGGCAAACAGGACTTTATCAAACGGCTTATTCTTCGATTCTTCAATTGCAGACAGTATATTTTCCACGCTTCTGACACCGAATCTTTCTATCTCTATAAGTTCATCCTTGTATTTTTTCAGATCATATATATCGGCAAAATTTTTCAGAAATCCTTTCTGTAAAAAAACCTCGATTATGCTTTCGCCGAGACCCTCGATTTCCATTGCACCGCGGCTGACAAAATGACCAATTCTTCCCTGCACCTGCGCGGGACAATTATAATTCGGACAATAGTAATAAACCTCGTCTTCAGGTTTCTCAAGCCGCGTCTTGCACACCGGACACTTGTCGGGAATTTTATACTCAACGGAATCTCTGTTTCTTCTTTCTTTAACAACGGCAGTTACTTTCGGAATCACGTCACCGCCTTTTTCAATTTTCACATAGTCGCCTTCGCGAATGTCCTTTCGTTTTATCTCATCGAAGTTATGAAGAGTCGCACGCGAAATAGTAGAACCTGCAAGAAATACAGGCTGCAGGTCGGCAACCGGAGTGATTGTCCCGATTCTTCCAACCTGACAGATAATCTTGTTAAGTTTTGTTTCCGCTTCTTTGGCTTTGAACTTATATGCGATCGCCCAGCGCGGAGATCGCGAAACTGTTCCGAGCAAATCCTGCTCTGCAACAGAATTTACCTTAACAACCACTCCGTCAATTTCATAAGGAAGTTCATCACGAAGCTCTTCAATGCGGTCGCAAAAAATTCTTACTTCATCAATGTTCTTGGCAATCGTAAAATGCTTGTTGACCGGAAACTTAAGGGATTCCAGCATCTTTATCCCTTCAAATTGCGACTTAAGATTTACATCATTTGTATAAATGAAATATGAAAAAAAATTCAAGGCTCTTGTAGCGACAATTTGCGAGTCCTTGAGTTTCAAAGTTCCTGCTGCCGTGTTGCGGGCATTTGCAAAAATCTTCTCTCCCTTGAGTTCCTGCTCCTCGTTGATCTTGATGAAATCTTCTTTCTTGAAGAATATCTCTCCGCGCACTTCAAAATCTTTTACTTTATTATTAGATGCGGACAAAGGAATCGCCCTTATCGTCTTCACGTTTTGAGTTACGTCATCTCCTTTGAATCCGTCGCCTCTCGTTGCGGCCGTTACAAGCTTTCCATTTTCGTATATCAATGATATTGCGATTCCGTCAAACTTCAACTCGCAGGCATATTCATACTTCCTGTTTTCAAGAGCATTCTTAACCCTGGTGTCGAATTCAATCAGTTCTTCGAAGCTGTATGAATTTGAAAGAGAGAGCATTGGGATTTTGTGGGCTACTGTCTTGAAAATTTTTGTCGGCTGGCCCGAAACGCGTTGTGTAGGGGAATCTTCCGTGACTAAATCCGGATGTTGTTTTTCAATCTCCCCCAATTCCTTCAGCATCATGTCATACTTGAAGTCATCAATGTCAGGATCGGCAAGGACATAATATTTGTAGTCTGCATCTTTAATCTTCTCGCGCAGATCCCTGACTTTTTTTAATACTTCAGCCGTTGCCATTTTGAAGTTCTATAGATTATATATATGACCTTGACATTCCACACAACCTTTCCGGAGAAAATCGAATTGACTGTCATAGAGAACTGCCTATTTCACAATGCCGTTCTTGTCAATCTTAACTTTGCTTACGGAAGTCTTATCGAACTTTATCGGATTATTATTTACGGATGCCTTGAAAGTACTTGTATTGCTGGCGGAGATATGAAATGACTTTGCTGCCTTAAATGTCCCGGTCTGTCCTTTTTCAAATTCAATCTTTGATGGATTTTTATAATCGGAAGAATCCGTAACAATAAATACAGTGCCGTCTGAAACAGCAACAAGCTTCAACGTAATCGAATCTTTTGCTGCAACAAGTTGTTCTTCCGCTTTGCGAATCGAATCCTGAATTTCTTCCGGTGTCCTCTTGCCGAGAATTTTTTTCTCCTGCTCTTTTACAACTTCATTAAAATCCTGCCGGATAATCTCGGGACTGTCTTTAGATCCCTCAAGAAAAAGTATATTTATCAGCGAATAAAGCCCGAGCAGAACAAGGAGCAGAAATATAATCAATCCTATATTTCTCACCGCAGGAAGGCTCAATGCACGTATAAGAAAATTTTTGTTCGGAGTGTAGTAATTGTTTACGGGCTTGTCATCGGGAGACTTTAGCGTGACCTTGTGCTCTCTTTTCTTTTCAGATTTGCCGGAAGCAACATCTTCATCACCGCGGAATTTTTGTGAATCCGATTCTCTTGAAGTTTCTTTGAGTGGTAAATTTTTTCGTTCTGCGTTCTGTATGGAGGAAACCTCATCCTTCGTTACAGAAATTTTTGCATCCGCTTCTTCTGAATTCTGCTCCGAAGAAGGAGATTGAGAAACTTCTTTCCTGTGTTCATACTTCTGTTTATACTTTCCGCTTCTTGCAAGATCATAATCAAACAAAGTTTCTTCAACATCAAGATCAAGCGCAGCAATATATTGTTTCAGAAACGCGCGGATATATGCCTGGGGCTGAAATGTGAAATCCCCGTTTTCGATGTTTTCGAGAATTACAATGTTGAGTCTCGTCTGCTGCGCTATGCTGCGAAGCGAAAGATTTTTTTCTTCGCGAACCGTCTTTAAATCTTCTGCAAATACTTTTAGCATCTGAACTTATTTTTTCTGAAATTATTATAATTAAAGAAATAATTAAAGTTCATTCGATGGAAATGAGGTAAATGAGAAAATGGGGAAATAAGAAAATTCTTCAATAAGAAATTTCTCATCTTCCTTATTGAGGAATGAAGGAATCCAACTATCAACTTCTTCAAGTTTTGAATTTACTAAGACGGGTGTTGCTCTCCGCAAACTTCTTCCTCTTTGAGCGCTTAATTTTTCATGGAGATGATTCAATGCGTTATTGAGTGAATGCCATAAAAGACTTTTTCTCATCCCGAACACGTCCTCCTTTTCATTGAAAATCGTCGCACAAATAACTATTTTTATTGAAATTTAAACCAAAGCCAAATGAAATTTTCGGTAACCGGTGAAAAGCTTTTAGATTATTTAACAAAGCTCAATTCTGTAATTCCAACCCGATCTCCTCTTCCGATACTCGATAACATTTTATTTGAACTTAGCGGCAATGAATTGAAGTTGCTTGCATCGGATCTTGAAATTTTTATTCGCGCTTCGATTGAAGTTGATGGAAAAAGAGACGGAAGAGTGGCAATCCCCGCAAAGAAGCTGCTGGAAATTTCAAGAACTCTTACCTCGCAGTCACTTGCGATTGACGTAAATGATAAGAATCGTGTTACCATTAAGACTTCAAACGGCAAGTATACTATCGGAGGTGAACCTGCAGAAGATTTTCCGGTTCCTGAAGTTAAAAACGATATGCACAAGTTGAAGTTCGACGGAGAAACTCTCCGAAGATGTTTTTCTAAAGTCATCCATGCGGTCAATACTGATGAACTAAGAAGAAACATGTCGGGCATTCTTTTAGATGTCAACAATGATGAACTGAAGTTTGTGGCAACAGACGGATTCAGGCTTGGGAAAATAATTAAAGAACATGTAAAGCCACAGAGCACCGTCGAGGAAAAAATCATTGTTCCTTTGAAAACCGGCAACTTGATCTTGAGACTAAACAACAACAGTGACTCGGTAATTGAATTTGATGACAAGGATTTGAAAGTTTCATTTGAAGACGTGGAAATTTATTCGAAGTTGATTGACGATACTTTCCCGAGTTATGAAAATGTAATCCCTAAAGACAACGACAAGATTTTAAAGATAAGCAAGAATGAATTTGCGAATTCACTTCGAAGGGCGCTGATATTTGCCGATGTGATTACAAAGAGAGTTCGTCTGGAAATTGGCAACAATTCAATGATGATCAAAGCAGACAATCCGGAAGTTGGTTCCGAAGGCGAAGAAACGATTTCATGCAACTTCGTGAGCAGCGGCGGTGATGAAGATTTTGATAAGAAACCTTTTGTGATTGCGTTTAATGCCGGCTATCTTCTCGACGCAGTTTCCCAGATGGAAACCGATGAGATTAACGTCAGCTTCGGAAATCCTTCGAAGGCTGCAATAGCTACTCCTTCGGAGCAGGTAAAGAACGAAAATTTTATTGAGCTTATAATGCCTGTCAGAGTTGGTTAGAAAATATATTTTCAATCAATTGAAATATTTACCAGGTTATCCCTTCAAAATACTTTTCTTCAAAGCGAATATAAATTTGCACTGCGGATATGATTGTCTATGATTTTAAAAAAACTTGCACTTGTCAATTTCAGAAATTATTCACATCAGGAATTCAGTCTCAATGGAAAATTTAATTTTATTTACGGAGATAACGGTCACGGAAAGACAAACATACTTGAAGCAATTTCATTTACTACATTCGGAAGAAGTTTTCTCGGCAGCGCAGAAGGCGACTGCATAAGATTCGGCGAACAGGAATTTTTCATAGAATCAGAATTTGAAAATGATATTGGCAACAGGGATTTTGTCGGCGTCAATTATAGTAATGTCTCGAGAACAAAAACTGTTCATTGGAACAAAAACCGTGTCTCTTCATTTTCGGGGGAAATTTTCGGCAGATTTCCGATTGTGTTTCTGACTCCGCAGAGTCTCAACATTACTTATGGAAATCCTTCAGAAAGAAGAAAGTTCTTTGATATCTTGATTTCACAGTCGAGTCCTTTGTATCTGCAGTATCTGAAGGACCTCGCCAAAATCCTAAGGCAGAAAAATGCTTTGCTGAAGAATTATTCTTTGTTCAGGAAATATTCATTCAGTGAGCTGAAAGACTTAATGAATTCATACAATGAGAAGCTTGCAGATGTCAGTTCGAAAATAATTTTCAAACGGCTGAATTTCCTTGATGAATACATGAAGTTTTTTGAGAAGAATTATGCCATGCTGCTGAACCGCGAACACTTCGCATACATAGGATACAGAACCGATGTTCCCGACATCATAAATGAAGGTCTAAAGCCGGACGCGGATGATATCAGGAAGAAGACTGAAGAGTTCATTTACGGGAAATTTGAAGAAGAGGTCAGCAGGTCAATGACTCTTGCCGGACCGCATCGAGACGATTACATATTTCATATAGAGAAAGAGAATGCAGGCAGAGAAAAGTTTGAGCTGAAAAATTTTGCATCGCAGGGAGAGCATAAAACTTTTTTGATAGCGCTGAAATTGTCAGAGTATGATTATTTAAGCAGCAAGAGAGGCACAAGCCCGGTGATGCTCCTTGATGATATTTTATCAGAGCTGGACATTAACAGGGTGTCGAAAATAATTTCTCATTTGAAAGATTTCGGGCAGATATTTCTTACGACGACAGACATGGAGTATTCTGAAAGCATGAAAAAATATTATGATGAAAGTGAAATTGCATTATTTAAAATCGAACATGGCAGAGTGAATTAATGAAAAGCATTGAAACAAATACAAGATTCAACAAGACTGTCTGCCTTAAAACAGAACTTGATAATTTCATGAATCACATTGGGCTCGATGCAAGGATGCAGGAACTTCAGATTCTTAATATCTGGGCAGATTGTGTGGGTGAATCAATTGCAAAGTTTTCCACTCCTGTTGAAATCAGGAAAAATAAATTGTTCGTAAATGTTGAGAATGCTGCATGGCGCTATGAACTTTCTCTGAAGAAGTATGAAATCATTGACAACCTTAACATTAGTCTTAGAAAAAAACTAATCAGAGATATAATTTTTATTTAACAAATTTTATTATGGCAAAAAACAAATTGGAAAGCAACAAATACGAAGCAGGCGACATACAGGTACTCAAAGGACTTGAGCATGTCCGCAAGAGACCTGCAATGTATATCGGCGATGTATCAACAAGAGGACTCCATCACCTTGTTTATGAAGTCATAGACAATGCAATTGATGAAGCGCTTGCGGGGTTTTGTGATAAGATTACTCTTACAATAAACAAAGACGGTTCAGTGACTATCACTGACAACGGGCGGGGAATTCCGACGGAAGTTCATCCAACCGAGAAGATATCTGCACTTGAAGTTGTAATGACACAATTGAACGCGGGAGGAAAGTTTAACAGAGACAGTTATAAAGTTTCTGGAGGTCTTCACGGTGTTGGCGTTTCTGTTGTAAATGCATTAAGCGAATGGCTCGAAGCGGAAGTCGTAAGAGACGGGAAAGTCTATCTTCAGAAATACAAGCGTGGAAATCCGGAAGGCAAGGTTAAAGTTATCGGCAATGCAAAGAAGACAGGAACGAAAGTTACCTTTTATCCTGACAAAGAAATCTTCAAGAATATTGTATTCAAGTATGAAACGCTGGAAGAGAGACTGCGTGAACTTGCTTATCTCAACAAGGATCTAACGATTGTCCTGAAGGACGAAAGAGAAAAAGACAGAGGTGAAGAGTTTCACTACAAGGGCGGATTGATTGACTTTGTGAAATATCTCGATGAATCCGAAAAATCAATTTCGGGAAAACCGATTTACATTCAGGGAGAAAGAGAGAATGTGCTGGTTGAAATTGCATTTCAGTATAATGAATCATATAACGACAGCATTTATTCATTTGTCAATAATATAAATACTCATGAAGGCGGAACACATCTCGAAGGATTCAAAGCAGCGCTGACAAGAACTCTGAACAATTACGGAACAAAGAATAATCTGATAAAGAGCGATAAGATCACACTCACGGGAGATGACTTCAGGGAAGGTATCACATGTGTAATCAGCACTAAAGTTCCGGAGCCCCAATTCGAAGGTCAGACAAAGACGAAACTTGGCAACAGTGAAGTAAAGGGAATTGTGCAGTCAATAACGGGCGAGCAGCTCGGAAATTATCTGGAAGAAAATCCTTCGGTAGCAAGAAAGATAATTGACAAGTGTCTGCGTGCCGCAGAGGCAAGAGAAGCAGCCAGGAAAGCCCGTGAACTCACACGAAGAAAGAATGCACTTGAAATTTCAGGTTTGCCGGGCAAGCTTGCCGACTGTTCGATAAAAGATCCTGCGCAATGCGAATTATATCTTGTCGAGGGAGATTCAGCGGGAGGCTCGGCAAAACAGGGACGCGACAGAAGATTTCAGGCGATACTTCCCCTTCGCGGAAAAATTCTTAATGTCGAGAAGGCAAGGATAAACAAAATACTCGAGAATGAAGAAATCCGATCTATCGTAACAGCGATTGGTGCCGGTCTTGGAAATTCGGACGACTTTGATCCTTCAAAGATCAGGTATGACAAGATAATACTGATGTGCGATGCCGACGTTGACGGCTCACACATAAGGACTCTGCTGCTGACATTTTTCTACAGACACATGCGTGAAATTGTCGAGACAGAAAGACTTTACATTGCACAGCCGCCGCTTTACAAAATAAAGAAAGGTAAATCGGAAATGTATGCTTATGATGAATCCGAAAGAGAAGAGATTATGAAGTCACTGAAAATTGACAAAAATACTCCTGTCTCGGAGAACGGGGAAGAACCCGGTGCCGCGACTGCAAAGGGTGTTACAATCTCTCGCTTCAAAGGGCTTGGAGAAATGAATCCCGAGCAGCTATGGTCAACAACGATGAATCCCGAAACGAGAACGATCGTTCAGGTGACAAATGAAAATGCCGCGGCAGCCGATAAGATTTTCAGAATATTGATGGGCGAGGAAGTCGAACCGAGAAGAAAGTTCATTGAAGAGAATGCGAAGTATGCAAACCTTGATGTCTGATTAGACGTCTGCAGAGCAACACAGACTGTTATCCTTGAATGAAAAATTTGTGAAAACGAAGTTTGATTCTTCACAACGCATCACACTTTATAATTATATTAACTTATCATCTGTTATCCTTTCATTCTAAAGCCGTGATTATAAAAATAATTCCTAATATTCATCCTTAATTCTCAATTGACCGATTTATTTAAAGCTGCGATTCTCGGAATCATACAAGGACTCACGGAATTCATTCCCGTCAGCAGCACGGCGCACTTGCGTGTTATACCGGCACTACTGGGATGGAAGGACATCGGAGCTGCTTACACGGCAGTGATGCAGATCGGCACTCTGATAGCTACGTTAATTTATTTCAGGAAAGACATAACTGCGCTCACGAAAGGTTTCATCGGAAGTATAACAAAGAAAGAATATCTCACAAATGATGCTTCCCGGATTTTCATTCTGATTATCTTAGGGACAATTCCGATTTCTATATGCGGAATCCTTCTCAAGAGATTTATTGAAGGCGACGCACGCGGACTTTACGTAATCAGTGCTGCGCTTATACTTCTTGCGATAGTACTTTTCATTGCAGAGAAAATGGGAAAAAAGGAAAAAGATTTTTCTCAAATGAGTCTGAAAGACGGTATCGTCATCGGTTGTGCGCAGGCTCTCGCATTAATACCGGGGAGTTCAAGAAGCGGAGTTACAATAACGGCGGGACTTTTTCGAAACTTAAAACGAGACGCTGCAGCAAGGTTTTCATTCCTCTTAAGCATTCCGGCTGTCGGTCTAAGCGGGCTCTATGAATTATATAAAGAACGCGATGCATTGCTGAATGAAAATTTTTCCGGGCTGATGATTGCAACAATTGTGTCAGGCATAGTCGGATATTTCGCAATTGCATTCCTTATAAATTACCTGAAGACAAAAAGTAATATGATATTCATTATTTACAGGATAATACTTGGAATAATAATATTGGCTTTGTTGTCGCAGGGCATACTGACTAACATGCAATAAACCTTCCTCCAAACTGTCCAAATGTTCTGAAGCAAAGATCCTACTGTCAAATTTTATTCTATTAATCCTGGTCAATCGTCAATCGTCAATCGGGAATCGTCAATCGGCAATCGGGAATCGGCAATCGGCAATCGGGAATCGGCAGTTGAATTTCAAAAATGAACTTGCATTTATTTTTTATTTATTTGATTTTTGTCTTACTTAAAATGGTCCCCAACTACTTTTAGGTATTAATTTCAATTAATACCGTTAGTTCATAAACTAATTGGTAAAATATTGATTAATCTTCTTACCTCCCAAAAATTAGTTTTTGATTTATTTAGAAATTTATTTCACAAGAGATATTATTTTCAAAATAAATTAAAAGCATATTAAGAATCTTACAGCTTTAGCTTTTTTATTTCTTTTAGCCGGAAGGCTTCTTTCACAGGATTATTATTTCTACAAGGGAAATAAAATTCTTCTGGAACAAAGAACGGACAAAGTTGCAATAGTCCTCAATTCCAATTTTTACTCGGCGCAATATCGTTCATCCATTCTTATAGACCTTGCTGAAAGTGAATCGGTCAGTGAGGTTTCTGAAAATGTCTATCTGATTACTTTCCTTCACGAAAAAACAAAATCGCAAACCGATAATTATATATCGGGATTTGCTTCAGGGAATAATTTGATAAAGCTGGTAACTCCGGTGTATTATGGAGAATCACGAAGAGTAACTCAAATCCCCGGGGATGAATTTATTGTCCGTTTAAGAAACATAAAGGACAGAGAACTTCTCGACATCATAAATTCACGGTATGGAGCAAATATAATCGGTAACGTAGGTGATGATAAAGGCTATCTTCTGAAAACAAGTAATGGAAATAAAAAAAATTCTCTCGAATTGTCTGATATTTATTTCCACACAGGAATATTTGATTATGCAGAACCGAATTTCATTTATCCCGAAAATTGTCTCCTTAATTATACGCCGAATGATCCTTATTTCCCAAAGCAATGGGCTTTGAACAACACAGGGCAAACAATTCAAAAGACGGATTCTGCCTATGGAGACCTGGGAACAGTAACTGTACTCCCCGGTGCTGATATTGATGCGAACCTGGCATGGAACTATACAAAAGGAAATTCCCAGATCAAGATTGGTTTTACAGATACGGGAATTGATTCGACTCATCCTGATTTCAGAAACGGTTCATTGACAAATCTGCTTCCGGGATATGATGCATATTACAATAAATATGGAGTTCCGAAAGATTCGGGATTTGCAGGAGGACATGGAACTTGTACTGCCGGAATTATCGGAGCGCAGATGAACAATGCAATTGGCGTGGCAGGAATTGCTCCGGACTGCAAGCTGATGGCATTCAGGATTTTTGCAATCGGCGGAGTCTCAAATATTGTCGAGATCGCAAGAGCCTTTGACACAGCGCGCGTCAAAGGAATTGATGTCCTTAGCAATGGATGGAACGGTCAGACTGCAAACTCTACTATGACAAATGCAATTACAAACCTTGCTTTGAATGGAAGAGGCGGACTCGGATGTATAGTGCTTTTCTCTGCAGGAAACGAAGGAAGAAAATCAGTCTGGTATCCATCATATCTCCCGGAAGTAATTTCTGTCGGTGCCACAACAATGCATGACCAAAAAAAAGCTCCCGGAACAGGAAATCAGTTTGACTGGGGATGCAATTATGGCGAAGATGCAAACGGTGACCTCGACATACTTACTCCGACAATTTGTTATACAACCGATATTCAGGGCGCGTATGGATACAGCCATTCAACAGGAACGGAAGGTTCATATTATAGTTCATTCGGAGGAACGTCATGTACTTGTCCGACAGCAGCATCAGTTGCAGCGCTGATACTTTCAGTAAATCCGTCCCTGTCACGTACAGGCGTAATGGACAAATTATTCAGAGGCTGTGATAAAGTAGATAACATCGAGTACTGCATAAACAAACCTTACGGAAAATGGAGTGAATACTGCGCATACGGAAGAGTTAACGCTTATAATTCAGTAAGACTGGCAGCAGGAGCGGATGTAACGCCGCCTACTATCAATCACAAAAACATTGCTTCGCATTCAAGTACTTACCCGACAAAATTGATTGCTGAAATTGTTGACCAAAACGGATCGCCTGTTCCATCAAATGGAAATCAACAGCCGAAAGTATTTTACAGAATCAATAAGAATAATTCTGTGTGGTCGGGATTTGACTCACTGACTTGTTCGGCTCTGACAGGAAATAATTTTACATTTCAAATTCCTTCGCAGGGATATGAGACACAGGTGCAATATTACATCAGAGCTTATGACAACGCCGGCAATGTAACCACATTTCCAAGAGGTGCGCCGAACAATTTCTGGCTGTGTTATTTTGCAATTGCAAACGTGACAACTGTTACAAACTCAATCGGAACTTTTACACTGAACGATCCCGGAGTTACTTATTCGTCTTCAATTGCTTTTGGAAACTTTATCATCCTTGATACAAGAGCAAGAATATATTTGAGGCATTCGAGAATCAGCGATGAAATCATTCAGTTAGTTTCTCCAATTGCCGATGCGAACAAGAACAGAAAATGTTTGTTCGCATCAAACGGGGGAACCGCTGCTAACATCACAGGCGCATCAGTATCTGATTCCGCCCAACAGTACTGGTTTTCCGGAACTCCTCCGTATATCAACAATACTTTCAAAGCCGACTATACCCTGAATGGCTATAACGGAACAAGTGCATCCGGCAACTGGAAAATTCTAAACTATGATCAATATTCAGGAATACAAGGAACTTGCGACAGCATCATTTTGACTTTTACGAAAGCTTCGGGGATCACAAGTCCATGTATAAGATTAAACACTCCGGGTGATTCGATACTGAATTTCGGAACGGTAAATTTTCCCGATTCCTCAACCAAAAATTATTATGTCAAAAATTGCGGAACATCGGGGCTTAACATTTCGCAAGTGAATTTCACAGGAAGCAATTCTTCAATATTCTCAATCATAAACTTTCCTTCTCAAACAATTGCTGCAGGCGACAGCGGACTTTTTGTTGTCAGGATTAAGACGGCATTGTTGGTTGAGAATAATATCCGTATCAGTCAACAATCTACCGATGCTTCCCTGAACGCCGTCATGCACATAATTAATAATGATCCGTCTAAATCGGATTTCGAAGTTTCACTTTTGACAGACAACTCACTCCCACCCGTGAAATCTCTTCATCTCAAGGTATATGAGGAAGGACTTTACTTTACGGGCGGGAAAATCATAAGGGATACGATGC
>JBDHXH010000059.1:0-18126 GCA_039810605.1 Ignavibacteria bacterium | reverse complement strand
ATGTAATCCTGACGGGAATCACGGGGACATTGCATGATAGTGAAATCAGAAGCGGTCCATTTTTGATTTCATGTGCAGGTCCCCTTGGACCATCGGGAGTGATTACCGCCGAAGTGCCATTTCTTACAAGGTCAATCACCGCACCAAGAGCCTCTTTGCCGCCCTTTGAACTTGAGCCCCTGATGACATTGTAATTCCATTTTTCCAAAAGGCGATTGAGCATTTCCCCGTCATTGCTTTGAGAAACAAGAGCTGTGAAATTCCTGCCTTTGAAAATTCGCCAGCCCGATAGCATTTGAGAATGCCAGAAAATATATACGGCAGGCTCTGAAATTATCTGACCTCTGACTCTGACTCTTATAATATGCAAATACATTCTCACCGCCGCAGGAATAAAATAATTTTTAACGAGGTTAGAAAGACTCTTCAAGATTTATTCTTCATTTAGAATTTGAGATGCGATAAGCTTCGCAGTATTTGAAGAAGCGTCATTGTCCGTGAGAATTTTTCTAAGTTCGGAAAAACTGTTGGTCATTTTTTCGGAATATGATTTATCCGTAAGGATTTTTGATCCTTCTGCAAAAATGTTATCCGCAGTCATATTATTCTGCAAAAATTCCTTTACTGCTCTTCTCTTCAGAAGTATGTTGACCATTGCTATATGATCAACATTGACGAGATTCTTTCCAATGGCATAGTTAAGCTTTCCTGTCTTATAGACAACGCAAAACGGTATGCCGAGCAACGCGCATTCCATCGTTGATGTCCCGGATTTGGTAACGGCGAGATCTGAATTCAGGATTGTTTTGTAATTAATCTGATCGTCTCCTTCGGAATAAACAATTGCAAATTTTTTTTCATCAATCAAACCTTCATAAAATGCACGCGGAAGGTTCGCAGAACAAATGAAACTAATTTCACAATCAAATTTCTTTTTAAACATTGCTGCCGCTTCCAGCATTACAGGCAGCATTCTTTCAATCTCATCTCTCCTGCTTCCGGGAAGCATACTTATGCTGATTTCAGATTTTCTGATTCGTTTGTGGTTCTTGAGGAAATCGTCAATGCGTTCTACTAACGGGTGTCCCGCAAATACTGCTTTTACGCCATTGTCGGAATAGAATTCGACTTCAAACGGGAAAACGACAATCATAAGATCAACAAACTTTTTGATTGTCTTTATCCTGCTCTTATGCCATGCCCAGAGCTGCGGGGAAATGTAATATATGATTTTGCCTTTGTAAGATTTTCCGATGGAGCTGATTAACTTCAGATTGAATCCGGGAAAATCAACAAGTATGACTGCATCAGGTGAAGTCTCTTCAATTTCTGTGACACAGTGATTGAGTATTTTTTTTAGAGCAGGTAAATTTTTTATGACGGAGGAGAAGCCAATGAAGTTCACCTTCTTCATATCATAAATTACATCGAGTCCCTGCCGTCTCATATCCGGACCGCCAATACCTTTATATACGGACTTCGGGAAAATTTTCTTTAGCTCACGCATCATTGAAGCCGCATGCATGTCTCCCGAAGATTCTCCGGCGACGATGAAAATTTTTTTTAAACTATTTTCCGGCAAAACGATTTAAGATGCTTAGAAAAATTTTTGTTGGGATTTCAATTATGACATTGCTCCCTCTGCTGCCTCTTCTCCTGTAATCAATGCGCCTTCCATGAACCCTTGCCAATCAGCAACATGCTCTCCTGCAAAGTAAATGTTATTTATTTTTTCCTTGAGCACAGGCAGCAAAGAAAACCACTGCCCTTTTCCATAAAGCGCATAAGCTCCTTTTGTAAATTCATCACTTCCCCAATAATAATTAACGTTCTTCTCAAAAAGATTCCTGACGTCGCCAAATGCAATGTTGAGTGAATCAGCAATAGTATCTTCACGCTGCGGTGATTTGAGTCTCGACATAATATCGGCTTTGTCGCCAATAGAATATGAAATCAAGACTCCTTTAGGAGAATTTTGAAATTTCGTTGCATGATAGAAATAATGAGAGAATGTATCAGTCAAAATACTGAATGCCTCGTCTTTCCAAAAACGCTCTTTGAAAAGAGTTGCAGATTTATTTATTCTGCTGTATTGCAATTGATTCATTGCATCGGTTTTCTCCTTCGGCAAAACAGGAGACCAGTTGATTTTACTCATTGAGTATGTCGGCAGAGTGCAGATAAGTTTATCGCATTCGAATGTGCTGCCGTTAGTGCAATGAATCTTTATCGAATTCAGATCATAATTTATTGCATCAACTTTGTGTCCCTGTCGAATTTTTTCCATTCCGATTCTTTCTGCTAAAGAATTTATGACAAGTGAGTTACCGCCTTTTACTTTCCAGTCCATTTCGTTGTATTTGTTTGACTCTGCATATTCTGCAAGCGCGGAGTAAGCTGAGACAAATCGGATTGATTCACCGAAGTCGGTGCTGTCGGAAAACTCCCGTATGTCAAGGTCACGCTGCGGGATGTCATTGTTCATCAGAAATCTCCACCAATCCATTTTGTCGAGTTGAATTTTTTCCTGTTCTGTCATGCCTGAATATGACAAGAGAATCTTATCGAATTTTTCCCGCCACTCGGGCGAATAGTCCCAATCATCCGGTTTATAAAAAACATCATCATAAATCAACCTGTCGTCAAACCTGTTGTTGATTAAATCAAGTCCGAGTTCCTTACAAAGTTCCTTCAACCTTGTGTGCGAGTCGCCGATCCATTCTGCTCCGAGTTCGACAACAATTTTATCGTTATCGTCAATGGTATGAGAAAAAATCCTTCCGCCGATTCTGTTTCGTGCTTCGAGAACAGTTACGTCGTAACCATTTTCCGTAAGTTTGAGTGCAGCGCCCAGTCCGGAAATTCCCGCTCCGAGGATTATAACCTTTGGCTTTTTGAGGAAATTTATTGCAAAAGAGTTTCCTGCAGCGATGGTACCTGCTGTAAGGATAGCGCTTTGTTTGATAAATTCACGTCGAGTTGACATCAGTATGGTTTTAAAGGTTTGGGCAAAATAAATAATTACGGCAATTATAGAAATTCATACGTGAATCGGGAATCGTGAATCGTGAATCGTCAATCGTGAATCGTCAAGCGATTGTCATTCAAATTGAATAATTTCAATTGTAGATTGATTCAGACTAAATCAGAGAGACATTTGCCTAAAATAATATCAGCTTCTGTAATTGATTTTCCACACAGGGTGCGGCAGTCATGCCTGAAAGATTTTGCACGCAAGGTTTTTTCAAATGAAATTGAAGGAACCGAAAGATTGCTTGAAACTTTTGACAATGCAAAGATTGAATTCCGTAATCTGTGTGTTCCTGTTGATTATTTTTATGGCAATGATACATTTGCGGAAAGAAATGCCTTCTATAAAGAATTATCACTTCAATATTCGGAAAAAGCAATTGAAGAATGCTTGCGCGAATCTGAAATTGGAAGAAATGAAATTACTGACCTGATCTTTGTTTCGACGACCGGCCTGTCAACTCCAAGTCTTGACGCAATCATAATTGACAAAATGGATCTCAACAAAAATGTCAACAGATACCCTCTGTGGGGACTTGGCTGCAGCGGCGGTGTGTCGGGAATTTCCAAAGCAAAATCAATTTGCAATTCGAACAGTTCTGCTCTTGTCCTTCTTGTTTCGGTTGAACTGTGTTCACTCACATTTTTGAGAAATGACATTTCAAAAAGTAATTTCATAGCGACAAGTCTTTTTTCCGACGGGGTTGCTGCAGTTCTTGTTGCCGGAGATAATTTCAAATACAAACAGAAAAGTAATTTTCTCATCAATATTAAAGACTCCTGCACCAGAAGTTATCGTGATACACTTGACATCATGGGATGGGAGATTCTTGATGAAGGTTTCAAAGTTAAATTTTCTAAAGACATACCGGCATTCGTCGAGAAGAACGTGAAGCAGGATGTTGAAGAATTTCTCTGCAGAAATAGTTTGTTGATTTCAGCGATAAAGAATTTCATCGTTCATCCGGGAGGGATAAAAGTTATAAATGCTTACTGCGAATCTCTTCGGATAGATTCAGGTTTGCTGAAAAATACAAGGGACATTCTTAGAGATTACGGAAACATGTCAAGCGCGACGGTGCTTTATGTTCTTAAGAGATTTATGGAAGAAGGTTTTGAGAATGGGCATGGACTGATGATGTCACTCGGTCCCGGATTTTCAAGCGATTCGGCTTTGCTTGAATGCGCGAACGTTTAAGGAATGACACAATGCTTGAACTATTTCTGATTGTAATTTCAGCGGTCATTATTCAGAGAGTAGTTGAATTGATTTATTCCGCTTCCAATGAGAAGAAACTTCTGCGACGCGGAGCAATTGAATTCGGAAAGAGACATTACAAATACATTGTCCTAATGCATTCTCTGTTTTTCATTTCAATGTCAGCCGAATTTTTTTTAACAAGTATGAACGATAAATTAAATATTATTAATTATTTGTTTTTGGTAATTTTCATTTTCTTGCAGGCAGGACGCATCTGGGTGCTAATATCACTTGGAGAATTCTGGAATACGAAGATCTTGCGCATTCCAGGAAGTACGCTTGTTAACAGAGGACCATACAGATTTCTTCGTCATCCGAATTATGTCATAGTTGCGTGCGAGATGTTTTCATTGCCGATGATATTCAATCTGTATTTCACTGCAACAATCTTTACACTGTTGAATTTTCTTGTGCTCCGGGTCAGAATAAATGAGGAGAATAAAGCCTTGAAGATTTAACTCCAAAACTCGAATAGTGATTTGAGCTGAAAATAATTAAAATTTAATCTATGAAAATAAAATTACGGGAAATTTGCCATGGAAGAAGCGGAGACAAGGGAGATGCTGCTAACATCGGGCTGATTGCTTATGACAAAAAGAATTATGAAGTGATCAGGAGGGAAGTTACAGCCGAAAAAGTAAAAAAGTTTTTTGAAGGTATATGTGAAGGTGAAGTAATCAGGTATGAAATGCCGAATATAAACGCATTGAACTTTATTTTAAACAATGCACTCGGCGGCGGCGGAACTGTTTCGTTGAAACTTGATGCACAGGGGAAAACTCTTGCAAGCGCACTGCTTAAGATGGAAATAGAAATTAAATAATTTTCGAATTCTAAAATGAAATTAAATATGTTTGAAAATCAGAAATACAAATTAAAAGACTCGAAAGAGAAAGTTGACTCTTTGAGGAGGTTTCTTTGAAATCGATTCAAAGATTAGCCGAATAAAAGAACTCGAGAAGGAAGCACAGAGAGAAAATTTCTGGGACGATAACAAGTCTGCACAAAAAATCCTTCAGGAAACATCTGCTTTGAAAAAATGGGTGGAAGAATTTCAATCAGTAGAAAATCATCTTAATGATATCTATGGGATAATTGAAATTGCAGAGAGTGAATCTGATGAAAGTATTGAACAGGAATTGGATAGTGATATAGGCAATTTCGAGAAAGAACTTTCGGACATTGAATTGAAGAAAATGCTTTCGGATGAAGATGACATCCGCGATGCTATCATTACCATTAATTCAGGCGCGGGCGGAACAGAGTCGCAGGACTGGGCTGAAATGCTGCTGCGAATGTACCTGCGATACTGTGAGAAAAAAGATTTTAAAGCAGCAGTCATTGACAGGCTTGACGGAGACGGTGCAGGAATAAAGAGTGCGACAGTGGAAGTCAAAGGGGAATATGCTTATGGATATCTCAAAGCAGAAAACGGCGTTCACAGGCTGGTAAGGATTTCACCGTTTGATGCAAACAAGAAGAGACATACTTCCTTCGCTGCTGTGTATGTAAGTCCGATAATTGATGACAATATTGAAATTGAAATCAATCCTGCGGATATTAAAGTTGATACCTTCCGTTCCGGAGGTGCGGGCGGACAAAATGTCAACAAAGTTGAAACTGCAATACGCATTACTCACATTCCGACAGGAATAGTAGTGCAGTGTCAGAATGAGCGCTCACAACTCCAGAATAAAATGAATGCAATGAAGATGCTGAAGTCAAAGTTGTATATGATTGAAAAAGAAAAAGAGCTTGCGAGGATCGAATCCATTGAAAGTTCAAAGAAGAAAATCGAATGGGGAAGTCAGATACGCAGCTATGTTTTCCATCCGTATAATATGGTGAAAGATCACAGAACCAATTTCGAAACGAGCGATACTCAAGGTGTAATGGATGGGGAGATTGAAGGATTCGTTAAGGCATATTTGCTTGAGAAATAATTCATGATTCATAAATGGAGTGCGGACATAAGATGAAAACAAATCACAAGGAAATTGAATTATAAATTCCTCATTGCCCGGAGATATCTTTTTTCAGGAGGGAAATCCAAATTCATATCGTTCATCACCTATATTTCTATTGTTGGCGTTGCGCTTGGGGTGGCAGCGTTGATTGTGACTGTCTCGATACTGCAGGGCTTTGAGAAAGAAATCAGAGACAAAGTGACGAGCCTTGTATCTCACATTCAGATTTCTTCCTTCACTGCAGAAGGATTGAGAGACTACAGGGATGTGATCGAAAAGATGAAAGGGGAGATGAAAGAGATAAGCGATATATCACCGATAGTTCAGAAAGAAGCAGTAATAAGATTCAAATCAAATGTCGAAGGTATTATACTGAAGGGAATAATTCCGGAAACTGATTTATCAACTGCCCGCAATAAGATTTTGAAGGGAAGTGCTGACCTGAAGCCTGTTGACACAATTTTTTCGAGTCTGCTGATAGGGGATAAGCTTGCAAAAAAACTGAACCTCGATGTGGGAAACAAAGTCATAGTTTTCGGATTGAATGGAATTCCATCGCCTATGAATCCGCCGAAGATTAAGCAATTCATAGTTAAGGGAATTTACGAGACCGGATTAAGAGACTTCGATGATCTGATTATATATACTGATTTACTTACGGCGCAGAAACTTTTTAATTTTGAGAATTCTGTTACGGGAATTGAAATAAGATTGCGTGATCCCGATAAGGTTAATGAAGTGGTTGCGAAAATAAAGAGTGACATTGGTTATCCGTATTATCCGAAGTCAATGTACCAGCTTTTCAAGCCGCTGTTTACATGGGTTGAACTTCAGAAAGCACCGATACCGGTTATTCTCGGACTGATAATAGTCGTTGCGACATTTAACATAGTCGGGACATTGCTGATGCTTGTGCTTGAAAAAACACAGTCAATCGGGATTTTAAGATCTATGGGCGCATCGAAAGCCAGCATAATGAAAATTTTCCTCGCAGATGGTTTGCTGATTGGATTAACCGGTATAATTTTCGGAAATATACTGGGACTTGGAATTTGCTATGCAGAATTGAAGTATCATTTCTTTTCGCTGCCGGAAGTGTATTATATGAAGAGCGTTCCTATATTGCTGATACCGGAATATATCGTTCTCGTTTCTGTCATAACAATTGTACTTACATTTCTCGCTACGCTGATACCATCATTTATTGCTTCGCGAATTGATCCAATCAAATCAATCAGATTTAATTAATGAACAATTCAAGTCCGGATAAATCTCCGCAGAAGATCAGGTCAATGTTTGATGAAATTGCTCCCACCTATGACAGGCTGAATCATCTCTTTACTCTTAACCTTGACAAGAAATGGAGAAAGGAGATAATTGAGTTTCTGGGGATGGAGAAGGTGCGAACCGGCAAAGTGCTTGATCTTGCTTCCGGTACAGGAGATCTCGCGGTTCAGCTTTTGAAACTTGAGCCTGAAGAAATTGTTGCCGTAGATATTTCTGAAAAGATGCTGGAGATACAGAAGGAAAAAATTTCTGATCCGAGACTTAAACTGATTCGGGCAGATGCATCAGAACTTCCGTTTGCGGATGATTACTTTGATGTCATTACGATAGGATTTGGCATCAGGAATTTTGATGACCTCTCCAAATCTCTGACTGAAATAAGCAGAGTTCTTTCTCCCGATGGCGTTGCAGTTATCATAGAAATGTTTAACGAAAACAATTTCATAAACAGTTTGTTCAATGTCTATTTTGGAAAAATTATGCCTTATGTCGGAAACAGAATTTCAAGGAGTAAATACGCATACAGATACTTGTTTGAGTCCGTCAGGAATTTTTACACAGTGAACGAGTTTGTTTTGATGTCACGTGAAAGAGGACTGGAAGCATACAGGACAAAGAACAATTTTTTGGGAATTGTTAATACAGTTTATCTTAAGAAACTTTAGGTTTAGATTTCCGGACATTGAATATTGCAAATTGAAATTGACGAAATGAAATCAAAAATTTAATGACAGCAGCGCAATCAATCAAAGAATTGGCTTTAATTCCCGGTGTTGGAAAGTCTATCGCGGAAGATTTGTATAACATTGGCATAAGATGTATCGCAGATCTGAAAGGTAAAGATCCGAAGCAACTTTACGACGAATCAAATAAATTTGCAGGCTGCGTTCAGGACAGATGTTTACTTTATGTCATCAGGTGCGCTGTATATTTTGCTGAAACCCCAACAAGCAAACAAGATAGCGAAAAACTAAAATGGTGGATGTGGAAGGACAAACATTAATATTAGTTTCATTCATTTAAAAAAATCCTGATTGTGGTTTCAAATATTCAAAATACAAAAGCTGAACAATTCTTGCAGTATCATCATGATGAGGAGCTTCTTGTTCTTCTTAACTCGTGGGATATCGGAAGCTCCAGATTAATCGAAGCGTGCGGCTCCAAAGCAATCGCAACAACGAGTATGGGAATCGCTGCTTCCAAGGGTTACCCTGACTGCCAGGTGATTCAATTATCTGAAATGATTGATGTAATCACAGGAATCGTTAGAGGAGTTCAGGTTCCGGTAACAGTTGATATGGAGGCGGGATATGGAAAAAATCTGGAAGAAATACTTGATTCGATTAGAAAAGTAATTGCAACGGGGATTGTTGGGATAAACATTGAGGACAGCATTGATCTAAGTCCGATGTTAATTGACGAGAACGAATTTTGCGAAAGGATATCAGCCATCCGCTCCTTATCAGATTCATTAGGTTTTCATTTGGTAATTAATGCAAGGACAGATTCATTTTATACATCGCAGAGTTCACTTCAGGAAAAATTATCGGAGTCAATTAAGCGTGGTAACAGATACCGTGAAGCAGGAGCTGATTGTATATTTGTTCAACCGGTAATTGACAAAGAAATGATCTCAACCTTGGTTAGAGAAATTGATGCACCTATTAATATTCTTTTGAACCCAACACTCGGGGCGACATTGACACTTTCGGTGAATGAACTTCAGGATCTTGGTGTTGCCCGATTGAGTCTTGGCTCAAGTTTGATGAAATCTACTCTGGCATTAATCAAAAAAGTTGCGGACGAACTATACAACAATGGTACTACTAATATTTTATCTGATAGTCTGACACCGCTATCCGATGCTGCTGCTGCATATAAAATGGCAATAGGGAGAAGAGATGAAGTTTGAATTTGTTACGAGGAAGCAGGCAATTTTAACAGCCATTTGAAAGACTGTTTATAGAAATAAAAAATTGGAACACAGCATTAGGAAATAGTCTTGACTATATCATGAAATTGAAAATCTTAAGCTTAGTATGAGAATTCATTTTGTAATCATTTCAACATTAGTATTAGCAGCTACATATTGGTTCGCCGTGCATCTTCAGCCGGATTATTATATTACTTTTGTAATCGTGTTGATAATTACGGGGTTAGGCTACTATGATATGTATCAGAAGAAGCATTCCGTCATGAGAATTTATCCTGTGGTAGGGAGGCTGCGTTTTTTGATGGAGAATCTTCGCCCCAAGATTTATCAATATTTTATTGAGTCGGATATTGACGGGCGTCCCATTAACAGGGTTGACCGTTCAACTGTTTATCAGCGAGCAAAATTAGAAAATGATTCGATGCCGTTCGGTACACAACTGGATGTTTATTCAGACGGCTATGAATGGTTGTGTCATTCCATTGCTCCGAAGGACTTCGAAATTTTGGACCAGAATCCCCGCGTGCTCATAGGAAACAAAGACTGCAGTCAGCCATATTCATGCAGCATATTCAATGTAGCCGCCATGAGTTATGGCTCACTAAGTTCAAACGCAATTGAATCGTTGAATGCGGGCGCAAAGATTGGTGGTTTTGCTCACAACACCGGAGAAGGAGGACTAAGCAACTATCACTTGAAACACGGGGGAGATGTGATTTGGCAGATAGGGACGGGATATTTCGGATGCCGCACAGAAGACGGAAATTTCAATCAGAAAATGTTTGAGGAAAAATCACGATTGCCTCAAGTAAAGATGATCGAAATTAAAATTTCACAAGGAGCTAAACCCGGACATGGCGGTATATTACCTGCTTCGAAGAATACGCCTGAAATTGCTGCAATAAGAAACATCGAACCGCATACACTTGTAGCTTCACCGCCTTATCATAAAGCATTCAGTTCACCAAAAGGACTGATTCTCTTTATTCAGAAGCTTAGGGAACTTTCGGGAGGCAAGCCGACAGGATTCAAACTTTGCATAGGATATAAAAGCGAATTCATTTCAATTTGTAAAGCCATGATGGAATTGGATATATATCCGGACTTTATAACTGTTGATGGCGCAGAGGGAGGTACAGGCGCAGCTCCACAGGAGTTTTCGAACTATGTAGGGGCGCCGCTTTTAGACGGGTTGGACTTTGTTCACAATATCCTTACAGGTTTAGACATTCGCAAGCATGTAAAAATATTAGCGTCAGGAAAAATCACAAGCGGATTCCATATTATCAGGGCGATGGCTTTAGGAGCTGATGCATGTTATTCTGCAAGAGCAATGATGATGGCGGTTGGCTGTATTCAGGCTCTGCTATGCAACACCAACAGATGTCCCGTCGGTGTTGCAACGCAAGATCCAAAATTGACAATCGGACTTGTTGTAGATGATAAGAAAACCCGGGTAGCAAATTTCCACAAGCGAACTGTGAAGAGTGTGGTGGAATTGTTAGGTGCATCAGGTTTGGAAAAAAAGGAAAACATTACACGCTCTCATATTTACAGGCGTGTTTCATTTCAATCAATGCTTACCTATGAGGCAATTTTTCCAAGTTACCCGGTTGGTTCATTTCTGAAGGAAATTCCGGACAGGTACAAGCTTGATTTCAGATATGCAAACGCGGAGCAATGGGGACTTCCAAACATCGGGAGCTGGAGCAACTACGAGCCGCAGGAAAACAATCAACTTCACAGCGAGTCAAAATCTCCTGAAAGTATTTGATGTTAATTTTGCTATGATATTACATCGAGATAAACTAATATTCAACAAAAAACATTAATGCGTGATAACTCTTCGAATTGAACATAAAGTCTCAAGTTTTGAGAAATGGAAAAAGGCATTTGACAGTGATCCGATAAACAGAAAGCAGTCGGGAGTGAAGCGCTATCGGATTTATCGTCTGATTGAAGACGAAAATTTTGTAATCATTGAACTTGAATTTGAGAATCATGATCAAGCCAGATCGGCAGAAGATGCTTTGAGGAAAATTTTTCCCGGCATTGAAGGCAGCTTGATATCGGGGGTACAGACGAAGATTCTCAATATAGTTGAATCAAAAGATTTGTAAAGATTTATTTGAGCGGAAGACTCAAAAGACGGAAGAGAGTTCAGAAGAATAAAACTTAGGATAGTCATTCAGAACATGTTCTTTACAGAAGCGATGAAAGTTGTATAGAACTTTTTCAAAATTTCATTTAAAAATTGAATACAAAATTTTCAAATATTTTTTTATATTGCATACTCATTCACTGCTGGAACAATCCGGTTAGAATCCGAAACAAATCCCCAAAAGATAGAACAACGAATAATAAACTTACTGGTTCGCCTGCATTTCCTGTGGCGGGACGGACAAAATAATTCACAGGAGAAAGGATAGGAAGATGGTAATAAAAGTACAAAACATGATCTTCAACATGAGTTGTGTCAGGTACTTAATTAAGGTTGACAAAAGTGACGGAAAGTTCTTTATCGGGGTTTTCACTAACATTGACGACAAGGAATTCTACTTTGATTATCCTTCAGCTCAAAGGAGAAATGAAGACTGGGAAAGAATTGAAAGAGATTTGGGAACATCCATGCTGTATGGCAAGGAAGTCTCAAAGGGCTGAAATTTTATTGATGTAGTTAAGCATAACTGAATCTCAAAATCCACACTCAATAACTTGAGGTGGATTTTTTTACAATTTGACATCAAGCATTTGCGGGTGAAAAATGTTTTAAACATTTTTTCACCCGAAGCACAAGTCGGTTTCTGTCTCTACGACTTTGCGTCGGAAGTTGGCGGAAACGATTAATGAATGAAATTCACAATTGTCTATTTGACTGCTGAAAAATGTTTTAAACATTTTTCAGCGGATGCACATTCAGTTCATCACTGCCTTCGGTTTCCGCAGTTTTCGCTATTTCCGATTTCTCAATTGAATAGAATTTTCAGAATGAGTAAATTGCAGGACTTTAATAACAAAATTTTTGAAAAAGAATGAAATTTCCCCCATCACTTAGATACACGAAAGAGCACGAGTGGGTAAAGCCCGAAGGAAATGTTTGTCTGATAGGTGTTACTGATTATGCGCAAAATGAACTTGGTGATATTATCTATCTTGATCTATCCGTGAGTGTCGGCGACTCTGTTAAGAAAGGCGACAGCATTGGCTCGATTGAAGCGGTTAAAACCGTTTCCGAAATATTCAGTCCGGTGACGGGAAAGATTCTCGAACTGAACACATCAATAAATGATAATCCCTCGGTTGTTAATACAGAACCTTATGAAGGCGGATGGATTGCTAAATTCGAAGTTGAAAGTTCAGATGAAATAAATGATCTTATGGAGGCATCAGCTTACAAAGAAATGATAGGTGTTTAGATGTTTCCGATTTCTTGCTGAAAGAAAAGGGTAATATTTTTTAAAGTTCTTTGAAAATTTTATGGATAAGTTTAAACTAAACATCGGCGGTTTAAAGGAGGGTGAATATGATTATGAATTTCAAGTTTCGCCGGATGAATTTGAACTTGAAGATGTGAATACCGCCGGAGATATCGGAGTTAGCATTAAACTTATAAAATCCGGGAATCAGATAACAGCAAATGTGAGACTCGATGGAAAATATGAATTACTCTGCGATAAGTGTACAGAAAAATATGAGCACGATTTTAAGAACTCGTTTGAGATTATATATAAGTATGAATTCAGGGACGATGCGGATATTGAAGAGGAAAGTGATGAGGAAATTAAATTCATTCATCCCAATACGAAGTATATTGAGGTTAAGAATGACATTAGAGATTTTGTAATATTATCTGTGCCTATGAAGAAAGCTCCGGTTGAAATTGATGGAAGGTGTTCATATTGCGGTAAGGAGATGACGAGAGTAATACCGGATTCATCGGGAGACAAAGGAGTTAATCCTGTTTGGGAAAAATTGATAAAAGTAAAATCAAAATAAAATAATAATGCCAAATCCAAAGAGAAGACATTCAAAAACAAGAGGCAGAAAAAGAAGAACGCATTACAAAGCTACTGCGCCTGCGCTGCTTGCATGCAAGAATTGCGGGGAAATGAAACAAGCTCACAGAGTATGCCCGTCTTGCGGATTCTACGATGGAAAAAGTATTGTAATTCCAAAAAAATAGACTTCAGTCTCTCCTTAGCTCGCTTCAAATTTCATCAGCAAATCGTTTAAGAATTATATTCAGATGGGAAAAATAAGGATTGTTCTTGATGCTATGGGGGGCGATTTTGCCCCTCTGAATGAAGTATCCGGGGCAATAATCGCAGCTGAAAATTTTCCGGATACCCTGGAGATAATTTTATCAGGGAAAGAGAAACAAATCCGTGATGAAATTCTGAAACACAAAGTGAATCTCACCAACCTTAGCATTGTTAATGCGGACGAGATTGTTTCCATGCATGACTCGCCGACAGATTCATTAAAGGAAAAACCAAATTCATCTTTGAGCATCGGCATTAAGCTGATGAAAGAAGGAAAAGCAGATGCCTTTGTAAGCGCCGGAAACACCGGAGCGGTGATGGCTGCATCAATACTGAAACTCGGAAGGATTGAAGGCGTGGGGAGACCCACAATTGGTTCCTTGTTTCCGACTGATAAAGGACGAACGATGGTGTTTGATGTTGGTGCGTCTGTGGATTGTAAAGCTGTTCATCTTCTCGAGTTCGCGATTATGGGCAGCATCTATATGAAGTATATTTACGGCGTTGAGCGACCAAGGATCGGACTTCTCAACGTTGGGGAAGAAAAGTCAAAAGGCGACACGCTTTCACTTGAGGCTTATGAACTTCTCGAAAAATCAGAATTGAATTTTGTCGGCAATATCGAAGGTAGAGATGTTTTGACCGGGGCTGCTGATATCATTGTGTGTGATGGCTTTGTCGGAAATGTCGTGCTGAAATTTGCCGAAGGTGTACTCGAAGTGATTAAAGGAAAATTCCGCAACTATGCTTCGCAGGGCTTTTTCAAAAAAATTTGGACCGGTATGATGTATGGAACGCTGAAGAATGTAGTTCTGAAAGACTTTGATTATCAGGAATACGGAGGAGTACCGTTGCTTGGAATAAACGGTGTTACAATAATCGGACATGGCAAATCTTCCCCGATTGCAATTAAGAACATGATTTACAAAGCCGAAGAAATGGTCTCAAAAAGAGTGAACGAACAAATTAGAGAAGGACTGAATAAGCTAAGGATTGAAAATTAGGAATGCAAGAAACCCGACCATAATCACATAAACGATTTTTAAATTCCGATGCTCAAGCTTATTTCATTGAAATTCAGAGACAATAGAAGTATATTTGCAAATTCAAAATTAATAAACAGCAAATAGTAAAATGGCAAAGCAACAATCATTTGCAGATAAAGCTGCGAAGCTTGGAAAAAAGGGTGACTCTGTTGTAATGTGTCCGGATACAAATAAAGAAACCAGGATAATAAGCGTTAGAATGGTGGATGCCGTAAAGTCCGAAAAGGGAACTTACAAGTTTCTCGACAGGAATATGAAAGTATATGAATCAACCTACAAACCATATAAACCATAAACGAAGGAGAAAGAATGTCTAAAGTTTGCAGGGTAACCGGAAAGAGGCCGCTCAAAGGACAAAATGTTTCACACGCCAATAACAAAACAAAAAGAAGACAGCTTCCCAATCTTCAGAAAAAAAGATTCTGGCTTGAGGAAGAAAAGAGGTGGGTAACTGTAAGAGTATCTACAAGCGGGATTAAAACCCTTGACAAGAAGGGATACCGCTTGCTTGCAAATATGTAACGCATTTTTGTTCAGTTGAGAATCAGCATTGTCATACCGGCGCTGAACGAAGAAAAACTAATTAAAGGAATACTTGAGCAATTTGATACTGAAATCAGATTGAAGTATGATGCAGAAGTAATTGTCAGTGACGGCGGCAGTTCCGATAAAACCGTCAGCATGGCAGAAGCATTCTCGGATAAGGTGGTTTCAGACAAAGAGAGTATAATACAGAACATTTCCCGCGGAAGGAATTTAGGTGCAGAAAATTCTACGGGAGATGTTCTTGTTTTTTTAAATGCAGATGTTTTGATTGCGGATCCGGATTTTTTTTTGTCGGAGGTGAAAAAGTTTGCCGATAACAAAAGTGTTTTGGCAATGGCGTGCAGAATAAAGGTCTTTCCGGACGAGGAAAACTTCGGCGACAAGTTATTCCATTCAATGTATAATAATTACGTTTATCTGCTCAATAAATTTTTTGTAGGGATGGGAAGGGGAGAATGTCAGATTATCAAACGCGAAAGTTTTTTTAGAGCCGGCCGATACAATGAAAATGTTGTTGCAGGTGAAGATTTTGATCTGTTTCGCAGACTAAGTCGAATGGGAAAGGTTGTTTTCAGAAGAGACCTGCTTGTTTACGAGTCTCCCAGAAGATTCAGGAAGTATGGATATCCGAGGATTTTTTTCGAATGGACTAAGAATGCCGCGTATGTATTAATGTTCGGAAAATCCGCCTCAAAGAAATGGGAAAGCATCAGGTAATTTTCTCTTGAAAATGTAATACCGGTTCTCTGATTGATAGTTTTTTTATTATAATTGTTGGGTTACCGACAAAAGAATTATAGACATAATTTAGAGATTCATAATTGACTTTTAGTGTTCTTTCAAATAGCAGCGAATCAAAAGCAAGGTCAGGCAAAATAGAAACTGCTCATTCCATAATTGAGACTCCCGTTTTCATGCCGGTTGGAACTATGGCAAATGTAAAAGCAATCGAACACCGAGAACTTCATGAAATTGATACTCGCATAATTCTCGGAAACACATACCATCTCTTTCTAAGACCCGGTATTGAAATTCTGAAAAACGCAGGAGGTCTTCACAGTTTCATGAACTGGAATAAAAGCATCCTTACCGACAGCGGTGGTTTTCAGATATTCAGCCTGTCTAAACTTAAGAAGGTGACTGATGAAGGTGTTGAATTTTCTTCTCATCTCAACGGAGATAAATATTTTTTTACACCGGAGAATGTTATTGATTATCAGAAGATTATAGGATCAGACATTATGATGCCTCTTGATGAATGCCTGCCATATCCGACCGACCGCGATGTTGTAAAAGAGTCAATTAAGTTGACATTAAAATGGGAAAAGAGGTGCTATGATTATTTTTGTAATTCAAAGAATGAATCGGATGTAGAGCAGAGCCTTTTTTCAATCAGTCAGGGCAGCACTTATGAAGATTTGAGAAAACAAAGCATTGAGCAATTGTGCGAGATTGATTTTGACGGGCATGCCTTAGGAGGACTTGCAGTCGGAGAAGAGAATTCTCTGATGTACGATGTTGTTGATTTCTCGACGGACTTGCTTCCTGTTGAAAAGCCGAGATACCTGATGGGTGTCGGGACTCCCGTGGATTTGCTTGAATGCGTTGAGCGCGGGATTGATATGTTTGACTGTGTTATGCCAACTCGCAATGCAAGGCATGGAAGGTTGTTTACAACAAACGGCGAAATAAATATTAAAGGCGCGAGGTATAAGAATGACTTCAATTCGCCTGATACGGAATGCAAAACTTATACATCGGAGAATTTTTCGCTTGCATATCTAAGACACCTTTTTATTTCGAAGGAAGTTCTTGGTATTCAGCTTGCCACGATTCATAATGTGGGATTTTATCTGAAACTTATGAAGGATATCCGGTCTGCAATTGAAGAAGACAGGTTTCTTTCTTTTAAGAAAGAATTCCTGAAGAATTATTTGTCTTGAGTTGCAATTGATGGTTTTGCGTTTTTTGTATTTGAAATGAAATAGTAATACAGATTCAATAATTTTAGATTTTCAATAAATAAAACAGAAGGATAATATTTTGACATTAACTAAATTTATACTGTTACAGCAATCACCCGGAGGAATGGAATCGCTCCTTTCTTCCATAGTGCCTTTTCTGCTTATCATCGTAATTTTTTATTTCTTGATTTTAAGACCGCAGCAAAAGAGGCAGAAGGAAAGAACGAAGTTGCTTGAATCAATCAAGAAGGGAGATAAGATAATTACTGCGGGAGGAATACACGGAACTGTAGAAGGGCTTGAAGATAAAACCGTTCTTGTAAAGGTTTCGGACAGTGTCAAATTGAAAATTGAAAGATCCGCTGTAAGCACAATCGTCGGTGTGACAGATACACAGCCGGAGAAAAAATCAATGTTCGGTTAAAATTTAGATATTAATGAATCACAGGATATTCAATTGAGGTGTGATGATATGAAATTGAAGAATAGAAGTTCGTATAAACTTAGTTCTATCGAGTCCGCCATTGCCGACATCAGCAAAGGAAAAATTGTTATCGTTGTTGATGATGAGGACAGAGAGAATGAAGGCGACATGATATTTAGCGCGGAGAAATCTACACCGGAACTCGTTAATTTTCTTTCAAAATATGGAAGAGGACTTGTATGTGTTCCAATGGAAGATGCAAGACTTAACGAACTGGAGCTGAATATGATGACCAACATAAATACATCGCTGCATGAAACAGCATTTACAGTAAGCGTGGATTATCTTTTCGGTACAACAACAGGAATTTCTGCCCATGACAGAAACAAAACCATTTTGGCTTTAA
>JBDHXH010000058.1:0-18253 GCA_039810605.1 Ignavibacteria bacterium | reverse complement strand
AAAGTTGCTGAACGACCCAACCGTAAACAATCAAACAATTCTTCTTGACAATATTATCGTGGGCAGCGTTGCTAAGTTTGTAATGGAAGGAGACGCAGAAATAACTTATTGGATTGACAGAAAATTCCGGGGTCAAGGAATTGCGACAAAGGCATTGAACAAATTTCTTACCATTATCAAGGTTAGACCACTATTCGCGCGAGTTGCATTTGATAATTTTGGCTCTCAAAAGGTTCTGGAAAAATGCGGCTTTAACAAAGTCGGCTCGGACAAAGGCTTTGCAAATGCCCGGCAAATGGAGATAGAAGAATTTATTTATAGACTGACTTGACATACTTGAATATATATGGAGCATTTTAAGACAACATTCCACAACACAAAAATCTGAATCAATTCAAATTAAGTCAAATTAAGCATGTATAACTTTTCATATTTCAAAGAGAAAGACAAACAAGTGATTTTGGATTTCATGGAAGAACATCCATTTGCATTTATGACCGGTAGTTATCTGTCAGGTGAACAAGTTGCTACCCAGATACCAATACTACTTGAAGAAAGAAATGGAGAACTTTTTTTGCAGGGACATATCATGCGAAACACTGACCATCACAAGGCATTTATTGAGAATCCAAATGTGTTAATTGTCTTTACGGGTCCAAGCTGTTACGTAAGCGCTTCCTGGTACAGCAATCCTCAAATCGGATCTACCTGGGATTATATGAGTGTTCATGTCAATGGGAAAGTAAACTTTATGACAGATGACCGGTTAGTTGAGTTTATGCGTAAGCTGACTTTGAAATTTGAAAATGGCAACACGCAATCGCAGACATTCTATGACAATCTTCCTGACCAATTTCTAAACAAGATGATGCCGGCGATTGTTGGCTTTGAAATTAAGGCAGATAAGATTGAAAATGTTTTCAAGTTAAGCCAAAATCGAGATGAAAAAAGTTATCTCAATATAATTTCGAAACTTCAGGAAATTGGCGGAAGCAGTGCGTTGATAGCAGAGGAGTTGATAAAAAGAAAAGCAGAACTTTTTCAGGAGGGCGTTGAATGGGACGGATCAAGGTTTGAGTCATAAGAAAATATGGATCGGTTACAATGAATTGAAGCAATAGGCTGACAAATTTCGGTTCACGAACACATTTAAAAGGAGAACAATACATACAGCAAACTATTACGGAAAACTACTTGCTCACAATAAAGCATTGTCTAAAATTGGAGCATCATGATTCAGATGTGTTTTATCCTTTTACTCCATACTGATTATAACTATTTTATTCAAGATTTCTCTAACCCAAAACAAACAAATTATGAAAGTATTTAATACAATGTTAGCTGGATGTTTACTTGCTCTAATAATGAGTTGCAGCAGTGACAATCCGGTTACGCCGCCACAACAGGGGAGTACATCACTAGGTACTTTGGTTTCAAATCCAAATACACTTATACAGAACACAGCAACAGATGTAATATTTCAATTTACGCTCGCTGCCGGCGTAACATTGTCCGACTCAACTGTAAAATTGAACAAGAAGGATGGAGGAGGAGGACTGACAGAGGTTGGAATACTTAGAGATAATGGAGATTTAGCAAACGGAGATGAAATTTTAGGCGATGGAATATTTAGTACAAAAGCCTCTATTTCAGAATCAGTGTTGGGAACTGTAAAGTATGTTGCTTCGGCAACAATAAGCGAGGCAGGAGTAACGAAGACAGCAACATCTTCAGAAAGCTTGATTGAAGTTTATGCGACGGTCAGTGACACTTCAATAAACAAGAATATTAATTCATTGAAGCTTGCCAGAAGTCATTTCATTACTGCACTTGGAGGAAATTTAAATAACTATTCGAATGCAGTTAATCAGACAATTACTTTTCTTCAGTCACAGCCGGGCATATCAAGTGTTTCGGTTACCTCCGGAAACAACGGTATAGAAATCAAGTTCAGCAATGGGATAAACGGGGGAATGATCTTTCCTTACAAGGGATCCAACGGATCAATCATTCAGGGAGGTATGCCCTTTGATCAAAAGCAGTTTGACAGTATCAGAACTGAAAGATCACGTTCGCGTGAAATTCCCGTAGAGCACCAGACCATAGGTGAAAGCGTGAGTTTCGGAGATTTTGGAGGAACGTCGAACAATGTAAATCTTGATCCTAATAAAATAGGTAACAGAAACGTAATGTTATATGCGCCTTATAAGACAGTATTTTATCCTGATAAAGTAACGATTGCTAAGAATAGGTTTAGTGAATCCGAATGCAAGGGATTTCAGATTACCGAATTCAGTGGATCCGACGCAACAGTGAAGGCGCTTGAGGAAGCTCCAAAATTCGGTTTTGTTTTTATGGATACACACGGGATCGAAGGTAAGATCTTGTTTACTGCAGAAAAGATGGATATCTCTGCACCTAATTTTTTTACTTATCACTTGCCTCTTTTAATTGCAGGCAAGATTGGTTATTGGGAAAGAGTCGTAATATCTAATACGGGTACAATAGATGATACCGCAACAGTATATACAGTTTACAGCAAATTTATAAAAGACATGAATGGTACTTTCCCAAACAGCATAGTCTTTAACAGCTCATGCGAAAGTACAATGAACCCTGATCTCGAGAATGCGTTTGTAGGAAAAGGAGCAAAATCATATTACGGCTATGATAAAGTTGTTTGGTCAGATTTTGCAGCAACGATGATTGATACAGTTGCAAAAAGATTTGCAAGAGGATTGAATTCTGGTCAGGCATATTTCAATGCAACAGATCCCGGAGTACCACACGCAATTTTTCAGCTTAAGCGTTCGAGTGATATGGGTTATTCATTTACATTGGAAAATGGAAACTATGAGACAGGGACATTGGACAACTGGACGAAAGCAGGTGATGGAAGAGTGATAATCAGATTGGGATCAGTAAATCCAACACAAGGTTCATATATGGGAATAATTTCAACAGGACTTGGATTTACTACATCAAGCGGATCTCTGTCGCAGTGTGTAAAGATATTGAATACACAGTCCAATCTTGTATTGAAATGGAATTTTCTCTCGGAAGAGTTTCTCGAGTATATAGGTTCGCAGTATCAGGACTTCTTTCAGGTGTCCGTTGTAAAATCCGACGGCAGCAGGATTGTATTATTCAGGAAAACTGTTGACCAGATCGCGGCACAATTCGGCGCAACCAAGCAAGATCCGGGTCAGTTGATATCAGTTTCACCCCAGATTGTCTTTGATCGAGGCGGCGTATATATGACAGGGTGGCAATCATTGACTTTGGATGTTGCTCCTTACAGAGGACAGACGATAACAATTGATCTCGAAGCGGGCGACGTTGGCGATAGTATCTTTGATACAGCCATACTTATGGACGAGCTAAGTATTCAGTAAATCATCGGAAGTCAAACGTTTACAGGAATTATTATTGCTTTGAAAAATCTGGGGCTGTCCCAAAAGCAAGGATTTAATCGTAGCACAGGCTATTAGCCTGTAGAAATCCTCAAAAAACACAATGACAATTTTGAAAATCCGATTCGGCGAGACTTTTTGGACAGCCCCTAGAATTCAAAAAACTCTATTGTTACAATGTGCCATGAAGTATTGAAAATACTCATCTAAGGTCCTTCACGTTTCTCTTCTTTTCAGATTCAAACTAATCTGTTGCTTATAATCAATAAACAGCAGGAATACCGAAGGCAATCGCAGAGTTTCCGATAAGATCTATTGCTATCGTCCGTCCATTCATTTCACAAACAAAAACCAATATCATGATTTACAAATTTTCGTTGATTGAAAAAATTCTTTTGTCAAATGACATTATTCCCCATCCGTTAGCAGACTCTTCAACTTCGGTAGGACTTGCATTAGCTTTGGGAAATGCTGTGAAGCTGAAAATTGTTGACCGGCTTTCAATGGAATTCAAGGATGTTAAACAAATTGCAAATGGCGCAAAGATGAACGAAGTTGGGACCGAATTAATTCTTGACTGTTTGGATGCATTGGGATATGTGCAGAAGAAGGATAAGCAATATGCCTTTACAAGAAGAGGTTATAAATTTTTATCGGCTCAATCGCCAAACAATTTTAGAAATTTTATTTTATACAGTAATGATTTGTATAAAGGCTACCTGCAATTAGACGAGACCATCCGCTCGGGTAAAAGACCTGCATCAAATACGCTTGAACAAAAGACCGACCATGAATGGGAATTATTCTCAAGAGCGATGATTGATCTTTCAAGCACTAATTGCAAAGAGGTTGCAAAAAAGATACCTGTTGCCGCATCGCATACAAAGATACTTGACCTTGGCGGTTCACATGGATTGTATAGCATTGAACTTTGCAGGAATCATTCGCAATTAAGAGCAACCATAGTTGACTTACCGCCTGTAAAGAAATACGCGGATGAATGCATCTCGAAACATAATGCGTCTGAAAGTGTTACTTTTCTTGGTTCTGATTTTATGAAAGATGAATTGCCAAAGAATGTTGATATTATTCTGGGGTTTAATATAGTTCACGGTTTTAATCCGTCTGAAAATGAGCTATTGGCAAAGAAGGTTTATGATTCACTTAACGATGGAGGAATGTATGTGATACTTGACCAGATAAAGGGCATTGGCGGAAGTTCGCAAATGTCAAAGGCTACAACCTCGTATCTTGCATTAAACTTATTTCATCAGGCAGGAGGAAAGACTTATTCAAAATCTGAAATTGATGCAATCACGAAGAAAGCAGGATTTACTAAAACGGAATTGAAAAGATTGCATGCACCGAGCTTTGGAATTGTCATTTGTTATAAATAGTAAAATAAGAATATTGAGAATTCATTTTTGCTATTCATTGTATGACAAAAAAATTTTATATAAAATTCTAACACCTTTAACAAATGACAAAGAAAATTGTTGAAGAAGGCGTGGTGCATGTCGTACCTGACGATTTAAAAAAAGTCTTACTCTCCAACAAAGCATTACTTGAAAAATGGAATATGCTGACTCCACTTTCGCGTAATGAATGGATTTGCTGGACGACTATTGTCAAGCAAGACAAAACTCGAACAGAACATATCAAGAGATTGAAGGAAGATATCATCGGGGGTAAGAAACGACCATGCTGCTGGCCGGGTTGCCCTCACCGAAATCCAAATTCCAAGAAATGGTTGAAGTAACGATACCGCTTTCCGACCTGCTCAATGTCTGCAAATATGAAATTCTAGAACGATTAAAATAGTATGTTCATCGGTCATTATGGTTTAGGTCTTGCATCGAGAAAGATAAAAGAGTCGCCATCGTTGGCATTGCTATTCATTGCTGCTCAACTTTTAGATTTATTGTGGCCCGTATTTGTTTTGCTCGGCATTGAAACACTTCAAATTGAGACAGGCAATACAAAATTGACTCCGCTCAATTTCATATCATATCCATATTCTCACAGTTTACTAATATCAATATTCTGGGGATTCCTCTTAGGGCTGATTTATTTTTTCATAACGAAGAACCGAAAAGGTTCTATCCTCTTGTTCGGACTTGTCTTCAGTCATTGGATTTTAGATTTTATAACGCACTGGCCCGACCTGCCACTTAGTCCGTTCAGCGATATTAAAGTCGGACTCGGACTGTGGAATTATCCTGTTGCAGAGAGTATCATTGAGTTTGGATTGTTTATTGCCGGAGCATATTTGTATTTCAATTATGCAAAGCCTCGAAGAAAAATTGCTTTCTGGACATTGATAGTTGTCTTCTTGGCAATTCAGACAGCTAACATATTCGGACCTCCACCACCAACTGAAAGCGCTGTAGCCTGGAGTGCAAACCTTATGTGGCTGTTCGTGATTTGGGCGTGGTGGATTGAAAGAAAGCAGTTGACAGAAAGTAAATAATTTACAACTAACATTTACAAATTAATTGGCGAATCTTCGGAAATGAAACTTAAAACCGCTTTCATATTTTTGTTTCTGCTTCTGGTGCAACTTGCACAAGCGAATATGGCATCACCAATCCGGAGGGGGACTATGACAAGTTCAGCCATCTCAAGCAAAGACATCAATATTATTTCAGAGAAGATTTTTTTAAAAATTGATTCTGGATTTAAAACGGCAAAGTTTATCGTCGAGTATAATATTCAGAGCGATATTTCAGGAAAGCAAATTCCATTACTCTTTGTTGCAAGGGATTTCAAGGACAGTTTCTCTGTTTGGATTGACGACAAAGAAGTCAGGCTTCAGAATGTGCCGGTCAATCATTATGAGGATTCTCCATTCAATGGTTTTGCGAACTCATTGAAAAGAGATAATTACGAGGATGAGATTACAATTTATTGGGAAAGTAAATCCGGCAACGTTTACAAATTAAGTGACCTGAAATATTTTGAAGCTGACATTGAAAAAGGGGCTCATGTAGTAAGAGTTGAATACACCGCTAATGCATGGACTAACTCTTCAGGCTGGGTTAAAAAATATAGTTTCCGTTATTCCCTAACCCCGGCAAAATTCTGGAAATCTTTTGGAAACCTTGAAATAGCTGTTGTGCAAGATGGACAGATAGGACACGTTGAAACTAATCTTGGCTTGCCCGATGAGAAAGAAATAAAATCCACTAATACATGGACATTCAATAAACTGCCTGATGAATATTTTGAAATCTCTTATACTCCGGAAATAAGCGGTTATGCGAGGGCGTTGATTGACATAGAACCTTTCGGGTTTGCAGTTATTACATTAGTATTTTTATCAATCATTCATCTGTTCTTGACATTAGCTTACAGGCGGAAGAATATAAATAGGAAGTATTCAATAGTAGTTATTTTGGGAAGTGTTCTGATTCCATTTCTTTCAATGTTGTCTTTTGTTTTTTCTTTTGATCTGATTGATAATGCAATTGGCGAGAATGCAGGGAGACATCATGGATATGCAACTTTGTCCATTATTTTCTATCCGGTTATTTTGGCAGTATACTGGTTTTTGTTTTGGTTAGCAGACAAACTATACAAGAAGAAATTGATAAAGAATAATCCAGCGCTTAAAGGTGGCTCAATAACATTAACAAAATAAATTTTATGAGAAAAATAATTTCATTCATGCATATTTCGATTGACGGTTTTGTAGCGGGACCGAACGGAGAACTTAACTGGGCAAGAGTTGATGAAGAACTTTTTGATTATGTTGGAAAGCGGATAAGCGAAGGAGATACTGCAATGTACGGGCGAGTAACTTATCGGATTATGGAAGATTACTGGCCAACTGCAGGAGACAAACCAAAAGCAACAAAGCACGACATTGAACATTCAAAGTGGTACAAGAATGTTCACAAAATTGTGTTATCAGAAACAATGAAGGAGATGGATTTGCCTAACACTACAATTATCAGCAGCAATCTTGCAGACAGAATAAATGATATAAAGCAGCAAGAGGGAAATGAAATTTTACTCTTTGGCAGTCCGACAGCAACACATTCACTTATTAATTTAAATCTAATTGACGGCTACTGGTTATTTCTGAACCCAATTATTCTTGGAAAGGGCATTCGGTTGTTCGAGGACATAGAGGACAAGATAAAACTCAAACTATTGTCATCCCGACAATTTAGTAGTGGAGTAACTGAACTGAATTATGCAGTAGACGGAAGATAGCAGCGATCAATTGATTTTACCTCACGGAGAACGTTACGTGCCGATGGTTCTATTGACATATACATTCAGAACGAAAATCCGGTGAAGGACAAAGAGAACAACTGGCTGCCTGCGTGTGAAGAATCTTCTAACATGCTGCTTCGCATGTACTGTCCCAAGGAAGAAATGGTAAGTGGAAGATGGCAGGTGCCGTGAGTGGAGAAGTAATTGTGAGTTAACAAAACCGTACTTGTAAATTAAGTTTTAAAAAAAGTCTACCGTTTTCTTCATACAATCTACCAAACCCATAACGATCAGTATCTGCTTGTTCTAACTTTGTATTGTTCAATAAGTAATTTTGGAAATCGGTTCTATTATAGATGTGATAACAAACTAGATCTCCGGTCTTCTTAACAATAATTATTCCACCAGTTGCATCATATACACCCTTCCATAGAGTTGCAGGTGTCATTCCCAAAGCAGCATCTGTAAGGAAATTTTTAATTTTGTACTCATAGAATGGATGCCCATATATTTGATTAAAATCTTTTGGATTTTCCCTTGTAATTTTCTCAACGAGAATTCTTGTTCTGCTAATCCCTAGAGAGTATTTGTTGAGTACTAAGTTCCCTATAATCTCGGGTAAATCACTGTCTACGAGCCGAAGATTTAGTTCGAAATTCTCACTTTGAATACCACAATACTTTAGTGCTGCTCCACGGCTAATTAAGTACTCGATCCTTCTCTTAATCTTTGGTTTGTCTTGTATTTGATTTATGATAGAAATATCCGAAGCGTCCAATTCAATATTTGTCACTTCGTAAATAAAATTAGTAGTTGTCCCAGGATTTAATAAAGTTGAGTGTTCCCCAAGCATTGACTTTATACTAAAGCCGAGAAGTGGATTTAATCCGGTATTGAAATCATGCACAATTACTTTTATGTCGGATTTATCTGTCTTAGTAGCAGCTAAAGAATGAATTCCTATGCGGTCAAGGAAATCCTCAATTACCGGGAACGAAAAGCTTCTCCCGGTTGCTGCCTTTAAATTAGCCAAGAGCAATTCAGATTGAGTAACAAATTCGGCTATCTGCAGATTTAACAATTCCCTATTTGTTTGGTCATCTATGATTCTGATCGTTCCATCTATTTTAAATTTTCGATTCTCATCATTCTCTATTCGTAGGACTTCCAATATTGGATAATAAAAGTTCTGAATAGCATTGAGATTAGCATCTGCGATATTCAGCTTACCATCTGCAAGCAGTTTTAAAAAAACGTATACTTCACTCCATTCTCCCTTGTTTCCCGAAAGTGGCATTAAAGAATTTTTTCAAGAATTTTTTCTGCTGTCGCTTTCACTACAGGAATCGCTACAGAATTGCCAAATTGTTTATAAGCCGAAGCATCGGCAACTTTAATTATAAAGTTGTCAGGATAGCCTTGAAGCCTAGCCCATTCCCTAGGTGTCATCCTCCGTATACCTTCATTATTAATTTGACCCTTAATTCTAGTTTGTGGAACTAATTTTATTTTTGGTGAATCATAAATTAGATTTCTTTCCTTTCCCATTCCACCTACTACTATTGCGTTGGCTATTCCTTTATTATCTATAATTTCGAACCCAAAACCGTTTCCCTTATTTTCATGTCGAGATTTATGGTTGCGCAGAGTTTGTAAGTATTGCGCCGATAGCCAATACTTTGACTCACTGACTCCGTTTTGCATTACCTGTGAGAACGAAGTTTCCTTTCGCATAGGTTTGGGATAATCGAAACTATCAATGTGCAGATCTTTTCTAAATCCAACAATAAATATTCTTTCACGATTTTGCGGAACACCATAGTCTTTTGCATTAAGAACTTTTGGCTTAGGAACGTAATAGTCCAAGTCATTTTGTAATACATTCAAGATCGTTTCTAACGTTTTTCCCTTATTGTGACTTATCAGCCCCTTTACATTTTCCAGAAAAATTGCTTTTGGTTTTTTTCTTCTTATTATCTCCGCAACCTCAAAAAACAGAGTTCCTCTGGTATCTTCAAATCCACCTCGTCTTCCGGCTATAGAAAAAGCTTGGCATGGAAACCCTGCACAAAGTATATCAAACTTATCGGGTATATATTTTTTTGTTTCTTCTTTAGTGATGTCACCAAATGGAACCTCACCAAAATTTAAAAAGTAAGTTTTCTTTGCATCCTCATCCCATTCGCTAGAATAGGCACATTTTCCCCCTAAATCTTGTAATGCCATTCTAAATCCTCCAATTCCTGCGAACAAGTCAATAAATGTAAACTTAGGGACTTTAGGCGCAGGGAATGGAACACATGAAACCGTTTCAAAAAAAAGTTGCAAGGCATTTTTGTATTCTTTCTTCATCATATCCTTCCTTTTCATGTATTGATCTAGTATAAACATCGTCTCATTTTTGAAGAGCTTGGAAATTCCATTCATGCCATTGTGTAGATAGTGCGTTACAATTGACAAATCATTTCCAATCACTGGCCGCTCCTTTGAATCAACAATTTCAAATAATATTTTAACTCTTAGTTTCAATTATCTTATCTTGAATTTTCAAAATACATTTATCTAAGTTTCTTAATACGTCCTTTCCCCAGAATCTAATGACAATCCAACCTTCTTTTCGAAGTCTTCTATTTACAATTCTGTCTCTACTGATATTTCCTTCAATTTTCCTGATCCAAAATTTTTGATTAGTCTTATGATCATTCATTCTCACCGACCAATTCTTACCATGCCAAAACTCACCATCTACAAAAATTGCAAGTCTATACTTACTAATTGTCAGATCAGGTCTCCCAAAAACTTTCTTGTTATTCTTTCTGTACCTATACCCTTTTCCCCAAATTGCTTTGGCTAATTCCCTCTCAATCTTAGTGCCTGAACTTTTAACCGCTTGCATATTCTTTCTTCTTTGTTCTTTCGACAATTTGTCCATAAAAAATTAACTAAAACTATATTTTAAAATAAGAGTAAAGAGAATACTGATTTTGATAATGTTCTTTAGGTATCATTTAACTAAAAATCAACTCGGGGTAAGGAAATGTTAAATCAGAATGCATTCTGAACCATAGACAAGCAAAAACTAATTAAATATGATTTAACTAAATATAACATCTATAGCTATATTTTTTAAGAGAAACAAAATTTCCGTTTCCCCTTCCGGACCCTTCCGGACAACTTCCTCAATTATATATATATTTTCCAATTGATTGCTTGTATTGCCATATCAGAATATGTATATTAGTATGGCATCGATGATTTATCGCGAACATGAGCAGTTTTGAATGGGACGGGCTTAAGAACAGAATTAACATTATAAAACATGGTGTGTCTTTTGACATAGCACAATTAGCTTTCCTGGATTCGAAAATAGTAATTGCAAAGTACACATCACACAGTCAAAAAGAACAACGGTTCTATTGCTTTGGAAAAGTGGATCATAAAGTTCTGACAGTCAGGTTTACTTTACGAAACGGAAAAATCAGAATTATCGGAGCGGGGTATTGGAGAAGAGGTAAAAATATTTATGAAAAAGAAAATAAAATATAGTAATGAAAAGCTCGGCAGAGTTGAGCTTGTGAAGGACTTCCTTCCTCATCCTGACGATCTAATACTTAAAGAAAATAATATAAAGGTAACTCTCAATCTCAGCAAATCAAGCGTGGATTTTTTCAAGAAGCTTGCAAAGAAAAACAAAAGCCGGTATCAGAGAGTTATAAGGAATCTCTTAGACAAGTATTCTTCCGGATATTCGGAAAAATAGAATAATATTCTGATTTGACTCCTCAGGTGACATGTTATTGAGAGCTTGATTGAACTTTCATTTAACCTGACAAGATTAGTGAGGGATAGTTTGAATGATAATTCAATTCTTTAAGTGAAACAAAAATCACAGCTGTCCAAGATAATTTAGAGTGTAAATAATCTTTTTATTCCGATTGAAAAACTGATGTTTCTGCTAGAATCTTTAATCCAAGACTTGATCTTGATTATGCATTCACTATGTCAGTGATATCATTGAATACCGGAACAGGGAAATGACAAGAGGAGAATTCGCTGCGGCGATGCAGGAGTTCAAAGATCACACAAAACCTCTAAGCCCGGATCAGCTGGAGTTTTGTTCTGTCAGCTTTGATCTTGAGAAACGAGCGGGAAAGGCGCAAGGTGACATTGCCTTTTTTGTCGATGATGGAAAACCAGAACCCACACAGATATCGTGTTCGTTTTCGATTGAGGTTAAATTTAGTGAGTTTGATTTTTGGAATCTGTGCAAGTTGGATTTGCAGGAGATGTGAAGACTCTCAACCTCACCGGAATTACTTCTCTTCATTAAGAGATGGGTTGCACAGGTGAATTAAAATTCCAATTTAATCAAAAAAGATTCCTTGAACCGTTGTCAAGGTTATTTAAGATTCTTGAATTATTGGTGCATTGATTCACAATTGATGTTACCACAACTCCACCAAAACCAGGTTCAATGCTCGTGTCCTCCCAGTTCCTCCTTCTTCATTTCAGATTTCAAATAGAATGTTCCTTTTGAAACAACCTCATCATTTTCTTCCAAACCTCCAATCGGAAATACTTCAATATACTGGCCATCCGAAATACCTGTTGCGATCTGAATTTTTTTAAATACAATTCCGCTTTCATGTTCATGCTTATGTTCTGTATCTGCCTGATCTTTTTCATTTCCATGGTCGTGGTCTTTGTGCTCATCTTCTTCTTGATGATTCTCATGTGATTCAATTTCCTTCGTCTCGTTTGTTTTGACGAAGACAAATTTGCTTTCGCCCTCGGACTCAACTGCAGTTAACGGAACTGACATGACACTTCCCTCTTCTACAAATATCTTCGCAGTTACAAACATGAACGGATATAATTCCCCCGCTGAATTATTAATCGAAACCCTTACTTTTATCGTCCTGTCTTTGTCATCAAAGATCTTATTTATAAATGAAATCTTTCCGGAGTAATTCTTTCCCGCATTTGTTCCCGTTTCAAGTTCAACCTTTTGTCCGACCGATACGTGCTGCAAGTCTTTTTCGAATATCTTCAGATCAACATAGACAGTAGATGTATTTACAATGTGAAACAAATCTGCGGAAGGCTCGACGTATTGTCCAACAGTTACCATCCTCGATACAACGTTCCCCGAAATCGGAGCAGTAACGGAATAGAACTTTTGCAGATTCGCCAGAGTGTCCGTATAAAAATCGGTAAATCTGTTCTTTGAAATCTTATAGCTCGAAAGTTTTTCTTCAAGTGTCTTGTAATTTGCCAATGCTCGTTTATAATTAGATTCCACCTCTGCGAGATTTTTCTTCGAACCGATGTTATCGCCGCTCAATTTCAACTGTCGCTCATATTCCTGTTTTGCCAATTGGTATTCATTCTTAGCATTTATGTATTCCACCTGAACATTTATCAAATCGGGATTCTCAACGATTGCAAGAGTTTGTCCTGCCCTCACATAAGACCCTTCCTTAACATAAATTTTGTGAACCCTTCCCGGGATAATACTTCCCACTTTTGATTCATTGTCCTGATTCATCATTATCTCGCCGTTGACCTTTATATACCCGCTTATGTTTTGCTTCTCAAATTTTGCAAGTTCAATTCCCATTAATTTAATTTGATCTTCAGTAAGTGAAACTTCACCGCCATGCTCATCTTCATGCTTGTTTCCATCTGAATGATTTTCCGAATGTTCATCTGTTGCTTTGTCTTTTTCTCCGCATCCCGAAAGAAGGATACCGAAAATCACAACATGAAAGAAGATTAAGACGATGCTTATTGTCTGAACAATTATTATTCTGTTTTTCATTTAATGTCTCCGGCTATAATTTCTTCTAAGTTAAAAATTGATTTGTTGTAATTGTAAATTGAATTCAGATACTGCGTCCTCGTATCGTAAACTACTGTAAGCGACTGAAGATACTCAACATATCCTATTGAACCTTCATCGTAACTTATCTTCGACTGCCTGAAGATCTCATCCGTTTCCTTAATTGCTTCATCTCTGAAAAATCTTAATTGTCTCAAGCTGTTTTCATATTCTTCGAACGTCTTGTTGAGTTCATTCTCCAGAATACTTTTCGTGCCGGCTTCCTCGCTTGATGCAATTTGAATTTCGTAATCCGATTCTTTTATGTTCCCGGTCTGTTCTCCCCAGAACCAAAGCGGAATGCCGACACCCAGTTCGATTCCCCAATAGCCGTTGTCGTCTCCAATCTTTTGCCTGTAATATTTGAATGATAAATCGGGAAGCAATTCTCCTTTTGAAAGCGAATGTATATTTGAAAACTTTTCTTTCCTGTATTTTATGATCTTGAGTTCAGGATTATTCCGAAGCGCTTGTTCAAGAAGTTCACCTTTAGTAAGTGAAATTTCCCGGTATGACAATTCTTCACTCGGGACAATTTCATAAGTAACATTAGCCAATTTCTTAAGTTCGGATTGAGTGGACTTGATTTCGGATTCCATATTCTTAATCTCATTTTCGATCTTAATTTTATTTACTCTTGCGCCGAGCACCTCTAGATTTGAAGTTGCACCCGCATCGTATTTTTTTTCGGCTACAAATAAAAAATCTTCATATATCTTAAATGTATTTTTAGCCGTTTCAAGAAGTTTTATCTGAAGTAAGAGATTGTAGTAACTTGTCTTTACATCTTTCTTCAGATGATTAAGGAGATTATTTAATTCTTCCTCGGCAATCTGAACCTGTGACGACTGAACATCTTTGCGGAGGAAATAATTTGTCGGGAATTCTAATTCCTGTATAATTCCGATTTTCCTGCTTTCGAAATTGCTTATGCTTCCCTTTATGCCTTCATATTCCGTGAACAACTGCGGACTGGGAATGTTGAACGCTTTTAGTTTAGCCGCTTTCTCCTTTTCAATCCCAAGCTGTGATGATTTTATCTGCTGATTATTCTCAATCGCAGTCTTTACCACCTCATTGAGGGTTGCTGCGGTTTGCGAAGCAGCATATCCACTGAACAAGATTATCAGCGCAATTGATTCGGAGATGATTTTTTTCTTCATGCCAAATAAAACTTTTATTTTTTGTTGTAAATCTTCCATTTCCTGTCAATTAGATTTTTTAAAATCATAATCCGGATTACTATGTTTATTGAAAATTCCATACAATACGGGTAAGACAATCAAGGTCAGCAGCGTTGAGGAAATCAATCCTCCGATGACAACGGTTGCAAGCGGCTTCTGAACTTCTGCGCCTGCTCCTGTCGAAACGGCCATAGGAATGAAACCAAGTGATGCAACCATCGCCGTCATCAGAATCGGTCTCAATCTCGCTGATGTACCCTGAATAATTCTCTCGTGAACATTTATGACACCGTCTTCTTCAAGCTTATTGAAATAGGCAATCATGACAATACCGTTTAATACCGCCACTCCAAACAATGCGATGAAGCCCACTCCCGCTGATATGCTGAATGGCATGTCTCGAAGCCACAAAGAAATTATTCCGCCGACAACTGCAAATGGAATTCCCGAAAAGACAAGCAGCCCCTGCTTTATGGAATTGAACGCGATGAAAAGCAAAGCAAAAATAAAAAGTAATGCAACGGGAACAGCAATGAGAAGCCTCCCGCGGGCGCTTTCGAGATTTTTAAATTGTCCGCCATATTCCATCGTGTATCCGGGAGGTAATTTCAACTGCGAAGAAATTGCTGTTCTCAATTCGTTCACAAAACTTTCAATATCGCGACCGCGAACATTCCCCTGAATGACAATGCGCCTCTTTCCGTTGTCGCGCGTAATCTCCGCAGGTCCTTCTTTAGTTTCAATTTCGGCAAGCTCTGAAAGCGGGAGCTTCAGATTCTCCGATGATGAAACAAGAATGTTTCTGATCTCATCTATGCTCCTTTTTTTGTCATCGGAATATTTTATTACGATATCAAATTTTTTGTCGCCCTCGAAGACAACTCCTGAACTTTTTCCTGCAAGTGCAATTTCTATCACGCTGTTTACATCTTCTACCGAAATTCCATACTTGGCAATTTTCTCCCTGATAATTTTAATCTGAAGCTGCGGCAATCCTTCAACCTGTTGAACGGAAATATCTTCCGCTCCCTGAATCTGTCCCATTATTTTGGCAGCATCACTGCCTCTGTCGGATAAAATATTCAGATCATCACCAAAAATTTTGACGGACACATCACCTCTTGCCCCTGCAATCAGTTCATTAAATCTCAATTCGATTGGTTGAGTAAATGATAAACCAATTCCGGGAACGACAGATAACTCCTTCTGAATTTTCTCCACCAGTTCTTCTTTGCTTTCAGCAGTCGTCCACTCATCTTTCGGTCTAAGGATGACTATCACATCACTGAATTCCGGTCCCATCGGATCTGTCGCAAGTTCCGGTGCGCCTGTCTTAGTGACAACAGTCTTTACCTCCGGGAATTTAGATATCAGAATTTTTTCAACGCGATCACCTATTATTACAGATTCATTCAATGAAACACCGGGCAGTCGCACTATTTGATATGCAAGGTCCCCTTCATCAAGCTTCGGAATGAACTCTCCTCCTAATCTCGAAAAAATAAATAAACTTATTAAAAGGATTATGACAGCAGAAGTTACAGTCACAAATTTGCTTCGCAAGGCAAACTCCAGAAACGGTGTATAAACATTTTTTAATGCATGAATGATCTTGTCCGCAATCGTCATGTTCTCTTTGATATTTTTTTTCAGAATCAAAGAGCACATCATCGGGACGTATGTTAGCGAAAGGAACAAGGCTCCTACAAGCGCAAAGCCCACCGTGAAAGCCATCGGCTTAAACATTTTACCTTCAATTCCGCCGAGCGCAAAAATCGGAAGATATACAACGATGATAATCAGCACTCCGAAAATTGCAGATTTGATTATGCCAGTTGTAGATGAAAAAATTGTTTCATCAAATTCTTCCTGCACAAGGGATTTACCATTCAAATGTATTCTTGCCGCGATTGCAACGATGACAGCCTCTACAATGATTACCGCTCCGTCAACAATCAAACCGAAGTCAATTGCTCCAAGCGACATCAGATTTCCCGACACGCCAAAAATGTTCATCATGATTATTGCAAAGAGCATTGACAGCGGAATCACCGACGCTACTATAAATCCTGCCCGCAAGTTGCCAAGCAGGAGCAATAGTACTATGATTACTATTAAGCCGCCTTCAATCAGATTTTTTTCAACTGTCGAAATTGTATTGTCAACGAGATTTTCCCTGTTATAAAATTCTTCGATTGTAACTCCGGCAGGAAGCGATGTTTTGATTTCCTGAATTTTTTCATGAACATTATTGGCAACTTCCCTGGAGTTTGCTCCTTTAAGCATCATTACAATACCTGCTACAACTTCCCCTTTTCCGTCCTGTGTTACCGCGCCAATCCGGATTCCCTTTCCGTACTTAACTTCAGAAATTTGTTTCAACAAAACAGGTATCCCGTGAATGCTCTTCACCACAACATTCTCCAGGTCTTCAATCTTTTCAATTAAGCCAATTCCTCTGATAGAATATTGATTGGATTGCTTTTCAATGTAACCTCCGCCGACATTGCTGTTATTTTTTGCAACAGCTTCATAAACTTCGCGAAGTGTCAGATTATAATTTTTCAATTCATCGGGATCAATCAGAATCTGATACTGCTGTTCAAAGCCTCCAAAGCTGTTGACTTCTGCAACACCTTCCGTTCCCAACAATTGCTTTTTTACAATCCAATCCTGAATTGTCCGAAGCTGCATATTATTGTATGAGGTATCTTCCGGATTTTCCGCTCTTACAACATACTGATAAATTTCACCGAGCCCTGTGCTCACGGGTGCCATCTCCGGAGATCCCAAGCCTTCGGGAATGCTTTCCTCTGCTTCCTGCAATTTCTGAAAGACGAGATTTCGTGCAAAATAAATATCAACATTATCATCAAAGATAACTGTGACTACGGAGATTCCGAATTTTGAAATCGAACGAAGTTCGACGATATCAGGAAGACTTTTCATTGCGACTTCTACTGGGTATGTAATGAATCTTTCGATTTCAGTCGCGGATAAAGTAGGGCTTGATGTTATGATCTGAACCTGATTATTGGTAATGTCCGGCACAGCATCAATCGGCAGTCTTATAGCGGAATAGATACCAAAAATTATCAGAACTAATACAAGAAGGCTTATTACTAACTTTTGCTTTATTGAAAAAGCAATGATTTTGTTTATCATAAAATAATTTTAGTGAAGCATGCGTCTGACAAAATACATCAGGCATGATAAGCAACGATGACTAAAACTATTTCATGAATTTGGAGGAGGGTAAAATTCGATTGAATAAACAGATGGAATTGCCCGGGAAGAAATTAAATCCAACTTTTGCGACTGCTGGTAACTGTCGAAAGAAAAAATCTTTTCAACCGATACGATTGTGTTGCAACAATCACAATTGCACAACGGCGCACAGCAATCATTGTGCGAACACTCATCTTCAAAACTCACCGCAGTGCAAATTTCAATACTGCTTACAGCTTTCAGACCGCTTTCATCATAGCAGGGTCTTATTGCAATGAAGAGAATGTAACTTAGAAATAATATTTTTACTGTTTTTTTCAGTTTGG
>JBDHXH010000057.1:0-18305 GCA_039810605.1 Ignavibacteria bacterium | reverse complement strand
GACTGTAATTCTTTTGACACATAGAAATTCATTTGACTGTAATTCTTTTGACACATAGAAATTCATTTGACTGTAATACTTTTGACACATAGAACATTAAAAAAAAACAAAAAAATACTTTTCATAGAAACGAATTTTAGTCGATGAATTCTTCAGCGATCAAATTTAGAGCAATAAATCTATGTGTCCTATGTGCCTATGTGGTTATGTTATGTGGTTATGTGGTCAAAAATCAAATTTGTCAACTTCCTTATCATCTATGAACACTCTGATTTGATATTTATCTTCCGACACATTATTTCCATTTGAATCTTTCTTTTCCGAGGATGTCCTGAATCCGTTCATTATAACTTTTTTTCCTCTGTAAGAACCCTGTTTGGAAAAATTATCTCCGATGAGCGGGAATGAATCTTTGCAAACTACAGAGTCATTGACTGTGCAAATGAATTCGTCGGGTATCCCTCCCTTCTTTGTTACGTTGACCTTCCAGCCCGTACCTCCGTCGCCCGGCTTGTAGTAACTTGTTTGAGTTGATGAACATGCGCATATCATTGTTGCCAAAAAGAATATTGCAAAAGTTGTAATAATACTTTTCATTGAATAAATCCCCCTATTATATTTTTTTAAAATAAAATTGAAAAAAGTTAAGTCCTACTTGCAAAAAATGTAATTCACAAAATATGACATTATATAAATTATCGTTCACAGTATCATGACGACAAATTCTTTAGTTATGAATAGTCTTGAAAGTTCTTTTCCTTGAAAATATTTTGGAGAAAATCTTCATTTGAATTTTGCGGCATCATACCTTGACCTCTTCGCTTCCGGCGAACTCTCATTACGTGCGAAGGTACTTAAATCAATGCTCGCTGACTGCATCATCTGCCCTAAGGACTGCAAGGTCAACCGCCTGAATAATGAAATTGCCGCATGTTACTCCGGATTCAATCCGGTAGTCTCTTCATACTGCGTTCACTATGGAGAAGAACCTCTTCTCGTCGGATCGGCTGAAAATGAAAATGGTGTTGGAAATATTTTTTTCGGCAACTGCAATCTCCGGTGTGTCTATTGCCAGAATCATGAAATCTCCCAGAACCATAAACTCGAAATCAAGAACGAAGTGTCAATCGAACGTCTTGCGGAAATTATGATCGAACTTCAGAATAAGAATGTCAACGCAATCGGACTTGTTTCTCCAACGCATTTCGTTCCGCAAATAGTAATGGCTTTGGAAATCGCGTGCGAATTAGGACTCAAGCTGCCATTGGTTTATAATACAAACTCTTATGACTCACGTGATGTACTGCGACTGCTCGATGGAATTGTGGACATTTATCTTCCTGACATAAAATATTCCGAAGATGAATACGGCTATAAGTTTTCTAAAATCAAAAATTATGTCCGGCATTCAAGACAAGGGATTATTGAAATGCACAGACAGGTTGGCAGCAAACTCGTAGTTGAAAATAATGTTCTTAAAAGAGGACTGATAATCAGGCATCTTATTCTCCCAAATGACATTGCAGGAAGCAGCGAAACTTTGAAGTTCATTGCAGAACTCGACAACGAGATATCAATCTCCGTGATGTCACAGTATTATCCCATTCACAAGGCAAAAGATATATTACTTCTTTCGCGCAACATCAGCGCAACTGAATATGCGAAAGTTTTAGAAAAAATGGATGTGTTGAATCTCGAAAATGGTTTTCTTCAGGAATTTGAATCCGAGAGTTATTACAGACCTGATTTCAATGACAGAGCAGAGCCGTTCAAAAGATAGATTTCATTTAAATTTTTCTGTGAAGCCGGACAGCGATTTCGGAAGCGAGTTTTGCATTGTCAACCACGAGTTGAATATTTGATTCAAGACTTTTTCCTCCCGTTATTTTCACAATCTGTGAAAGCAGAAACGGTGTAACGTCTTTACCTTTTATATTTTTTTTCTCTGCCTTCTTGAGAGCTTTGTCAATTGCACCATCAATATCTTTTTTTCTCATAGAATATTTTTCCGGAATAGGATTTACAATTAGCAAGCCGCCTTCCATACCAAGATTAAATTTTGCATCAATCGTATCTGCAATTTCAGCCGCCGTATCCAAACGGTAATTTACATTCAATCCTGATTCACGTGAGTAGAATGCAGGAAGTTCTTTCGTTTGATATCCGATGACCGGCACCCCTGCAGTTTCAAGATATTCCATTGTAAGTTCGAGATCGAGAATTGATTTCACACCTGATGAAACGACGGCAACATTGGTTCGTGCAAGTTCAGTAAGATCGGCAGATATATCAAATGTATTTTGAGCATTCCTGTGAACTCCGCCGATTCCACCGGTCGCAAAAATTTTAATCGAAGCAAGCGAAGCGCAGAACATTGTAGCAGAGACTGTAGTTGCAGCATTAAGTTTTTGAGAAACGATAACCGGAATATCGCGTCGTGATGCTTTGATAATTTTGTTGCTGTTGGAAAGAAATTCGATATCATTTTGGGTAAGACCAATTCGAATTATGCCGTCAATTATTGCAATGGTAGCCGGCACGGCATTACTGTTTCTAACAGCCGCTTCAATATCAAGTGCCGTCTGATAATTCTGCGGATAAGGCATGCCGTGAGAGATGATTGTGGATTCAAGCGCGACGATGGGCTTACCTTTCTCCGCGGCGTCTCTTACTTCGTCGGATATTAATGGTTTATGTGAGATCATATAAAATTAGCCACATTGAGCTAAGGTATTAGTTACCTAAATTGTTTTTGAAATAATTTTTTTTTAGTTTATTATCAAGTTACTTATTATTTTCTTAAAGACGTGCGCATTTAATCAAATTAAATGTAACCCATAGAGGATAAAAAAATAGGTCGTTTACTCATATTAAATGTAACCGTGTTTTAAATAAAAAAACCCGGTAAAATTATGAGTAAAAAATCTAAAGATGAATATCTCATAGAAATCAGAAAGAGATATTCAAAAGCAAACAAGGAAGAGAAGCAAAAGATACTTGACGAGTTTTGTAAGATATGCAATTACAATCGTAAGTATGCAATACGATTAATCAATAAGAAATCTTTAATTATCAAAGATAGGAAGAGGCACAAGCCAGGTCCCAAGCCAAGGTACCATAGCCCTGGCATAATCCAATTTTTGAAAGAGTTATGGATATCAACAAATTTAATCTGTAGTCCGCGCCTGAAAGCAATAATACCTTTTTGGTTGGTTTGGTATGTAAGTGAAAAGAACATATTAACAAAAAAGGAAGAAGCTCTGCTGCGAAAAATATCACCTGCAACAATCGACAGACTCCTGTCATCATTTCGGAGCAGGTATCAGAAGAGAGGACTAAGCACAACACGCCCGGGCTCAATGATAAGAGAATTGATACCGATAAAAACAGATCAATGGAATGAAAGTCGTCCGGGTTTTGTAGAAGTTGATACAGTAGCTCATTGTGGAACCACAGTGGCAGGCGAATATACAAATACGGTAAACATGGTTGATATAGCGACTGGGTGGACGATTCAAAGAGCGGTATGGGGAAAAGGCGAAGCAAACACATTAAAAGCGATCAGAGAGATTGAGCTTAAGTTGCCATTCAAACTAAAAGGATTTGATTGCGATAACGGCAAAGAATTTATGAACTACAGACTCCTTAAGTATTTCAAGAACAGAACTCCTCCGGTAAGTTATACACGATCAAGAGCATATAACAAAAATGAAAATTCTCATATTGAGGAAAAGAATTGGACAATAGTCAGACAGTATATCGGATATGACAGATTAGATAAGCCTGATCAGGTTGAACTGCTAAATAATATTTACAGAAATGAATTGTATTACTTGCTTAACTTTTTTATTGCATCGACAAAGCTGAAATCAAAGAAAAGATATGGTTCAAAAATAAAGAAGATTCATGATAAGCCGAAGACACCATTTGAAAGATTATGCGATACAATTTACATAGATGAAGAGAAGAAATTAGAACTAGTTAGATTAAGGAATAAACTCAATCCTTTTGAATTACAAAGAAGGATCAAAGAAAAACTTAAATTGGTACACAGTTAACTTTCATATAAAAAGAAAAATGAAGATATTAACAATACTAACATTGTTAACAAAAGAAAAGAAAAAAGTAGCAAAAAAGAAAAGAAAAGTTCACTGCTGCTACGGTTACCTTTTAATATGAGTAAGCTGGCGTGGAAGAACGTGGAAGGACGTGAAGGTACGTTAAGATAAAGTAATTAATGAAAACCAATTGATACAAATGATTTTGTGGTTTTGTTTTTCGGTTAATCAGAAAATGATTAACTGAATTTTTGTTTTGATCAAGCCAATGCTTTACGGGGAAACAACATAAACTCTTATTTAAAATGAAAGTTGCTGTATTCTTAATTTTAACGCTACTTATTTTTTCATGCTCTGACAAGTACTCGAGGATGGTTGAGATAAAGGAGAAAAATTCACGTCAAATTTCTACCGGTAGCAGTAGCGGTCAACTTGAAGAGAAATTGGAGAGAAATAGTGACACTGTGAACATAGATAAAGAAAAAGGAGAATATGCAGTTGCCCTTTATGATACACCAATCTTAAACACACCCGATTTCAAAAAAGTATATGGAGGAAGTGACGGAAAGACTCTTTCATTGAGCAAGAATGGGTTAATCAAAGAGCTTGAATATGTTGCATTCCCGGGTACAGTATTCAAAATACTTGAAGAATATAATTTTGACAGATATTCAATTTTCAAAGTTGCAACCGATGAATATCAAATCATACTTGGAGGAACGAACTTATACATTGATTCACGATTTGTCCGAAGACAAATTGCAATGCCGGACGGAAAGACGGTGATAATGCCAACAAAGAAAGAGATTTATGCTTATCTTGATAGTTCTCTGGGAAGTGCATACGTGTGGGGAGCAAATAATATCCACGGCGTTGAAAAAATGCTTGAGTTCTATAAGCCATCAGGGAAACTTAGCAATGCTGCTTATGACCAATGGTGTATTAAGGGTGTTGATTGTTCCGGACTAATGTATGAAGCAACTAAGGGTTTTACAGCAAGGAACACTCATCAATTGGTGAATTTCGGAAAAGGGCTTAACATTGAAGGGAAGTCTGCACGAGAGATATCGAAGATGCTTGATTCCCTTGACATGATTGTGTGGAAGGGACATGTGATCTATGTGTATGATGAGAATACTACTATTGAGAGTTCACATTCCGCAGGAGGAGTAGTAATGAAAGATTTGATCAGTTGTCTTGAAAAGATTATGAAAACACGTGAGCCTGCAAATGAATGGGATGATAACAAGGGAAAGATATTTGTAGTAAGGAGGTGGTGGTAGGTGTTAGGCAGTTGATTGCTTTGTGAGTCTCTTGAATTATGTCTATTGAAAACCTTATGCTGTCTACAGAATCCTGAATCGGAGAGGTTTGCTAAATGTGTGTTCCATTTCCACGCAAAGCATTACAAAATTTTGTCGAGCACTTAGACTTGAAGCGCTACACTCTAAACTTCATTGACTTTTTAAATGACAAAAAGCAAGTTTATATGTGTAAGGATTAACATATCGGAAGATATTGCAAATTTTTATCGACTAGAAAATTCGATCCCCCTGCTGAATTGTATTTGAATTTTCAAATGTAATTATCATCTCCATATTCGAACAATTTGATTTTTTTGAACACAGAGATTTCTCATACTATTTGGTCGCTTGCTCACATTGTTCTATCAACTGTAAATTGTTTACAGGTTATATAATTTAGAATAAGACCCAATAGATCTAATATAGAAAAGTTTGTATTAGGCAAGGACAGACCTTGGAGTTCAAAATGAGAAGATAAAGAAGATACTCCCTAATCCATATCTTCGGATTAAAGGTTTCAGTTTTATGATTCTATGACAATAATTCTCCCAAGAATCCAAAATTGAAAATAAAATATGAAATGTAACTCTTGCAGTTTCGAAAACTCTCCCGGTAACAAGTTTTGTACAAACTGTGGTAAACCTCTCAATCAATCTAACAAAGTATGTGTTAACGGACATGTATATGACGCAAGTCTTCTTAAATGTCCATTTTGTTCTTCAGACTTTCGCTCTGCTTCAAGCAATATTCCATTGCAAGATGCCGAGAAGACAAAAGTGCTCTCTTCAAGTAAAAATACTTCAGGTAAAACGGTTGTTTTGTCAACAGACTCCGATTCACATAAAGACAAGTCAACTGGTTGCAGAAGACTCGTTGGATGGTTAATTACATTTACATGGAAGCCGGAAGGAGAGGATTTTAAGTTATATGAAGGAAGAAATCTTCTAAGTGGAGAAAATCCATCGGACGTTAAACTAAATGATCCCGCAGTATCAAGTCCTCATTGCATGCTATTGTATAGGAATAGCAAAATGAGGATCAAAGATGAGCTCTCAACAAACGGGACATTCGTCAATGGTAAAGCGATAGAAGAAACTGATTTGAATGATGGAGATATAATCAAAGTCGGAGCAACAGAGTTAAAATACAGATCTGCTTAAGAACAAGAATACGTTTATGAAAAAAATACTTCTCATTTTTATACTCATTGTTTCTGCTGGTAGCACGCTGGCATCAGATGATTCCTTGAAATTGTTTCTCCGAGACAAAGACATAAGCAATTTTCAAAAGATCAGGCTTTTCCTTAACATTACCGACGGCAAAGGTGAAGCCGTGAGCAACATAGATTCTTCAAAGATCTTCATCGAAGAGTCAACAACTGGCAAAAGGGAGATACCAAGAGTTGAGAAATTTCTCAACTCCAATTCAAGTATTGCTTTATGCTTCGTCATTGATGCATCCGTATCAATGAGCGGAGCTCCATTGAACAATATCAAAGATGGATTACTTACGATTTTACCTTCACTCCGCGCGCAAGACAAAATGGGAATTGCCTACTTCAATGACGAATTTTACAAGAAGACTGATTTCACTTCAGACAAAGAAATTCTGAAAAACAATATAAGAGAAATAACAACTGGCGGTTCTTCATCACAGATATATCCCAGTATTAAGCTTGCGCTTGAATGGTTAATGACAAGTTCATCCACCAGAAAAATACTTGTGGTACTTTCGGATGGTGATGACAATAGTAACTACAAGAGGGAAGAAATTGAAGCTCTGGTTGTTGATAAACCAATCTCATTATTTACCGTCGGAACAATTGCAGCAACTGCTGATTCAAAAAACACGCTGAAAAATTTAGAGATAATTTCATCAAAAGCTTTAGACGGTTTTTATTATAAAATAGATACACCGGAAGACATGAAGAACATCATACCTGTGATATATGACAGAGTAAAAAACGAGTACGTACTAACATATTATAGCTACGCTCCAGTCTCAACCGAAGTGAAATCAAAAATAATTGTGGATCTTGGGAAAGGTATGAACACGCTTGAGTATACATACAAGTCCCCGGAAACAATAGTTGAGAATGCCCCTGCTCGATCAGTATTTGAATCGAAGGAGTTCTTTTATATCCTGGCCGGAACGGGACTGGCTTTGTTGATTCTATCCTCCATTCTTGTGACTAATATTCGGAAGAAGAAACAATTCAAGTTAGAAAAGGAACATGAACAGAAAATGAGAGAGATTGAATCCGGAGAGAACCGTATTAAGTTCGAACAATTTCAGAAAGAATATGAAGACCTTCTTGACAGGCTTGAAAGTCAGCAGAATGTTTCAGATGAAGAAAGAGCAAAGATAGCGCAACTGGAGGGATTTATTTCAGAGACGAGTAAATCTGCATTTGGCGAGCCTGTAAAAATTGATACAAGAAGAAGAACTATGATCCTTGAAGCCGGACAATCTAAATCAGAATTGAAAAACGCAAATGTCCCTTCACTCGTCTTACAATCATCACAATATCAGGGACAGAAGATATTGGTTAACAGGAGTTCAATAGACATTGGACGTCAGGAGTGCGATGTGATACTGAACGAAAATACAATTTCAAGAAATCATGCGACAATTTTTTTCAGTAATGGAGAGTATTTCATTCGGGACAATAATTCGACAAATGGGACATACTTGAATAATAGCAAAATAAGCATCGCAAAGATAAACAGTGGTGACAGAATTCGCTTAGGAAATGTAGAGATGATATTCAAATCTTAAACCTTAATGGATAGGTTATCCGGTTCAAATAGTTCAAATAGATTTTCAGTCAGTTTTAGTGGCAAGACCGATGTTGGCAGAATTCGTGAGCTTAACGAAGACTGCATGACTAACTTTGAAGCACAAGGCGGATATTTTTTTGTAGTATGTGACGGAATGGGAGGTCATAATTCAGGTGAAATAGCATCAAGACTGGCGGTTGATTCAATTGAAGCATTTTTTGAAAACATTGGTTCAGGAGTTGAAGCAGGTAAACTACTTGCCAAAGCTATCGAAGTTGCGAACAAGGCAATCTTATCGAAGTCTGTAGAAGATACCGGATATAAAGGTATGGGTACAACGTGCGTAATTTTGTACCTCAAGAATCATCGGGCTTATTATGCATGCGTCGGAGACTCGCGAATTTACATTGTACGATCCGGAAAGATTTACCAGCTGACAAAGGATCAGTCCTTTGTTCAATCTCTTGTTGACAGTGGGTATCTTACTTACGAGGAAGCTGAATCCCATCCCAGAAAAAATGAGTTACTGCAAGCGTTGGGTGTAAAGGATTCCGTCATTCCACAGATAAATGAAAACGGACTAAGAGTTTTTCGAAATGACAAATTTATTCTTTGCTCCGATGGGTTATCGGGAGCCGTGACAGATCAACAGATCAACGCAATTGTGGATTACCATGATTCGGTAACATCAGCAGAGTTACTAATAAATGCAGCGAATGAGAATGGAGGTCATGACAATATCACCGTGCAGGTGATTCATATTGCAGGGGGACACGATTTACCAGAAGGTATGAAATACAATCAGCCCGAGGGATCTCTTGATAAGAAAATAAGAAAACCTGTTACCGAAATCATAGACGGAACAAATGATCGAACTGTAAAAGTAGAATCAGGGAAGAAATCAGGAAAGACAGGTCTCGTTTTATTTCTACTACTGACACTCATTTTGATTCCATTATTCTACTGGCTGGTTTTCAAGGAAAGAAACATCCAGAATTTCAACCATCAAGAACTGGTCGAAACAAAAAATCAGGAAAGAAATTTAGATTCGATTAGATTGACATCTTTTTTGAATAGCATTTACAATAAAAGGGGGTTGGATTCAAATGAGATCATGCAAGAGAAAATAGACTCAAGGAATGTAAAGTACTTAGGTAAAGACAAAAAGACAGCTGTACTGAATTACTCCGGATTGGTATCTACTGCAAAGAAGTTTGATCTTAAGTTCAAAATGTATGAATCTCCGGATCATTTTATTGTATTTGACAACCGCATGGAAGATCGTAGGTACTCTATTAAGTTTGAGAAGGCTAATGATACTATTAAAATTAGAGAAATTAATTTTGTGGAGATAGTATCGAAAAAAGATGTAGGGAAAGACTCTGTCAAAACTACTAAAGAGTCAGAGACAGACAATAGAAGAAAACAAGATGAGAAAAATGATTTGAAAGATTCAATTGAAACAATGGTTCAAACAACCACGCAGAAACTGAATTCTGATAGTAATGTCAATAAAGATACTTTACCAGACATCCATAATAAGGAATACAAATAATTAATTTATAATTATTAGAAAAACATTATGAAATGTTCAAAGTGTTTCAAGGAAAACAATCCCGGAGTTAAATTTTGCGCGTATTGTGGAAGCGCAATGCCGGCTCTAGAATTCAAAAGCAGCTCAACGTCATCTTCAAGTCGGTCGGTCGGCAATAAGACAATGATCTCGCCTGTTAGTCCCGAATCTACCAATTATTCAAGCACCGAAATTGTGATAGGAAGAGACAGCGGAAATGATCTTGCCTTGAATGACTCGACAATCTCCGGTAAGCATGCTAAGATCTTTCTTGAAAATGGCAATCTTTTCATTGAAGACCTCAAATCCTTGAACGGAACATTTGTTAATGGTCAAAAGGTACAAGGAAGAGTGAGAATAAAGTCTTCCGACCAAATAAGTCTGGGAACGCATATTCTTAACAAGAACCATCAGATACTCTCCGGGTTATTTTACAGGAGCGAGTCTACGGGTATTTTTCAGGACGGTTCACTTAGGCTTACGTTTAACCGCAATTGGGTAGGTAAAATCATTTTCTTTGTACTAATCATTTTACTTATGCTTCCGTGGGTTATTATTTCCTCAAAAGGTGGACAATTTTCATTCACTGCTTTGGACTTAGCAACGAACACTTTACCTGGAGGGTTGAGTATTAAATCATTGAACTTTCCCGGATATGGAAATGTGCATACAATCTTTCTTATACTATTCATATTGACTGTAATAGGACTTGTTATGAATTTCTTCAAGATTGCAATAACCGAGAAACTCAATCTTGTTAATCTGCTGTCATTGGTTCTGTTGATCATTACGATCATTATTGCAATGAGTGCGAATTCATCAATGTCATTCGACAATGTTCTAGTTGATCTTGTTGTTGGCGAATTAAATATCAGACTCTCATTTGCGGCGTATATGTTTTTGTTATTGAGTTTCATATCAATGTTTGAAGGTCTAATAGAATACCACATTTCGGGGAACTAAACTCTTTGAACGATGACAGTCAAGAAATCAAACAAAATATTAGTATTTGTCTTGATAGCATTTTTGTATCTCTGTTCCACCTTACTGATATATAAAAAGAATCTTGACATCAAGGAAAGTTCACTTAAATTACTTCAACTAAACGACAGTATAGAAGCTCAAACAAGCGAGCTAACAGAGCGATGCAGGGAAAATAAGATCCTTTTGGAGAAAGTGACGGATGAAAATTTCATGTTAAGAAAACAAATAATGTCTCAACAATAGATATGAAAAGCGAAAAAACTTTCTTCGGACTTTTTGTCCTACTAAACTTGGTTGGAATTGGGGTGATCATAATCCTATTCCTTAACTATCGTTCGTTGTCCCGGACTCAAGAAACAATTCTTTCCGAAAGTGATAATTTGAGAGAAAGACTTGATTCAATATCAAGGAGTAATTCTTTGATCGAAACTGATTTGAACAAAGAGAAATCTGAAAACGAAAACTTGAAAAGAATAAAAGCTAACACTTTTCAGGAATTTGCAAAGGATTTTCTGACGAACGCGTTTCTTTCAAGAAGTTACTTTTTCGAGCACAGCGAAGGACAAGTAATTAGTTCAGGAATCGATGGTGATGATTATATTCAAGCCACACAAACATATGAGTCAATTCTTTCACTCAAGAATTTCCGGTCGAAGGTTCGGAAAAACGAAATATATCTCTACGAGGTAATCTATGAATATGATCCGAAAGGCTCCGAACAGGGCGTTACATTGCATTTCAGAAAAGACTCTGACAATCAATGGAAACTATGGAAAATGTCTTATGATGGATGTTGAATATGTAGGATTACCGGAAGGAATCCCAGGGTATAAAATTATCTCGAAGATTGCAGAAGGAGGAATGGGTGAAGTATATCTTGGAAGACACACAAAACTCGAAAGATCCGTAGCTATTAAGGTCTTGCAGAAACAGTTGTTTTCAAAAATCGAAATCCGTAACAGGTTCTTAAAGGAAGCAAATATACTCTCAAAGCTCATTCATCCCAACATTGTTTCTGTCTTCGATTTCATCGAATCCGGAGAACAATTCTATATGATAATGGAATATGTTGAGGGAACAGCAATGGATCAACTAATAAAAGATGGGAAACAGAACCTAAGTAACTGCAGAAATATCTTTGCACAAATATTATCCGCAGTTTCCTATGCTCATGGTATGAATGTGATTCACCGTGATATTAAGCCATCAAATATCATAATTAGTAACAATGCCAATGTTAAGATACTGGATTTTGGAATAGCAAAAATTATTGATGATGATAAGACAAGAACCCGTACCGGTACAAGAATAGGGTCAATTGCATACATGAGCCCGGAGCAAATTCTTGGTAAGGATGTTGATAAGAGAACAGATATTTATTCAACAGGAATCACACTATACGAATTTCTATCCGGTAAGAATCCTTATGAAAGCTGCACATCGGACTATCAGATACAGACGATGATCATAAATGACGAGATTGATCTTTCACAAATCCCGGAGGAATACATTTCTGTGATAGCAAGAGCAACAGCTAAGAATCCCTATTCCAGATATTCAGACTGTGATGATTTCCTTAAAGCTCTAAGCGGAGAAAAAGATATCCGGCAAGAGGTTCTTTCGACACCCATTGCTACTATGAGTAACAATAAGACTATGATGATTCAAATGCCCGGAGCACCGGTAGGTGGCAAGAGTGAGAAAAAGTTTATAGTGCCAATTTTCTTGGGTATAGCATTCTTGATAACGGTCTTCTCATTTTACTTCTTTTTGTACGATAATGATTCCCCTGATCCTAATATGAATGTCAAAAATGACAAGATCGTGGAAGGACAAGAAACAAAAGAAGATGAGAAAGAGAAAAGCAAAAACGTAGATTTACAGAGCAAAAATAGTGATTCCGAAGAAGATAACATCAGGATGGTTGTAAACAATCTCCTCAAAGCATGGCAAGGAAAAAACATCACGGGTTTTTTCAGTAACCTAACACTTGACTACAGATATGAAAGTAAAGATGGTGTTAAAAGGGATTACACACAGAGATTAAATAAAGCTTATGAAATCTTTGCAAACAATAATTTCATAAATATTACAACATGGGATATGAATGCAAATATTTATGGTGATCTGGCGGAAGTAAAATACAGACAAAAATACAATTCAAATACAGTTAACGAGACTACAACAAAAAAATTGTTCTTAAGAAAGCAAAAGGATGGCTGGAAAATTTATAAGGAACTCTCAGGATTTGATTAAATCAATTCACAATGATAAATAAGATCATAAATAATTACGAGATCACTGACTTCATAGATGAGGGCGGTATGGGAACAGTTTACAAGGGCATAAACATTAAGCTCGAGAGGCCTGTCGCCATAAAGGTCCTGCACAGCAGTCTCACGAACAATCCTGAATTCAGATTGAGGTTCCTGAATGAAGCGAAGATACTTGCGAAACTATCTCATCCCAACATAATTAATATCTATGACTTTATAGAATTTGAAAATAAATTTTATATTGTTACCGAATTCCTTGAGGGCAAAACTTTAGAGAAAATAATTGAATCAAACGAAGTCAGAAGCCTATCAGACCGAGTTAATTTTTTCAGAAGTGTACTTGAAGGAATGCAATACGCACATAGTAACAGTATTATTCACAGAGACATAAAGCCATCAAATATTTTTATTCTGAAGAATAATTCCGTTAAGATTCTTGATTTTGGCATTGCAAAATTGTCTCAAACAGGCAGCAATCTAACAAGAACAGGAACACGGATGGGATCTATCAGTTACATGAGCCCGGAACAAGTTTTAGGAAAGGAAGTGAATCAAAGTTCAGACATTTATTCGTTAGGAGTAACTCTATATGAGCTCATTTCAGGAAATCTTCCGTTTGATACGAATACTGAAAGCGATTACATAGTTCAGAACAAAATTGTAAATGAGAATATACCTGACATAAAAATGTTTAACCCTGATTTGCCACAGAGTATCATTGATGTCATAAATAAAGCAACAAGTAAGAATCCGGCGAATAGATTTCGTGATTGTAATGAATTCCTGATTAGCCTTGAAGATGTTTCATTTAGCGGTGAAGTAGTTCGCACTCATAGTTCCACAATACCTTATGATCAAGATAAGACAATCATTGTTGAGCCATCGGGTCAAAGCAATGCAGTCAAGACACAATTTTTGTCTTCGGAATCAATTCCAAAAGGGCATTCCAAAGGAAAGTCATATATTTTGGTTGGAGGTATAATTATCGCCGCACTTATTACAATTTCAATCATTGCTTATTTTTTGAGCCGGAGCAATGATCAGGATTCAATTGTCTCACTATCAGAAAATAGTAAAGAGAGTATTGACTTGAAGAAGAAGAAATCAGAATTGGAGGAGCGTGAAAGGAAACTAAATGAAGATGAAAAGAAACTGAACATGACTAATCAAAATTCAGGAGAAAATACCAGCAGCATTTCCTCGATTAATGGTAAATATCCTCAAGCTTCAATAAGATATCTTGATGACAACGATCTGCGGTTCCTTACGAAGACAGAATTGCAGATTATGAGGAATGAAATATTTGCAAGACACGGATACATTTTCAAAACAAATCCTGAAATGGTAAGGTACTTTAGCAGTCAACCATGGTATATACCCCTGTACAGCAATGTTAATGGTATGCTAACTGAAATTGAAAAAAGAAATCTGAATCTTATTAAACAATATGAATTTACATACTGAACAACATGAAATCCAGACATGCATTATTGCTTTTACTTGGGACTGCTTTCCTTTTATCCTGCAACAAGAATGGCGACGAAGTTAGAGGAAAAGAAGAGAGCAAAAATGTCAGCAAAAGTGAAAGTGATCCAAAGACGAAATCAGAAAGTTTTGCCGGGCAGATTCCAATTGCTGACGTCCAGAACTTTATTGATTCTTGGTGTAGATATCAATCGCAATATGAAATATCTTCATATTTGAATTGTTACAGTAAGGATTTCCTCGGCGTAAAAAGAACCAATTCAGGGAAAGCGTATATATATGACTACGATAAGTGGGTAGAGGATAGAATAAAAATGTATTCTTCAGCAGAAGATTTATCGGTCAGTGCTTTTGGTTTGAATGTAAAATCTTATTCAAATGTAGATGATTTCACGCTGATTGAATTCGAGCAATACTACTATAGTAAGAAATACAGTGACAAGGGTAGGAAAGTTATGAAGTTGAGAAGGTCTTCTGACGGAGAAATAAAAATAATTTTTGAGGAACTCCTGGATTCGGAAAAACTATCTGAATAGTGCAAGCGAAGATCGAAATCTTGAAGTTGTTCATATTATTGGTTGTCATATCCTCTGGATGTGGTAATGACGAATCAACAAAGCTGAAAATAAAGGAATTTGAACTGAAGGAAAGAGAAGCTGAAGTTGAAAAGAAAAAGAAAGATTTAAATCAAACAGTAGAGTCTAACACTATCAGCCAAGCAAAGAAATTTATTGAAGAGTGGGTGAGTTCAACCAACAACAAAGATCCAAACCTTGGAAGGTTTTATGATGATTATGTCAAGTACTATAAGGGAGGACTTATGAAAAAATCCCAAGTACTGGAGGATAAAAGAAACTTCTTTAACCGATGGGATAGGATTGAAATAACTTCGGAACAATATGTGGAAGAAAAAATTTCCGAAGATGAGTATGCATACATTTTTGATAAACACTTCAGTTGCTCAAGCTATTCGAAAAACAAGAATTACAACGGCAAAGTGAGAAGCCGCTTAATACTTAAGGAGTATGGCGGAACACTGAAGATTATTTCCGAAAATGATGAGGAGATTTATTACACTAACAAGAACTATTAAACAATTCGTTAATTAGTTAATTATGATTGGGAAAGTTATTAATAATTACAGAATAACCGATTTTATTGATGAGGGCGGTATGGGAACCGTCTATAAAGGCATAAACATCAAGCTCGAAAGACCTGTTGCAATAAAGATCCTGCATCCGAATCTTACTTCAAACATACAATTTAGAGAGAGGTTCTTAAATGAAGCCCGTATTCTTGCAAAACTCTCACATACAAACATAATTAATATCTTTGACTTCATTGAAGACGATGGTCAGTTTTATATTGTAACAGAATTTGTTGATGGAGTAACACTTGACAAAAGGATTTCAATTAGTCAGAGGATCACACAAGAAGATTCTATTTTCATATTTAAGCAAATTTTAAATGGAATGCAATGCGCTCATGAACATAATATTGTCCACCGAGATCTGAAGCCTTCCAATGTGATGCTACTGCAAGACAATACTCCAAAAATACTCGACTTCGGAATAGCAAAATTGAATGAATCCAACAGAAGTCTGACAAAAACAGGTACGAAGATGGGTTCGCTTTATTATATGAGTCCGGAACAGGTGTTAGGACATAACGTGGATCAAAGAACAGACATTTACTCATTAGGAATTATGCTTTACGAAATGATAACCGGGAATTTACCTTATGCATCAAGTACGCAAAGCGACTATGAGGTCATGAATACAATATTAACTCAAGTTATACCTGATGTTAACAAAGTTATTTATGGACTCAATCCAAACATCAACTCTATAATTCTGAAGGCAACAGCAAAGGAACCTTCCCAAAGGTTTTCATCTTGCCTTGAATTTCTGCAGGCCATCGGTAATGAGAATTTTATTTATCATTCAGCCGATTCTTCAGGTAGTAGAACTGTCGTTGATGAGAGGTCGGTCAGAGCAAGCAATACAATTTTCATGACAGCGGAAAATGTTTCACAAAGTAGTAGTGTCCTTCAAGCACCGGTGCAGGGGAAAAAAATGAGAGTGATTATTTTTGGAAGCATCCTTCTGTTATTGGTAACTATTGCAATTTATGTTTCAACTCAACAAAATGACACCAATGCTAGGTTTGATATATCAAAGAATGATACTCTCGTAGAGGGAGCTGATTTGAAAAGAAGTGATTCGAAAAATTTAGCAAAAACGACACAGAGAGAGAGTCCGTCAATGCAGGTTGTTAGAAATTTTATTGACGATCTCGGGAGAAGGGACTTTCGATCAGCTTACGAAAAACAAATGAATAACAGTTGGGGAACTTATGGTCAGTTTAGCTCAACCAAGTCGTTTGGAGGAATCACATCTACATCAATTAACGATTTACGTCTTAATCACGAATTGTACGATGATGCTTCCGTAACCGTTGATTACTTTTCAAATGATCCATCTAATAAGGATGGAAGATACGTGCAGGAGTTTCTCCTAAAGAAATTTTATGATGGATGGAAGATTGTAAAAGTTAAGAATATATCAATTGAACAATGGTGAGATATTGTATCCCTATAATGTTTGCAGTCCTTAATTTCGTTACAGGGTGCGGACACAAAATTGAAAATGTTCATAATAATTCAGCATTAAATAATACATCTAACACAAATGTTGAGCATGAGAATTTATCATTGAAAAGTTTCTTTGGCGAGAGTAGCTATCTTGATAACCTCATAGATAGCATATTCAATAAGCTAACTGACGAGCAAAGAATTGGTCAGATGATAGTTTGTGTCGCGGGCAGATACGGAAAAACTGAAAATGAGATTGTAAGTTTGATCAAGAAAGGCTTTGTAGGCGGGGTATTACTTTTGAAAGGTTCAAAGACAGAGTTTCAGCATTTGGTAAAAGAGTATGATGAGGCAAATGGAAAGGGAGTCCCATTGATTTACTCTGCTGATGCCGAGCCAAGTCTGATTAATGTAAAGATGTCAGGCATCGATAAGTTTGAACCTACAAATACTATACATAGTGAAAGCCAATCTTCGGGTGTGGCGGGTAAGATTTGTGATATACTTAAAGAGGTGGGAATCAACCAAAACTATGCTCCCGTCTGCGATTTATCATATAATAGAGAGATAATTGACGACAGATCTTTCGGAAAAGACGAGAAAGTGGTAGTAAATCTTGCTAAAGAATTTGTCACAACAACACAGGATCATGGTATAATTGCAACAGCAAAACATTTCCCCGGACATGGAAATACAAAAGGTGATTCGCACAAAGAGATAGTTTACATAAATGGTGAGCTCAAGGAGTTGAATATATTTAAAAAGGTCATTGATGCAGGAGTGATTTCAGTAATGGTTGGACATATTGCAATCAGCAACAACCGAAAATATGAGACGGGAGGTGTGCCATCTACGTTATCCAGGAAAATAGTAACAGGTCTATTGAAGGAAGAGATGGGATTCAAAGGTATTGCAATAACTGATGCCATGAACATGGAGGCAGTAAAGAATTTTCAGTCGCCTTCATTGAAAGCAATTGAAGCGGGGTGTGATATGGTGCTGATGCCGAGTGATGAAGTAAAACTGATTAATTCAGTTAAATCCGAGATGGAAGACAACCCGGATTTTAGAAAGCAGGTATATGAATCAGTGAGAAAGATTTTGAGAGCGAAGATAATTCTGAATAGTGATTCCATAAATTGAGAGATAAGACACCATAACGTAGATTATTCCAATGGTCAAGTCATTTTTTCCCTGTAAAAACGAAAATGGCTAAGCTGCATATTTTTTAGAAATAAAGTTATCATCCGAG
>JBDHXH010000056.1:0-19436 GCA_039810605.1 Ignavibacteria bacterium | reverse complement strand
TAAGGAGATGTATTCTGATGCAAATAAATGCTTGCAGTATCCCTGATGTTAAGCCGGTCATTCGAATTATCATAATAACCTTGTTGGATCACATTAACATTCAGAGTACTGATATTAGGTGTATTGATTTTATAAATAATTCCCGATGAAGAAGAATACCTACAGATGTAGAATTCATTTTCTTCGTCAACACCAAATGACGAGAGAGAATATGGAAACGTCATCAAAGAATCATTCGTGACAGGATTTATTCCGTCGTAGCTCAATGCCCACATTCTTCCTGTTCCATAGTCCCCGTAAATATATTTTCCGTAGAGGCCCGGCAAAAGACTTCCGCGATAAACATAACCTCCGGTTATTGATATTCCAACAGAGTGAGAGTATTCAAGTATCGGACGAACAAAATTTTTGCCCGTAGTATCGCACGCTCCGTAACAATGAAATCCCTCCATCTTATTCCATCCGTAATTTTTTCCGTTTTCAATTATGTCAATTTCCTCATAAGTTCCCTGTCCCACATCAGCACAATACATATAGTTTGTAACAGGATCAAAGGAAAATTTCCATGGATTTCTCATCCCGTAAGCATAAATTTCTTCCTTATATCCTTGTATATTCTGGTAAAAAGGATTGGTTGGAGGAATTGAATATGTTTGTCCGGGTCCGGCAGAATCAATGTTAATCCTTAATATCTTCCCAAGCAACGTTGCTCTATTCTGCCCGTTGCCCTGCGGATCACCGCCGCTTCCCCCGTCACCGTATCCTAAGTATAAGTAACCGTCAGTACCGAAAACAATTCTGCCTCCGTTGTGATTGGAATACGGCTGTGATAATGTCAGAATTATTTTCTCCGAACTCAAAAGAGCGCTGTCAGGATTGGATAAGCTTGCGGTGTATCTGGATACTCGCGACTTCAGGTAAGTTACGGAAGAAATTACCGTATCAAACGTATAGCTTGCAAATACATATCTGTTGTTTTCATAATCCGGATGAAATGCGAGTCCGAGCAAACCCTTTTCCCCGAGACCTTGAGAAACCCTTGAAGTCAAATCAATATATGCTTTCCTTGTCGTTACACCCGGGACATTATTGATCACATACACTAAACCTTTTTGCTGCACAATAAAAAGCCTGTTCGTGCCGTCTGCAGAATTCACCAGTTCGACCGGATAAGAGAAATTAGGCATTCCCGGAAAAGCCGCTGTAAAACTGTATTGCTGTGCATATAAGGTGTTTATCTTTGGGGAAAAAATAAAACAGCAGATAAGTAGAAGATATTTTAGTTTTTCCATTTGTAAAGTTTTTTTAATTTAAGTTTTAGTTTGTAAAGTTAATTGAGTATTTGGTTGTATAATAATTTGTACTTAATTCCAATTCCAAATTTCTAATAATTCATTTTCAAAGTTCTCCCATTTCTTCCAGATCAAAAAAGTCACCGTATTTCGTCGTCGCAAGTTCCTTTAGTGCAATCCCTGCTTGCTCTGTTGAAGGAGGAACACCGTGCCATTTGTAATTGTCCTCCATAAACGAAACTCCCCTTCCCATCTTTGTATTCGCGATTATCACCTTCGGTTTTCCTTTGAATGCTTTTGCTTCCTCTACCGCATCCAATATCTGATTCATATCATGTCCGTCAATTTCATAAGTCTTCCAGTTGAATGCTTCGAACTTTGCTGCAAGCGGTTCGAGCGCAAGTACCTTCTCTGTTACGTTATCAATCTGACAGAAATTTCTGTCAACGAACATTGTAAGGTTATCCACCTTATGGTGCGCCGCTGTCATAACAGCTTCCCATATCTGACCTTCCTGAAGCTCGCCGTCACCGTTGATACAATACACGTAATTGCTCTTCCCGTCCATCCTCAATCCTAATGCTGTCCCCACTGCAATCGAAAGTCCCTGTCCGAGAGAGCCCGATGCTATTTCCACTCCGGGAACTCCGTGAGTCTTTGCAGGAGCGGGATGTCCCTGAAGTCTTCCATTGATTCTTCTCAATGTTTTCAGCTCTTCAACCGGCAGGTATCCGCGGCGGGCAAGTGTTGCATACCAGACCGGCGCAATGTGTCCTATGGAAACAAAGAAGTAATCTCTCTCCGGCATTTCAGGATCTGCGCTGTCAAGATTTAGCTTATTGAAATACATTGCGGTGAATATGTCGGCCATTCCAAGTGGTCCGCCGGAATGCCCTGTCTGCGATATCACCAGCATATTGATAATGTCTCTTCTGATCTGGCGAGCCATTTCTTCCAACTCTGCTGCCGTTTTCAACTGCGGATTTTTCATGATTAATATTTTTTTAAATGCGTTTTTGAAAAATTAACTGATCAAAAAAAAATTTACTTATTGTTTCCGGTTTCTTATCAATTCACGCAATGGTTCGATATGCTTTGTCATTATTATGACCGATATAACTGCGCTAAGCTCGGCAAGAAATATTTTTGATCCGGAAATGTTCGCAACTGATACAGTTGTAAACTTCAGGATGAACTCCGGAAAAACCAAAATTGTCAGAGGCAATATTAACAAAGCAATCACCGTTGATATATGAATGTTCTTTATGAATAAATTAAATATGAAATACGTCACCAGCCAAATTATTACAAGCAAATAATTTATTACAATCATTATCCCTGCGGCTGTTGCAAGTCCGCGTCCGCCCTTGAATTTTAGCCACACGGAATAATTGTGACCGACTACCAAAGATGCAGCAGGTATTAAGATTGATTGGGGGAAAAAATCGGAATAACTCAAAAACCAAATTACAGGAAGCAATCCTTTCAAAAAATCAATTGCAAGAACAATCGTTCCGTCCAGTTTCGACTTTGTTACAGCAAATGTATTTCTTGCACCGACATTACCGCTTCCCTCGGTCGTAATATCCTTCTTGTATCTAAACTTCACAACAATATATGCCGCAGGTATCGAACCTATCAGATAAAATACAATACAAACAACCGCATAACTCATCTGCCTATTTAACCTCTGTCACTCGTGCAACCACTATTCCACCCTGCTTTGCATTTCCCATTACATAATCAGCAAGCTCGACCGCAGAAATCTCAACCTCCTTATCCTTCAAAGAAGCATGCAGGAAATATACTCCGCCATCTTTCTTATAAACATAACCTGTGTGTGCAACATCAAGCCCATCAATAGTTGACGTAATTCCAATTACGTCACCTGTCTGCAGCTTGTCATAAACCGCGGCAATGTCTTCTTTAGGTATATAATATCTTTCCCGCTCATTAATCTTGTTTTCTGAATCAACAATTCCCAAATAACTGGCATCATCAGAGAGCTGTTTATATGAGCCTCTGTGATTTGACATGAAGTCTATTTCTTTCGGATAAATCGTACCGCCAATTTCCTTAGTGATATCCTTTACAATTCCTTTCTGCTCATTGTCATAAATCCAATCAGTAAAATAATGAAGTCTGGAGGCGTAACCGGTATTCTTTCCTCCTCTGTAACGGATTTTTTCAAGTTCGGCTTTATAATCTGCGAAGTCTGTTTTACCTTCTTTAATAAGTCTTGAAAATATCAGGGCATTTTCAACAAATGTAACGCAATCAAGACCGGTTATCTTTATTACAACTTCTTCTGAATTCGGATTTTCATCGAGTGTGCCTGCAACATAAGGAGTGCCAATAAAAGTTTTTCCAACCTCTGCAATCAATTCATTTAGCGGAAGTGTCTTAAGCGAAGCATCAAATGACTTGAGCTTCTTCTCACATTTCATTTTTTCGTAATCATCAGCATAACACCTCGTAATAAACGAAGTGAAAAAAAGGATTGACATGCTAATTGAAATAATCAACGAATGTCTCGTTAATCTGTCCATAACAATTCTGAATTTTGGTAAAGTTAAACATTATTAATATTATTTGAAAAGTAAATCGTTGTTCGTCTGTCCGGTAATGTCCGGTAATGAATCCTCTTGAATATCTGTCATGTAGAATAAGTTGTTTGTGATTTTACTTTGTTAACGAACACTGAATTGACATGCTTCATTTCATAAGAAGCTACATGCATGTCAACGGAAAGTCAGAATTCAATTGAAATGCACAAAGCCATTAATTAATTTCTTCAATTAATTCATTACTTCAATTATTTGTTACCATTGCATACCATTGCATGCGACACTAAATGTAAGTTAATTTTTAACAAATTCATTCAATGAAAAAATATCCCCGGATCAGAAGGGCATTTAAAAAAGACGCGAAAGAAATCCTTCGCCTTATAAACGAACTCGCAGACTTTGAGAAATTGAAAAAACCCGATGAAGCTGCCCGGAAGAGACTTATTGAAGATTCATTTGGAAAAAATCCGAAGTTAAGAATACTTGTTGCAGAATCAGATAGTCGAATTTCGGGATACGCAATTTATTTTTTCACTTATTCATCATTCCTTGCAAAGAGAACACTATACCTTGAAGACATATTTATAACTGAATCCTTGAGAAACAACGGTATCGGAAAATTGTTTATGGATGAACTGATTAAAATTGCCCGCAAGAACAAATGCGGCAGAATGGAGTGGGTTGTTCTTGACTGGAACATTAATGCCATTAAATTCTATGAGAGACTTGGAGCAAAGGAACTTAAAGAATGGAAAACATACAGAATGGTATTGTAAAAATTATGACTAATAATTAAACCTTGTACTTTTTTGAATGTCTATCAATTGAATTTCAAATGTCCTGTAATCTGAAAATAATATAACTGTTTTATATTTAGATTATTAATAAGAATAAAGATTATTTGCCGGAAAATAATTTAAATATAAATTCAGAGGACAACGAACTCGTTGCAGCCTTCAACAGCGGCAATGTATCGGCATTTAATTTGATTGTTCGCAAATACCATAAGAGAGTTTACTGGCTGATACGAAAAATGGTTCTTGACCATGATGATGCAGATGACATTACGCAGGAAGTTTTCATTAAGATGCACAGTTCATTGAGAGAATTCCGGGGGGATTCAAAGTTGTTCACGTACATATATAAGATTGCAGTAAACTTATCAATTAATCAGTTGAACAGAAATAAGCGCGTGTTAAGCAGAAGGTCAGGCACGGATGATTCAGAGCTCAAATCTGACAGTCAACCTGCTGATGAAGAAATCACCAGCGCAGAAAGATCTAAGCTTCTGGAAGAAGCAATTGAAACTCTGCCTGCCCAGCAGCGGGCTGTTTTCAATATGAGATACTACGACAATCTTTCTTATGAGGAGATCTCGCATATTATGAATAAATCTGTCGGAGGCATGAAAGCAAATTATTTTCATGCATTGAAAAATATAGGAAAGTATCTTAAGGCAAGCAAGAAATTTGAACTAATAGAATTTACCTAAGTTAAATATCAAATACATTACGGAAATGACTTCTGATTCTAAATATAGTCCGGATAACCCGAAACATGACAAGAAAGAGTTGATACACTCGCTTCCCGATTTCATTAAGGGCGAAGTAACCGACATGAAATTGAAGTCGGATATTGAAAATGAAATCCTGAACTCTTCTGATTTCAGGAACGAATACGAACTGATGCGCAAGACGTTGGGTTTTCTTGATGTGTCTTCACTGGAGAGTCCTGATGAATTATATTTCACAAACCTTTCCGTAAGAATTAACGAAAGGCTGAACAACACAGCTTCAAAGACACTTGCCAAGCAATCAAGTTCAATCTGGAAATATCTTATGCCGGCTTTGTCCGTAATTCTGATTGCATTTTTGGCATATAATTATTTCGCAAGAAATTCCGGCAGCAATTCAATAAGTATAGAGAAAAATCAAAGTGCAGACTTACAAAAAGTTGAAACCGGGAAAGGTGACAGCGCGGCCAATCTACAGAAAACTTCCGGGACTGATGTGGAAACTGCTGAATTAGAAAAAATAGAAACTCCCAAGTCACCTGTTGTCCTCAAGTCTGTGCCGAAGAAACAAGCAAGGAAGACAAGGACTCCTTCTTACGAGAAAGAAAACATAACCGATCGCAAAACTGATAAAGAAGAAGAAACTGTCGAACCGAAAACTGATAAATCCATCACTGAACAAAATCTGGTTGCCGATAATTATGAAACAATGGAAAGCGAGTCAGCAGGTCCCGGAAATGACGCTCTGATAATAAATGATGAGGAAGAAAATGTCGAAGATGAATTTTTTAATTTAACACCGGAGCAGCAAAATGAAGTTCTTGAAAATCTTAAACAGTCACAAATCTAAATCTCCCAGTATGAATTATTTCAGACTAATTTTTGTGTCACTCTTTTTCTTATCATCTGTTCCGACCTTCTCACAGTTAGATGATGGCAAGAAACCCATGAAAAATGAAATTGAAAAGATTATGAGGCAGAAGCTGATAGATAAATTGAGCCTTGATGAGGCAACAGCTGACAAGGTCGTGAATTCATACAGAGATAACAACATGAAACTAAGAGAGCTTAACAGGGACAAAAAAGAACTGATGGAGTCAATTGAGCTTGACCCTTCTTCACCCGACATTGATTCGAAGCTTGACAAATTGCTTGACTTGGATTCAAAGATCCTTGATCAGAGAAAAATTTTCTTTAATGAACTTCGCTCGTATCTTACTCCTCAACAGATTGCAAAGACGCTTATTTTACGGAAAAATTTCAGCAAAGAGTTGAGGAAACAGGTACGTAAAAAACAACATGAAGAAGGTGAGCGAGATGACAGAGAAAGAGAACCCGGTGAGTAAACTCAACTTTGAAATTTTTTTATTAAAAAAAATTTCATTACAATTTATTTCTTAGGATTAAATCGGCAGTTTCTTCAATTTCCATTTTCCTTCCGATCTCAACGTATTTGATGAATTCTTCCTCTTTCAAAATAGAGCGAAGTTTTTCCGAAATTTCCCGACAGCGTCTTCAGGATTTTCAAACGCACAACAGAATGAATCACCGTCAGACTTGAACAAGAATCCATTTCTGGCTTCGAGAGCACTACTCACAATTGAGTGATGCCTGGTGATCAGATCATGAATTTCAGCAGGAAATTTTTGAGCAAGTTGAGTGCTGCCTTCTATGTCTGTAAAAAGAAAAGTTACATGTCCGCCGGGTGCATTTTTCATTGCACTAATTTAGCAATATCCAAATTAAGATATTTGGGAAACTACAATCCACTGCATCTGACCAAATTGTTTTTGAAACACCCCAACAACTGATCAGGTATTTATTCCAAATAGTTGTATGTGATCAATTGCACATTGAACATTGAATTACTCTGAACTAAAGATTAATTTTGTTCAATGAAACTTTTACTTAACTACCTAAAGTCATTCAAACACTTAGTAGTTCTTGCCCTCCTGCTGGCTGCAATCAACCAGACATTCTCGCTTCTTGACCCTGCAATATTCCGTCACGTCATTGATGATTATGCTACCAAATATAAGGAATATACCACTGGCGAATTTTTTAAGGGCGTTGGGTTCCTGCTTATGCTCGCAGTAGGAGCCGCATTGGTCTCGCGCATTGCGAAGAATTTCCAGGACTATTACATCAACGTGATTACACAACGGCTCGGAGCAAAAATTTATTCTGACGGAATTAATCATTCTCTTAAACTCCCCTATTCTGTCTTCGAAGATCAGCGCAGCGGTCAGACACTCGGCGTCTTGCAGAAAGTAAGAACTGATTCTGAAAAACTAATATCAGCCGGTGTTAACATTCTTTTCACATCAGTTGTCGGAATAATTTTTGTCGGGATTTATGCTATGATGGTTCATTGGATAATTGCTCCGATTTATCTCTGCGCAATTCCGATTATTGGCTGGTTAAGTTCGTCTCTCGGAAAAAAAATTAAGACCATTCAGAAAACCATAGTTTCGGAAACTACAGGACTTGCAGGTTCAACCACTGAATCATTGCGGAATATCGAACTTGTAAAGAGCCTCGGCCTGGCTCAACAGGAAGTTGAACGGCTGAATTCCACTACAGAAAAAATCCTCAAACTCGAACTTCAGAAAGTAAAATATATCAGAAGATTGAGCTTCATTCAGGGAACAACCGTGAATCTCCTTCGCACAAGCATTTTACTGCTGATGATGTATCTGATTTTCACTCAAGCGATTACGACAGGACAATTCTTTACACTTTTCATTTATTCTTTTTACATCTTCGGACCATTGCAGGAGCTCGGCAACATCATTAACATCTACAGAGAAGCAGAAGTATCACTCGGAAAATTTAAGGAGATAATGAGCACGCCTACGGATCCGAGACCAATTGACCCTGTGGGAATAGGAGAGATTGAAACTCTTGAATTTGAAAATGTTTCATTCAGGCATAAGTCCGCAATGACGAACGCTCTTAATAATATCTCCTTCAATACATCTACGGGAAATACGATTGCATTTGTTGGTCCGTCAGGATCGGGAAAGACTACTCTGGTAAAATTATTGCTTGGACTTTACAGACCTCTTGAAGGAAGCATACTTTATAATATGGTGCCGTTTGACAAGGTTGATCTTGATTTGCTCCGTGAGCAGATCGGATTTGTTTCGCAAGATACGCAGCTTTTTTCCGGGACGATTCGTGAGAACCTTCTTTTTGTAAATCCCCAAGCAACGGATGAACAATGTTATGATGCGCTTAAGAAGGCATCATGTCAGATTCTGCTTGCAAGAGCTGACAAAGGCCTCAACACAGTCATAGGAGAAGGCGGTGTAAAAGTTTCCGGCGGTGAAAAGCAGCGCCTCTCGATTGCAAGGGCTTTGCTTCGAAAGCCCCGTCTGCTGATATTTGATGAAGCTACTTCTGCCTTAGACTCAATTACTGAAGAAGGCATTAACAAAACAATCCGTGACATTTCGTTTCAAGGCGATCATATAACCATCATGATTGCTCACAGGCTTTCAACCATCATGCACGCGGATGTCATTTATGTTCTGGAAAAAGGTAATATTATCGAGGCAGGCAAACATGAGGAACTGCTTGAACTCAAAGGTTTGTATTTTGCAATGTGGAGACAACAGATTGGAGAAAGGGACAGCATTCTTAAGGATAGATTTATTGGTGCAGACGATATTAAGTTGAACTGACTTCAGTCCGTGGCATCAATGGAAATAATCAGTTGAGTTAAGTCGGTGTGTTTACTTCATTGCAATTTCAACTAACGCATCCAATTTAAGATTTTCTCCTTCAGTCAGGAATTTCCCGAGACCTCCATTCCTTATTATCTTCACATCCTTTCTGATTCGCTTCATTTGATATGCAAACGGAATGCTGCCTACCCTCTCCCGCATCATTTCTGCATGTCTTAAAAGCAGCGCCGCATCCTTGTGTTTCCCCTCATGATTCATTACTGATGCAATTGAGTCAAGTGATTCGGATATCTCATCAATGTCTTCACCTTTAATTCTCAACTCGAGTGCTTCGCGAAATAGTCTTCCCGCATATTCAAATTTCCCCTGATCATACAGAAGATAACCCAGAGTTGTATTCACGAAAGCAAGCCCTAACGAATCATAAGTATCAGAATAATATTTTCTGCCTTCGTTCAGCATTGATTCAGATTCATCAAATTTTTTCCGGAGATGTTTTATGTGTCCGAGCAATGACCTCTCATAAACACTTTCCTCTGCGTCGTCAAAGACTATCCTCGACAATTCATTTTCGGCATGCTCATATTCTCCCTTTGCAATATAATATATTGTGAGTATCCTGAAATAATAATTTGTGTCCTCCAGGATCGAAAGATCTTTGAGCAAAGACTCTGCTCTTTTAAGAAGTCTTTCAGCTTCTTCAAAATTCCCCATGTGAATATTTATCCAGGAAAAATTGCAAAGAGTAAGCGACATTGCTCTTTTATCTCCAATCTTTTCTCTTAACACAATTGCCTTTTCAAAGAAGATGGCTGACTGCTTGTAGTTGCCCTTGTAAAAATAAGTTGCAGCAGCATTTGCGATAGATGATGCTGCACTCCCCAGGTCTCCAAGCTTCTCACTAATCTGCGAACAGGTGTCAATTATCTCAATAGCTTTAGTAGTGTTTAGAGACGAGGCTTCTGCCTTTGCAATACAGATTAGATTGTTGAGCATTCCCTTATCGTCGGCATGCTGCTGATAAATCGAATAACTTTCCTGAAGATACGGCAACGATCTTCCAAATAATTCCATGTCCTGAAGCATTGCACCCGCAGAATAGAGCGCTTCAGCTCTGACTAACGGATAATTACCGGAGCCGGCATCATGAAGGAATTGTTCCATAATTTCCAGTCCTTCATGCGTCAGCCTCTTAATTCTCCAGAACTTGTATATTGAAGTGCAGATTTCCATTCCCATTTTCAATTCGCCGTTTTCAACAGCATATCTTAGACTGGACCTTATATTTGATTTTTCAATCTGCAGTTTGTCAATCCAGGTTTTCATTTCCGGTCCCTGTAGTTTTTCTTTTGCCTGAATTGCAATGCCGTAAAAAAAATCCGCATGATGCTGTTTCAGAATATGCTTCTCACCGGCATGAATCAATTCTCTCGCAAATGTTTTTAAAGCAGGAATCATAAAATAGCGAGGTTCAAGGTTTTGTTCTCTGTCCTTTTGCAGCAGGCTCTTTGAAATAAGGTCGGAAATTATTTCATCAGCATGCAGCTTCCTCCCGTTCATACCGTTCAAAATGTATTGCGCCGCATCGAGAGACATTCCTCCGTTAAAAATTGAAAACCATCTGAAGCAATTCTTCTCATCTTCAGACAAAAGATCATAGCTCCACGAAATCGCATTCTCAAGAGTTCTGTGCCGTTCTTCAATATCTTTCTTCTGACTTTTCAGTACGCTGACTTTATTCTCGAGCCTTGACAATATCGTCTCGGGACCAAACATCCTTATTGCTGCGGCTGCAAGTTCTATTGCCAGCGGAAGTCCCCCTGTATATTTACAGATTTCCGGAATCGCAGCAAGATTTTTTTTTGTCAATCTGAAACTCTTGTCAACTGATTTCGCACGATCAAAGAACAATCTCACTGCCGGGAATTTTGATGCAGACTGCAAATTAAAATGCTCATGCTTTACGGGATACTTCAGCTCCGTCACCTGATATTCAGTCTCGCTTCTTAAATTCAAAACCTGCCGGCTTGTTACGATTATCTTTACAAATGAACACTGTTCTGCAATCAAGCCAATCACATCTGATGCATCCATCAGATGCTCAAAGTTGTCAACAATCAGCAAAACTTCCCTATGCTTCAAAAAGTCAATCAAAGACTTCTCCACAGAGACGGAAACATTTTCATTTATGCCGACAGCCTGCGAAATTGCGGCTGCTACATGACCTGAATCCATCACATTGGCTAAAGACGTCAGATATACTCCGTCTTTGAATTTATCAACCAGGAAATTTCCCAAAGTCAGCGCAAGACTTGTCTTTCCGATGCCTCCGGGTCCGGTCAATGTAACAAGACAGACTTCCTTAGAAAGTATCAGTCCTGAAAGTTCCTTTATTTCTTTGTCCCTGCCTATAAGCTTCGTAATTCTTGCAGGCAGATTATCTTTCTTCTCTCGTGTGGATTTAATGGGAGGGAATTCATTCTTGAGTCCGATTATGTCAACCTGAAACAGATGCTCCGGCTTCTCAAGATCCTTCAGCAAATATTCACCAAGATCTTTGATAGACGTCCCTGCAGGCAAATACTTTCCGAGCAACACTTTTGTTGATTCCGAAATTAATAACTGACCGCCATGTCCGGATGCAGCAACTCTTGATGCTCTGTGAACATCAATGCCGACGTATCCGGTTCTTGCCTTCAACGCTTCTCCTGTGTGAACACCTATCCTGACATTGACCGAGACTCCCCTCACAAATTTTTTTCTGCTGATATTTTTTTGAATCTCTGCTGCAGAGTTCACAGCATCGCGTACTTTATTGAAAACAATAAAGAACCCGTCCCCCGCAGTGTCTATTTCTTTCCCGTGATGTCTTTTGATTGAGTCTCTAAGAATTTTGTGATGCGCTCTTAAAACTTTTTCATATTCGTCGCCAAGTTCCTGAAGTAACTTCGTAGAACCCTCTATGTCCGTGAACATGAATGTAACTGTCCTTCCTCTATTTGAAATCGAAGAAATTGACTTCATAATTCCTGCAGGAGAATTTGATTTGAAACAAACTTACATAATTCAGATTGTTATTTCTAATAATGAAAATTTCTCCGATGATAAATTGCGATGACGGAGAAACCAACTCCGCATTTTCCCTTCAATATGTGTATACAATAAAAATCCCGCTCAATCGGGAATTAATGTTGTGTGTTTGAATTGTTATTATTAGTTTTGCAAAACCTCCCAAACAAATTGAAAGGATAAATTATATGAAATATATTTTCTTAATTGCAATCCTGTTTGCCTTAAACTCTTCAGTTTCCGTTTTACATTCCCAGATTAACAAAATCAATTTCAGAACAGATGCTGACACAACTTTGGCCATAGATTTTGAGGGTTTGAAATCGGTTGAGATAAATGATTCTGATAACAAGGGAAAATTGATTTTGCACAAAGAAAATAAAGATGATACTTACTTTATGGACAGTTCTGATCTTGATTTTTTGTTTGAAATTCTGTCCGGGGCAAGTCCTGAATGTTCAATGGTTTTTCTTTTCACAAATTCTTCATCACCGGGGACCAGAAGATTGACTTTGCCGGTGAGCGCCATTAAATACATTATGAAGGAAGACAGTCCTATTGGAGGTAGTTTCAATATTACAATTAAATACGACGATGCCCAGGGTCAGGAGGTTACCCGAGTTATTCCATACGCAAATTCGGACAATGTAAGGAAAGACTTCCGAAAGATGTACTTTGAACATTGTCCGTATCCATAGTCAAGCTTTCCCGATTTTTGAAGAAGTTGTATGAGATCGAATAATTTAGTTTTTTGAATTGCTTGGATTCAGATTCAACAATTGTTTTTATTGTTTCCATTTCCGAACTTAATATTAAATGAATACTATCATTCTAAAATTTCTCCTTGGTTCAGTCATCTTTCTGAACCTGCTTTCATGTTCAAATCATAAGAAAAGTGTTTCCGGACAGAAGAAATCAGAAAAGAATAATGTTGTTGATTCCAATTCAATGTTATCAAAGTATGACCTCGGTTCTGAATCTCCCCGCATTATAGAACTTCCTTCCGATTTAAAAGAAATATCCGGAATGACTATCACTCCCGATAACAGACTCTTTGCTCATAACGATGAGAAAGGGATCATATTTCAGATTGACATGAACAACGGTGACATCATCAAGAGATTTTCACTCGGAGACCTCCCGGTAATGGAAGATTTTGAAGACATAACCTATGCTAACGGGAAATTTTATCTGCTTAAGAGCTCGGGAGATATTTATGAATTTGAAGAAGGAGAAAATAACTCGAGAGTAAAATATACAATTCATAAGACAGAATTAAATCACTCAAATGATGTCGAAGGTCTTTGCTATGATCCCGAAAGCAACTCGCTTCTTCTTGCCTGCAAAGGAGCATCGGGAACAGGCGACAATGAAGACAAAGCTGTTTATTTTTTCTCACTTGAGAATCTGAAACTCAACACGACTCCAAGATTTCTAATTGCAGTCAAAGACATCGGAAAAATTTTCAATCCGTCAGGAATTCAAAGGCATCCCGTTTCAGGCACGTTCTTCATCATTGCCGCTAACGGAAACGAGATTATTGAAATTTCCAAGGATGGAAAAATATTGGGACGGCATGAACTTCCAAAGTCTGTTCACTCGCAACCCGAAGGCATCGCATTTGACAGGGATTATAACATGTTTATAAGCAATGAAAATAAACCCGGAAATATTGTAGTCTATCCTTATCATTAATTTACATCAATTGAATTACCCGCAAATACGCTGACTTAGAATCGGGGGATATGAGATAGCGCTGTGTGAATCATCGGAATTTATCAGATCTGTATATTCTTAAAAAATATTATTGAATGAAAATAATATTCACAATAATCATTTGCATTACTGCACTTCAATATTCCTTCACACAATCTGATACTTCAAATAGAAGTTCTGATGTTCATTACAAACGCGTCATACCGGGAATCAAATATGACAAATCCTGGTTCGGTGAAATTTTTGCAGGTGAACACTGGCGTGACTTATGGACAACTCCCATAAAAGTTGAAGTCCTTGACACGAAGAACTTTGGCGGAGGAATCTTCCCCATGAAAAAAGGCGGCGGACTTCAGACTAAATCACTTCGATTCAAAGGGAATGACGGAAATGAATATAAATTTCGCTCTGTTGATAAAGATCCTTCACGCAGCCTTCCGCCTGAATGGCAGAACTCTTATTATGCGGACTTGCTTCAGGATCAGGTAAGCATTGGACTGCCTGGTTCTTCACTCATAACTTACCCTTTGATGAAAGCGACGAATATCCTTTCCGTTGAACCAAATCTTGTCATCCTCCCGAACGATAATTCCCTTGGCGTTTTTCAAAAAGAATTTGGCGATGTGCTTGGAGTGATTGAACTAAATCCCCGCGCGGGAAAGAAATACAAAAATAATTTTGCCGGCGCCGACAAGGTCATAAACGGGTTTGATATTTTTGAAGTGGCGGAAAAAGACAACGATGAGCAAGTTGATCAGAAAGAATTTCTCAAAGCACGACTTATGGATGTTTTTCTTGGCGACCGCGACAGACACGCAGGTCAATGGCAATGGGCAGGTTACAAAGATGGCGGAAAGCAAATCTGGAAGCCAATCCCGCGGGACAGAGACTATGCCTTTGGAAGATATGACGGACTGGTTCCGACTGTTTCCGGATGGCTTGCTCATTCTCTCGTTGGCTTCAGCGAAGACTATCCGAGAATTGTAGAACTCACCTGGTCAGGAAGACATCTCGACAGAAGATTCCTGAATGAACTCGACAAGAAAGACTGGGACTCAATTTCAAATTTTTTGAAATCAAGACTTACTGACGAAGTATTGCTCGGAGCTGTCAGACAAATGCCTCCGGAAATGTTTGCAAAGAAAGGCAATACTCTTTTAAACATGCTTAAAAAAAGGAGAGATAATCTAAATGAAGCTGCCGATGATTTTTATTCGCTATATTCTGATGTTGTAGATGTTTACGGAAGCAACAAGGATGAACTTGCCGACATTAATATCATTGATGAAAAGCAAATCGAAGTAAGTTTGTTTGAGAAGGACAAACATACCGGCAAAAGAAAAAAGCAACCGTATTACAATCGCATCTTCAACAGTAATCAAACGCATGAAATCCGCTTGAATATGCTTGGAAAGAATGACAATATCTCCATTAAAGGTAAAGCAGATAACTGCATTCTTCTAAGAATTATCGGTGGACCGGGGAATGATACTTTGATTAACAACTCCGGCGCTAAAATAAAATTCTACGACAGTGATGCAGGCACAAGGATCAAGTCTTCGGGTTCGATTTATTTCAATGATGATAAATCCGATGTTCCCAAAAAACTCGTTGACAGATACGAGCCGTCATCGGATGACAGGTATGGATTCTGGGCATTTGCGCCAGTTCTTAATTTCAATTCAGATGATGGCTGGATAATCGGAGGCGGTCCAAGTTTTGTAAAATATGGTTTCAGAGCTGTTCCATATTTATACTATCTTCAGTTGACCGGAGCTTATGCGACAACTTCGAAGGACTATGATTTCAAGTTTTACGGAGACTTTAACAAACTCATTCATAATGCACGCGTGCAGTTTTATCTAGGAGCAAGCCAGCTCGATTTCAATCGTTATTACGGCATTGGAAATGAGAGCACACGTGAGCAGAGTCTTGCCGATAATGGTTTTTATAAAACCAATCAGGGAAACTTTGTATTTCGTCCGGTCATTACGTTTGATATTGCAAAGCAGTTAAAGTTTCAGACATCGTTTGCGTATAGAATGTCTGATGTAAAACTTACAGACAATACGCTTGTTGGTCAGGAAAAACCTTACGGAATCGGAAAGATTAACGGCATGTCATTTGCGGCAGGATTGCTTTACGATACCCGCAGCAGTTCATTGTTTCCTAAAAAAGGTTACTATGTTCAATCCTATGTTGAATATTTCCCGAAGCTTGTCAATTATAAGTATGACTTTACAAAAGTATGTGCTGATGCCTATGCATACTTCACCTTGAAAACATTTACCGAATTTAACCTCATGCTTCGAGCCGGCGGGGAAAATATATTCGGCACGTATCCGTTTTTCGAGGCTGCAACAATCGGAGGTTTAAAAAATCTGCGAGGTTACTCGCGGGAAAGATTTCAGGGAGATGCATCTTTGTTTGGTCAATCCGAATTGAGGATAAAACTTGCTTCACTTAATTTGCTTCTTCCGGGCACGCTTGGAATATCGGCGTTGAGCGATGCGGGCAGAGTTTTCGCAGGATATCAGGATTCAAAGAAATGGCATAGTACTTATGGAGGAGGAGTCTGGTTTGAAATACTTAACACAGTTGTGATGAATTTCTATGTTGCGCGATCTCCGGAACTAACAAAATATTATTTTACATTCGGATTGGGAATCTGAATCAATTTCTGAATTGAAAGTCGTGAGTAATTGCAATTCCAAAATCATCAATCTTATCTTGAGTTTTATGAAGTTAGCAATTGTAATCCTGCTTTACATTTTCATTAATGCAACTACCTCTCATTCTCAATCTGACTCTTCAAAGTTTTTTTCGGGAAAAGTCAAAGTAACCGCAGGTAAGGAATATGACCGAAGCGGTCTCACGGAAGTTTTTCTCGGCTCTCATTGGAGGGATCTCTGGACAACACCCTTTGAAGTAAATGTAATTGATTTAAACAAATATGCCGGCGGACTGACCCCATACAAGAGAGGCGGAGGTCTTCAGACAAAGTCACTTCGTTTCAAAGGCAATGACGGAAAGAAATATAAATTCCGATCTATAGACAAAGATCCTCGGAGAATTCTCCCTCCCGACCTTCAGGAATCTATATTCGCTGACGCATTCAAAGATCAGATCAGTACTTCACATCCTTTATCGGCTCTGATTGTTGCACCGATGCTTAATCAGCTTGGAATACTCAACGCAGAACCTATTGCAGTAGTCTTGCCTGATGATCCGCGACTTGGTGAATTCAGAAATGAGTTTGCAAATGTTTTGGGTACGTTTGAAGAAAATCCTGATGACGGATCAGACGGAGAAAAAGGTTTTGGCGAATCTGATAAGATCGTGAATTCATTTAAACTTTATGAAAAGCTTGAGAAGAGCGATGACAACCAGGTTGATAAAGTTGATTTCCTCAAAGCAAGATTATTCGATTTGATGATCGGAGATTGGGACAGACACTCTGACCAATGGTTATGGGCAGGTTACAAGCAGGATGGAAAGACAATTTACAGACCGATACCTCGCGACCGTGATCAGGCATTTTGTCTTTATGACGGATTTCTTCCGTATATTGTCGGAGAATCCATTACGCAGATAGAAGGATACAGTAAAGATTATCCGAAGATTTATGACTTATCCTTTAACGGCAGATATGTTGACAGAAGATTTCTTCCCGGTGTCCCGCAGAAAGCTTATGATTCGCTGACGAAGGTGATACAGAAGAAAATCACTGATGGAGTCATAAGAGACGCCGTAATGAGAATGCCGGCTGAATGGTATAAGATGGAAGGAAAGAGACTCGAAGAAATGATAAGATCCCGCCGCGATAAATTGAAGGAAGCCTCCGATGAATTTTATGAATTGATAAATGAAACTGTGGACATTTTCGGAAGCAACAAGAATGAATACATTGACATCAATCGAATTGCAGATGGAAAACTCAAGATTGAAATGTTCAAGATGGATAAGAACACAGGGGTAAAAGAAGGAGAACCGTTCTTCAGCAGAACTTTCGATGACGATGCAACCGGTGAAATCAGAATTTATACTAACAAGGGCACAAAGAAATTTAACGTTCACGGAAATGGAACAAGTAGCATTGATGTAATTGCAATTGGCGATAAATCAAAAATAAAAATTAACGAACCGGATGAAGTTGACATTGAAAGAGACATCAGACCGGCAAACAATCCCAAAGAGAGATTTGAACCCGCAAATGAAGACAGAGGATATGACTGGAGATTTGGTCCGGGATTCGGATACAATACAGACGACGGATTAATAATCGGAGGAGGTCCAATACTTTACAAGTATGACTATGGCGTCAAACCGTATTCATATAGAATGTCTCTGATAGGAAGCTACGCTTTCAATGCTAAAAGCTACAGTATAAAATACACAGGAGAATTCTTTTCATTGATAAAAAACACGAGAGTGTTTCTAGATATTCAGAAAACTGAACTTGCAATAAAGAGATTTTTCGGAGAAGGTAATGAAACACCTCTCGACAAAAATCTTGATGCCGGTGATTTTTATAAAGTCGGACAAGAATTGGTTTTTGTCAGTCCCCTTTTCGAATATCCTGCGTTAAAAAAATTTTCTTTTTCAATTGCGCCATTCTATAAGTATTCCGATGTCAGCTACAATCAGAATACATACCTCGGCCAGAATCCGCAAACTTACGGCATCGGCAAGATACATTTCGCAGGGCTGAACTCTGCGCTCACGTATGATACACGTGACAATGAAGGCGAACCATATAAAGGACTTTACTGCAGGATACTCGGAAATTTCACTCCCAACATTTTCCTAAATAATTTTGGTTTCGGAAAAGCAGGTGTTGATTTGCGGGCTTATGTTTCGACTGATACTGTCAAAGGTTTCACATTTTGCTTCAGAGGTGCGGGAGGAAAGGTCTGGGGGAATTATCCATTCTATGAATCAATGTTCCTCGGAGGGGCAAATTCTTTGAAAGGATTTTCGAGGGAGAGATTCGCAGGAGACGGAGTCGTCGTGGGACAAACAGAAGCAAGATGGAGAATAGGCAGAATAAATCTTATAATACCCGGGATGTTCGGCTTGTCATTCTTTGGCGGAGCAGGAAGAGTCTATCTTTCCGGAGAGACATCTAAGAGATGGCACTCGTCTTTCGGCACTTCAGTCTGGATATCCTATCTCAACAGGATGCTAAATGCGGGATTCACAGTTGCAAAATCTGATGAAGGATATAAATTCTTTTTCGGAAGCGCTTTCTTTCTCTGATCAATTTGAAAGATCAAATCCATTACAATCCGATGAAACATCAATAACGTTTTTCCATTACCGTGAAGACTTCATCAAAAAAGAGAAACCGATTTAAGTCTGTTCTGATTATCTCTGCAATTGGAATTTCAGTTGCAATAATTTTTTCTGCTGTCGCTTTTGAATTCACATTTGTCAGAACAATAAAGGCGGTTATCATCGGCTTCCTTATCACTTTCACAATCGGAATTTTCGAGTACTTCGTATTCGTTGACAGATTCAAAAGACTTCGTTTCTCCGTCACACTTATATTAAGGACTCTCCTCTATGTTGCAGTAATTTCATTCTCGGT
>JBDHXH010000055.1:0-20098 GCA_039810605.1 Ignavibacteria bacterium | reverse complement strand
CCCGTAACTTCAATTAATAAATTGAGTTTACTTTTGTCCGGCATTTCTAATACAGCAATGAAATCCGGGAAATAATGGTGAGCAACTCCTTCGTGTTCGTAGGGAATAGTAAATCCCATATTTTGATTTTTTACATAAGCCAGAACTTCGGACATTTGTTCCAACCTTTTCGCGACACCTTGTTCCCATTCTTCGGTATCGGCTACTACATAGTTGATGTGACTCTTTACTGTTTCTCTAACTTCCTTGGTCGTTATGAAATCAACAAAACGAGTTGAACCAAGTGTATCGTAAGGAGTGAAAACAGGGAGAAGTTGTTTACTACCTTCTTGTCCCAGATTCTCTGTAATAATTGCTTGTTGTATTTTAGTCAGTGCTCCGGAAAAATATTCTCCGACAGTTAAGTATCCAATTACCATTCGGTCTTTTAACACTACATGGTTTTTTACATATTCTTCCGCAATTCTCTGTAGTTGAGGAGCAAGCCAATATTTTTCGTTGCCTTCCGCATCCTTATAATATAACTTAAGTAATCCTACGCGCAATCTATTTATTACGTCGCCTTCTCTTCTTTCTTTTATTTTCTCCAATGTTTCAATCGTCTCTTCACCAATAACCCCGCCCAGAGTTACTTCTGTTGGTTCGTTTTCGATAATTGTTTTTGATTCCTCCGTGAATTTTGCGGCAAGTTTAGTTTCGTTTAATTCATACCTGTAACCTTCGACTCGTGGAAAAGTGATTTCATACTTCTCACGATCCGGCAATGCGTGGACTCGATGAATAACTTTTGGCGGCTTAGTTGTTGTATCTCCTCCTGCTTTCAAAAAGTTAAACGGTACACCATATACTTCGGCATATTCTTCCGATAATAAACCGGTAGACTCATCAACACTGTAATCAACTCGTCGTAAAGCTCTACCTACAACCTGCTCACAAAGAAGCTGTGTGGAGAAAGCCCGTATTCCTAGAATATGAGTAACAGTGTTTACATCCCATCCTTCGGTAAGCATTGATACAGAAACTACACACTTTATATTCTCTCCGAGTTTCCCGGGCTTACCAACTGTGTTCATTACTTCGCGAAGCAATTCCTCGTCAGATGGTTCTTCTCGTCCCGGAAATCTTCTCTTGTATTCTTTATGAAAATCTTCTATTTCACTTGCAAATATTTTCTTAAAATTTTCATCGATCTTTTCTCCACTTTCCAATTGTCTGCTGTCTATAATCAGAGTATTCGGCTTATCGTAAAATCTCACACCGTCTTCATTTCTGAAAATCTCTAAATTGCCTTTTTCAATAATTATTTTTCCGCTTGGAGTTTCTCTTTCAAAGCCTGCAATCCAACGATACACAAGCTCCGACACGGCTGTGTTGTTGCACACAACAATCATGACTGGAGGCATTACATTCTCGCTATTATTCTTCTCTTCCAAATATCTTTTATAATATTTTTGATCATAGTTACCATAAAGAGACATAAGAGCTTCTTGGAGTTTGGTAGGTAAAACATTGGCTGCCAAATAATCTTTGCCTCCTGTCTTCAAACCCTTTTTTGGTAATTTGTCGGAAACATGTAGCCATAAATTTCGGAATTCGGGAACATCATCTTGAGAAATTGTATCGGATTCAACCGGCAACCGTGGAATCTTAACCACCCCACATTCCAATGCATCGAGCAAAGAAAAATCATACACTGTCCATGGAAACATCGTACCTTCGTGATAACCCGAACCGCGAAGGAAATAAGGTGTTGCCGATAGATCAATGACAGCATTAATGGACATTTTTTTTGATAATGCTTCTATGCCGGATAACCAAACGCGAGCTGCTTTGTTGTTTTCATCGGCTTCTTTTCTATCTTCTCCGGCTAACTTTTCATCGGTAGGTTTTTCTCGGTAGCAATGGTGCGCTTCATCATTGATTATCAAAACACGTGGTTTGTTTAAAATACTTTTGAATGCCCGAGTAATCATAGCACTTGGACTTTCCTTTACTGCTTCTTCTTTCAAAAGTCCCGCAGCTTTCATAACTGCACCGACTTGAAATCGTGGATTTTGTCTTTGTTCGAGTTGATGAAAATTTGTAATGAATACGGTTGCCTGTTTCAACAACTCGAAATCTTGATATGAAACAATATCTCTTTGCATATAATAATTTTTTTGATCATTGGGAAGCAATACATTTAGTCTGTCTCGAATAGTAATGCCCGGTGTAATAATTGCAAAAGTATCCGTAAACCGGCTGTCCATTGGGTATCGAATTTTGTTCAATGTGTTATAAGCAATAATCATTGCCATGACAACTGTTTTACCCGAACCTGTTGCCATTTTGAAAGCCAGTCGATAAAGCCCTGGGTTTGCTTCACTGGATGCTTTTTTCAAATCATTGATAATCCAATTCTCACCGGACTTTTCCGCAACTTCGTTTATGTATATAAGTGTTTCGAGTGCTTCTATTTGACAAAAAAAAAGTTTATTTTCTCTTGTATCATCGAGCCAATATGAAAGCAGATCGCGGGACGTTTTCGTAATGCCGGAATAACCACTTTCACGCCATTGTTTTACTTTATCCCTAACTTTATTTATGAATTCATTTTCCTTTTGTAACTCACTGCCAAACGCTCCTTCAGACGTATTAAAATCAATCTTTCCCTGCTTAGACTTTGCACGAGGTACCGGAATATAGAAACTGCTTGGTCTCCGGCTTTCAATTATTTCATCAGTCAAGCCACGCTCATTAGCACCAAAATGCTGTGTTGGCTCTATGTATGGTGAATTTAAAATAGGAGACTTCATACTTTAATTAGAGATTTCATGAAACATTAAGTAAGTGTGGGGACTTGTTACTCTTTTAATAATACATCAACATGAACTATTCTTCAAAATACATCAAATATACATAATACTAAATCAGGTTTAAATTTAGATTAGCGGTATCCAACTGATTTCTTCATCATCTAAAAACCAATAATCGTATTTTTGTTCAGTAACTTTGGGTGAGATTGTATTTGAGGGCGATTCAGGTAAGAAGTCTAAGATAGGTCCATGCAGTTCAGTTCACAGATTATTTTCCCCAAGCGAATCCACGCTATATACGGATCTAAGTCCATCAAGTCTCGAGATGATACATTAAATATCTTTCCGAGACTATCTATAATGCTTCAAGTGGAAATGGAATTTCTGAATAATTATTTTTGTAAAATTAAGCATCGGAGATTCCAAAATGAACGAAAGAAAGTGACACAACCATAAAATCTGTTTGTATCACTTTGGAAATATCAATTTAAAACTTCAAAATGAACTCCGGAGTTTTAACTTATTTTATAAGCGCCAGTTTTTTTGTTTGTGTAAAATTGCCTGAAGTCAATCTGTAATAGTAAATTCCTGAAACCAAATTTGAAGTTGCATTGAATTCAAAAGAATAGTTTCCTACTTCTTTGAACTCATCAATTAAGGCAGCCACTTCCTTTCCTGTTGCATCAAATAATTTTAATGAAACATTTGACGAAAGCGGAATGGAAAAATTAATCTTGGTTGATGGATTGAAAGGATTGGGATAATTCTGCGCAAGTTCATATCCGTGAGGAACCTCATTATTATTCAGCACAACGGCAGAGGGCGAACCATATCTCATGATAAGTCCCGTAGTTCCGCATGAATATCCAAGCGACTGATTGATGAAGTCCATTTCATTCATTCCATTGGCAACCCCTAATACTGGTAAATTCTCCTGCGTCCAATTTAATCCAAGGTCAGTAGTCTTATAGCAAGAACTTCCTGTTGCAATACTTTTCAAACTTAGCATGATAAGTCCCGAACCATTTTTAAAACCATGGAAATCCTCGCAGTCGAATGAAGTCAATCCGGGAGGATTAGAAACGACTGACCAGGTTGTTCCCCCGTTTGTGGTTTTTCTGATGTTACTGTTATTAGAACCGGCGAGGCCGTTATTTGCATCTGTAAATGCAACCGCCTGATAATATAGTCCTTCACTTGTTCCTGTTCCGTTAAGTGTAGATGCGGTCCAGACACCTCCTGCAAATCCTGATGTCGTTTTAAATATTCTCGCTGAAGTTGCACCGGAAACTGTCTTTGCCGTTCCGACCCAAACTGTACCGGTATCAATCCAATCCCACGCATGTTCCACTCCGTATTCACTCGGACCCGAAGGTGAGTTAGGAGATTGAATCCAATTTGTACCGCCATTTGTAGTATAGCGCAACTGAAACGGCTGACCCGATGCGACAGGATCTCCGTAGAAGATTCCGTAATTCATTGTAAACATTTTGATGCCGTCGGAAAAGCTGTTAGACTGGGATAACTGCAATGTCCAGCTTGTACCACCATCAGATGTTCGATAAATATTTCCTGTGACATCTCCGACCCAACAATTCAAACTGTCCATAGCGGAAGTACACTGGTAATTTACAGCAGGTAGACCTGTGTTCTTTAGTGTCCAGTTTACGCCTCCGTTTACCGATCTGAATACTGTGCCTGCATCACAGCAGACCCACATCACATTTTGATTTACTACGGAAATTGAATTGACCTGCGGACCACCTTGAATCTGGCTAAGCACAGTCCACTGCGCCTGAATGTCGGAAGCAAAAATGATTGATAACAATAGTATTAGCTTTTTCAATTTAAGGGAGTTAATTGTTTTGAAAAATTTTTTAAAGGGATACCTCAAACTCGCACAGGAGTTGGAATTTCAATTTTCAATTGCCAAAAGAACGGGGCATTCAATATAAATTCAAACCTAATTTAAGAAAAATGCACTATCTTTTCAAAGAAAGATTAACATGAAATACCCAATGGCATTTTGGTTTAAAGATAAATTATCTCAATTCTGATTGATTATTATGAATTCTGTTTTAATACTATACCCATAATGATTATGCTCAACTGCAGATTGCAAATGTTGAACGGGTGTGATTACTTCTAATTACTCCTTATCACCAACTCTCTCCAAAACGATCTCGGGTTTGTTTTCAAAAAAATATTTTTGCTTCCGATTTTGATATACTTTCTAAGTTATTACTCGATTTCAAAATTAGTTTGGACAGCATTGCCTTATCACAATTACAAGCTACCCGAACTATGTTGAAGTTAAATTCTTATATAACTAAGTTATTCAAAAACTATCACAAGGAGCATCTACAATGAAAAATCTACTCAAATATATTGCAATAATTCTTCTTGCACTCTCTTCGGCAAAATCATTTGCCGATGAGGTTTCATTTTCAAAGGGAACATATCAGGAAATCCTTGATATGGCGAAACAGCAGAACAAGGTCATTATGATTGACTTTGTAACGGACTGGTGCAAATGGTGTGTTGAGACGGACAAGAAAGTCTATACAAACTCTGATGTAGCTCTCTTTGCAAACGACCATCAGATTAATTGGAAGATTGATGCCGAAAAAGGTGAAGGACCCGACCTTGCAAAAAAATACGGCGTCAAAGGTTATCCCACAATAGTATTTGCAGGCGCTGACGGAGTTGAGATAGACAGGATATACGGTTATCTCCCTGCTGAACAATTTCTTGCAAAGATGAAAGACTACAACAATGGTGTGAATACTTATGGTGCAATCAAGAAACTTATAGATGAAAATCCTGATGACCCTACTGCAAACTATCTTATGGGTGATAAGATTTTGTCAAACGGACTTGAAGGAGATGCGAAAATGTATTTTGAAAAAGTTATTAAACTCGATCCATCCAATGAAAAGGGTTATACCGATGATGCAAAATTTACGCTTGCATACATGAATGAAGATCCTGTTGCATTGAAGGCTTTGCTGACAGAGTATCCTTCGAGCGAGAAGGTGAAAGACGGATATATTAATCTTGCAAGCTACTATGCCGACAAGGAAGATTACAAAACGGCAGAGCAGTTCTTCGATGATGCTTTTGCAAAATATGGAAAAAGCGATTTTGATTTGAAGCAAAATTATGGCGGTTTCCTGCTTACTAAGGCAGGCAAGATTGCCAAAGACGAGAAAGCTACAGATAACGATAGAGACGATGCCATTAAAACTCTCGAAAAATGTCTTGAATATGTCGGCGGCACAGTAAATGAAGCCAGCGCTTATTACTTATTGTCTGACTTGTATTTCCAGAAGAAAAATTTTGAGAAAGCCAATGAGTGCATTGACAAGTCGTTAGCTATTTTTGACAGAAAACTGTACCGTGATCAAAAAGAAAAAATTAACAAACAAGAAGCCAAGCAATAGCAGAATTTTGCAAAATAAATTTTGATTCAAAGCCGCATTCATCTGCGGCTTTTTTATGTTGCACAATCATAATGTTTTCTGTTGCAATTGAACAGCACGGCAGTGTTATTCTTACCTGTCAACTTACTTGTAATATGAATTCAATATTGATAACTTCTACACCAATTCAGTAAATAAAAAATGAAAAAGTTTCTTACATTGCTACTTATTATGTCTTCGGTTATTTGTTATTCTCAAAATGCATCGAATTATTTCCCGTCATCAACAGGGTATAAATGGTATTACAAAAATACTCCGCTTGATTCTCTAAATAATCCCGTCCCGGGAACTGCAACTTATCAGGTGGATTCTTTTGCGGCTGTTACAAATCATCAGGGTCTAGTTGCAAGTAAAATTCTTTCGAAGACGGGTCTTTCAAGCATTAATCAGATTTCTCCGTATCTCGACACAAACTATTTTAATTTTCAGTCAACAAATGCGTGGTATTATCTGAATATACTTTCTCTTATCGGCTCGATTCCAATCATTGACTCAATAGCGTTTGTAAATTTTTTACGATCTTTCGAAGCTTGGTATAATACTTATCGTTTTGCCCAAAGCGTCAATACGAACTATACAATATTTTCAAAAGATACTACGCTGAATGCAGATACACTGTCGCTTCCATTGCGGATTGCAAGCACGGGACGGAGACTAAATGACCAAAACGTTTCAACCGTAAATGGAAATTACACGGCAAAAAAATTCCTGATGACGTTTACAATCAGTTATGGTGTGCTTCCGCCTTTCATTTATATCCCCATTGTTACACAACCCGATACAATATACTTTGCGGAAAGTGTGTGGAAGATAAAAGAAGTCCGTCCGTCAGTCAATATTGATCTCACTTCTGTGGGATTCCCCGTTGCATTTACAATTCCCGGAACACTTACAGAACTAACCCAGGCTCCTTCCGGTATCACAAATTACTCTAACTCCATTTCCGGCAGTTATCAGCTTGACCAAAATTTCCCGAACCCTTTTAATCCGGTAACCAGGATTAGATATTCAATTCCTGAAAACAGCAGTAATGTGCGGCTTGTCATTTACGACCAACTTGGAAATGAAATCAGAACTTTAGTTAATGAAAAGCAAAATGCAGGGAATTATGAAGCTGAATTCAATGGAAGCGGACTTGCATCAGGAGTTTATTATTATAAACTGGTTTCAAAAAATTTTTCCGATATAAAAAGCATGATCCTGCTAAAATAGCAAAGCAGGATCAGCGATCATTTTCTGTGAACTTATCTCTTGCCCGATTTACTTTAACAGGACAAACTTCTTTACATCATAGAAACCATCAGCAGACAAGGAATAAAAATAGACTCCACTGCTCATTCCCGATGCATCAAAGTTGTAATGATATGTACCGGGTGAATGATATTGGTCAACCGGAGTTGCAATGATACGCCCCGTATTATCGTAAACTGAAAGAAGGACTCTGCCTCCGGATTTTACGGAGTACTCAATAGACGTAACAGGATTAAACGGATTGGGAAAGTTCTGAAGCAATTCAAATCTTTCAGGTATCTCCGAGTTGATAACATTGATGCCAATACTGTTGACCTTTGAATACTTATATATCTTTTCTCCGCAAGCATATCCAAGCGTATCGCCAAAGAATTGATATCCGAACAAGAACTCCCCGATATTTGCATTTGACCAGGTCTGACCACCATCTGTCGTTCCGTAAGTTGGATTGAAATCTCCGCCAATCCATCCTGTATTCTCATTTATAAATCCTATGCCGTGTTCATGAAAGTTGGGATATGAAAGTTCAATCCAATTTATTCCACCATTAGTAGTTTTTAAGACATGTTTCGGTGAATATGTAATTCTTTCAACGGAGGCATAGCCTGTAAGTGAATTGATGAAATCAAATTTTTGAATTGATTCTAAGTTGCTGTTGCCTTGATAGGCAATATTCCAGGAATTACCTCCATCTGAAGTCCGCAATATAACAGCTGTTCTCTCCGAACCAACCTGCTTTCTTCCTCCAGCCAGTCCGACATTTTCGTCGAACATGTAGCAATCACTTAGCCCTGTAGCGTACGACAAGAGATCCTTTGTCATCCATGAAGCTCCGCCATTTGAACTCTTGACAAACATTGCATTTGACTGTTCGTTTCCACATCCGTAAACAAAATCGTCATCGAGTAAATGAATAGACGTAAGACCGCTCGGAACAGGATTTGAAAAATTTGTAACCTGCACCAGATTTGAACCACCATCAATTGTCTTGAAGAGATTTCGGGAGGCTGATGATATCCATCCCGTTGTTCCATTGATGAATTCAACATCTGTAAATCCTCCTATATAGATTGAATCTGTTCTTGTCCAATTATATCCTCCGTCTGTTGTCTTATATATCATTCCATATAGATGTATGAGCCATCCTGTATTTGCATCAATAAAATACAGATCCTGAAAGTTTGCATCGTTGTAGATGCTGTTTGGAATTACAGACCATGAATATTTTGATTGGGAATGAATCGTATTTCCATGTACGAAAAGAAGTACAGATATAAGAATTAATTTCAACAATTTTGGAATAATTATTTTTTTGGAATTTAGTTTTCTCATTTTTTTACCCTCCCGGTCAGTTTCAAAAATTAACTAACCGCAGTTAGATTAATTTAAATTCTACTATTTAGATTCAGGACACATATTATATACAACCGTGCAACTCATAGTCGGAGGCGGATTACCACCAAACCAGTCCCATAAATTGACACAGCATTGGCTATCTATTTGAATGTCGCCGCCTGAACAATAAACATGATATGTAGGTGCCGTTGTAGATCTCGGATTGTGCTGATTACAGCAAGGGTCTAAAACCAAAAATGTGGATTTGTTTGAGCCTTCTGAATTATTGCTTATAGTGGAGAGGGCAGGGGAAGAAAGTAAGTAAACACTAATAACAATAAGAGAGGCCAACAAATAGGAAATTGTTGTTTTCATGAAAACCTCCTTTTATTTTATTGCATACTAGGTTAACCGTGCGTTATCAAAGATACAATGCAAAAAGTTATCCCAAAATCAGATTCGTGAAAAGTGGTCCAAAATATTTTTGAAGCACATCAACAGTTGTAAAAATAATCTCAATACAAGCGATACATTTTCTTCTGAAAATAGAACCCGCCTGTGAAAAGTTCGTGAACTGCTAATGCATTCAGCATACTAAGGCAACCAATCAGAATCAGCCAAAATTACTTTCCCAGTATTTTCACGGATGCAATCGAGCTCATTGCCATTATAGTCCATTGCGGGTTCATTTTTATACTTACAGGGAATAATGATGCATCCGTTACATAAACATTAGAATAGCCATCAACACAAAAATTTTCATCTATTACTCTTCTATGTTTATGTGATGAATCCTTCCCGCACATTATGTTTCCACCCTGCGGGTGCGCTGTCCCAATAAAGAGATCTTCCATTCTCAAAGGATAGTCGTCAAATACTTTATCAAATTTATTTATTGTATCAACTGAAAGTTTGATATCAATGCCGGGCTTCATCGGAAGGATTGCTCTTGTCGCACCGGCATGGTATCCCAATTTGAGAATGGTTTTGAATGCAAATTTTATGTTATCCTTATCTGTTGCTCCAAGCTCCCATGAGAATGCCTGACCATTCAACAGGTCAACTTTTTTGTCTATTGTTCCGTTGGGTTCCGAGCCGACAAGAGTACCGAAGTTAATCAGATGACTGTAACTTCTCATTACCGATTCCCTCCTGTCAAAATAAAACGGAACAGATGACAAAGCAAACGATGCAGGAGGATTAAAATAGGTTTCAAATATTGCCCTGTTCTTTTCATCAAGCGCACCAAGAGTAATCTGGTTTCCGTCGAATGCATTAATCACTTCTTCAAATTGCATCGTAACAGGGAATGCAAAATTACAGCTCATTGATTTTCCCACATTCTTTTTCAGATTGCTTCGCATAAGAAAATTGCTGCTTGAGATCACTCCACCTGCTACAATCAGCGCTTTGTTAATTTTAACATTCTTCAATTCGCCGTTGTCCATCCTCAAAAGAACTCTGTCGGCTTTGCCATTCACATGACTGAATCGCACTCCTGTTGTATTGGGAATAATGTTTACGCCGCGGGCTTCGCACCAGGCAAGATAAGTTTCGAGCATCGTTCTTTTCGTCAGACGTTTATTGCCCAGATTCCAGTTCTCGTCGCCTGTAAGATTTCTGTAATTTGCCTGCAGAGGATAAATAGTTTTGAGTTTTACCTCGGAATTATTGTTGTAACCCTCAACACCTTTCTTAAACTTGCTGCTGACAATTTGATTGATTCCCGTTTCGGATAATTCTTTAATTTCAATCTCATCTGCAATCCTCTCGTATTCTTCATTCAGTCTAGACAGATCAATATCATATTCATTTTCCCAGATTGATTTCATATCGTTGGTCATTTTAATGCATATTGCATTGTTAATGACAGACGTTCCTCCTACACACTCTCCCTGCAACACTGACATTGTAAATTTCTTCGTCTGCTGCAATCCTCCTTCTTTGTATAGCTTTCTCATCATTTCCATTTCATTGTCATTGAAGTCCTGCAACGGTTGATATCTGTTTCCTCTTTCAACAATCAAAATCTTTTCCGGCAAATTGTACTGGCATGCAAGTCTGTAAGCAGCCACTGCACCTCCGGGACCGGAACCGATAACTACATAATCAGCTTCGTCCGGAATTGCGGCATCATGTGTTAGTGTTAATATCCTCGGAGCAATGAAAGGTGCAGGCGAGGTCGGCGAAGACGGTTCGTCATTCAGAATATCCTTTTCATCCAGAGGCAGTTTGCTCATTTCTTTAAAGGGCGCGCCGAACAGCGGCGTTCTTCCCTGCAACCTGTCTCTTGCGTAATACGGGACATAGCCGATTTCCTCTCTTGATGAAGGCAGCGAGTAATTTGCAAACATTATCATCGCATTTCCCGCAAGTCCAATTTGCGATGCAAATTCCGCAAGCGCAGGAACAAATGACTGCATGCATTCACTCTGATCACGCAGCATATATTTTTTCAAAAACCATCGCTGATGCTCCCTGCTCATTGAGGAAAAATTCGGATGGAGAAAAAATAGTGTGCTAAAAACATTTTCAATCAGCCAGAACGGAAAATTCAATAGTCCCCTCTTGCGACCAACAATTCCGCCAATGTACTGGTCAATGAGGCGAAGCACAGCGGTGTTTTTTTTTGAAGACCCTTCGAAAAAAGCATCTGACATTCCCATCACACATTTCGCGCTTGAAGGATTCACGGAAGAAATTACATAATCAACATTAAACTGAAGTTTTCTGAATGCAACCAGCAATGAAAATGTAATTACATTGAATGCAACAAGTAACATGAAATACCAGTCAGCAACAGCAAGATTGCCTCCCCGTGTTATTATGAATACATTGGAAAAAATATCCTTAACTACAAAAACCGGTATGGTTACAATTACTCCGACAAAAAAAGGAAATATCAAGACTCCGAAAAGATAGTAACGAAGTTTCTGACTTACTGCAAGCAGCAATGATATGAAAGCAACAGTCAAATATAGCGTCAATGTATTTCCGAGTGCAGGATCAGGATAACCGTAAATTATCCCGGGACCCGATTCACCATTCGAAGAAAATCTTACTATCAATGAAGCAGCCGCAAGAAGCACTGACATAATTGCAATCACAATAAATAGTATCTTCGACAACTGATCCGGAGCTGAAAAATATTTTGGATAATCTTTCTCGGGACTAAGCTCATAAGTATTTTTCGCAGACATAATAAGTATTATTACAAATAAAATTATCATCACTCCGTCAACTATCGCCGACGTCAAGAGGAAGTCCCTGTACTGTATCCCGCTTCTGCCATAAAAATAAAAAACAAGTGAACTTATTGTCGAGACTGCATGACCAACGATCAATCCCCAGCAGCAGTAGTATCGAACATGAATGTTATATGCACCGATGAAAGTAAGAAGTATCATTACACCGATCTTGCTGAATGTATTTATTGCCAGCGCAGGATTTTTATATGTCATTGAAATCAGATCGGCAATCTGCAGCGGCCAGGGACTCGCGCCTGCAAAGCCCAGTATCAGGATCAGCAAATATGACAGGTATGAAAACCCGAGGATTCTAAGTACCCAATATCCAAGATCAAATGCAGGCTTATCAACATTTTCCAGAGTCCATTCGGGTTTGAAAAGATTGTTCCTCTGTTCCGATGTCGGAAATGGATACGCTTTATTCCTGTAAATGATGTGAGCAATTACTCTCGATATCCACAAACAGATCGGAGCAAAAATCAGAGAATCAAACAAGAGAGTCATCAGAAAACGAAGCGGCAGAATCTTCACGCTATCAATGAACGTGCCGGGTAAATATGTCCACCATGCTATGCCACCCTTGTCTCTCACATTTGCCTGGAGATAAATATCTAAAATAAAGAGCGGTATGAAAATGATAAGCATAAGCGCCCACGAAGCAGACTTTCGTAACATTACAATTATCGGAGCGACAACAATCGTGAACATCACAACTTCGAGAACCTTGATTCCAAAACTTTTGAACTCAATTAATCTGAACAAATCCGAAATTGCGTAAACAAGAAAAACTGAAGCAGCAAATGATACCGCCATCATCAATGCATACCGCATTATTGACGGCGCTTTATCCAAAGGATCAGGATGGTTGAAGCCCTTCAGGGTAAATACCGGAATCATTTCAGTAAGTTTTAATGCTTTTTGAATTGAAGCAAATTGCCAATTACTTTTTTAACTCGGCAATCAGAGAAAAAAGCTGATCTCTCTTCTCCTTTGCAATTGAAAGTTTATTTATGCCGTCTTCTATTTTGCTGAAGTCTATTAGCTTGTCGGAATCATCTTTGTTCTGTATTCTATCTTTAAGAAGAATGTTAAAATTATCGAAGGCGAGTTCGTTGTCGGGAGAAATTTGAAGTGCCGATAAATAGTCAGTCATTGCATCGCCGGACTTTTTCATTCTGGCATTGCCTAATCCACGATTTATGTATGCATCGGTGTAGCTAGAGTCAAGTTCAATTACTTTGGTGTTGTCTGATATGGATTCATCCTTCATATCTTTTTCCATATAGGAAAGTGCCCTACCAAAGTATGCATCTGTATAGTTTACATCAAGTTCTATTGCCTTCGTAAAACACTTTATTGCATTATCATTTTCATTCATCCTTCTATATGCGTTTCCCATCCAGCAGTAAGGAAGCGAATACTTTTCATCAATTGCTATCGTCTTGGAAAAATCAGTTATGGCTCTTTTGAAATTTCCGATATTGTAACATGCAAGTCCCCTGTTATAGTAGGCCTGTTTATACTTTGGATTGAGGCTGATGACTCTGGTGTAGTAATCAATAGCTTTCTTATAGTCCTTGTCGGCAAAAAATGAATATCCGAGATTAAAGTATTTGTCAATATCACCGCCATACTCATTTTCAAGAACAACGGAAGAAGTGGTTTTCTGCAAATGAATGTATGGATCTATTTCTATGTTATCAAGCGAAGGTTCCTTGTTGAGAAATTCCATGAGTTCAATGTTCATGATGTGATTTTTCAACACCGGCTTATCCTTCAGCAATTCTTCGCGCTTCTCCTCATTGGCATTCTCAAACTCGTCCATGATCTTCAGAAGATTGTCATTGCTCTTTGCAAATGTTTCAACCATATCGGAATGAAATTCTTTCCATTTAAATTCAAGAACGTTCAGTTTCACAAGTATAATGTCTTCGACTTCAATCTCCCTTGATTTGCTTAATGCTCTTTGCAGCTCAATATTATTTAACAGCCTCTTTATCGTTCTGGGATTGTTTCCTGCATCTGCAATAATGAAACCATATTCTTTCAAATCTTCCGATATCGGTAGGCTTGGAATGAAATGATCAACTATATTGTCTTTGCTCAACGGAGGAATCCGGAAAGGCACTTGTATAATTTTGTCAAGATAATTTTTCGCAAGACTTTCAGACTTGTCCCCGTATTTCTGAATCAAACCGTTTTCAATTACCTTCACATCTGTGCCGATGATGAAGACCGTCTGCGGTACATTCAGAAATAATTTTATCGCTTCAAGAATGTCTAGCGCCTTCTCCGGAAGACATCTGTCCAGGTCATCTATGAACACTACAAGCCTGCCGTCCTTTGTAACATACTCTGCCGCAAGCTTTTTGAATTCATCTTCAAATTCACCGATAAGTTCAAGTGTCTTGCCTTCGGGCTGGTCTTTCAAAAGTTCCGTCGGAAGCAGCTTCGACAAATTATCGGTACCTTTCTTTGAATCCGACAACACGCCTGACAGCAGCGGAAGAACTGCAAGATAAGGACTTGCAATGCTGGCTCCGATTGTAACTGCCGTCCTGCCGAGACCGAGCCAGTTGATTCTCTTGAGCAGGCCGACTGCTTTGTCTTTCACAGTCTGTAATGTTGTCTTGTCGTTTTCAATCTGCTTGAGTATCGAATGAATCAGAGCAACACGCAGGTCCTGCGCCTTGTCAAACTTCCAAGCATTAAACCAAACTGATTTCACGATGCTGCCTTCCTTGCCCGTCAATTCATTTTCCGTCAATCTCATCAGACTAGTCTTTCCGGACCCCCATTCTCCGAACACTCCAACAGTCAATGGCGTCTGCGAATGTAAAACTACTGCAACGAGCGCGTCGGACAAGGTCTTAAATTGCAATGAATCCTCTGATTGCTTTTTTACTTCATTGTCTGTCAGCATAATATTTTGGGTGTGTTGAGTTTAATAAAGATGATCGAGCAGGTTAAGTGTCAGTCGGATACCTTTTCATAATGCGGAAATGAAAATTCTACCTTATTGTCTGAAGTCAAAGTTAATAAACTGAATGGAATAAAAAACTATACAACTCAATAGCGCACTAAGGAAATTTTCCTTTGTTCAAGTAGTTCAAGGCGAAGGCTGTATTAGAAATGAGCTCCGGCTTCAAAACCGGAGCTGTTTGAGAAATGTAAATCCTGAATTGTTGTTGTGTTCTAATAAACGGTGAGAAATCTGATTTGTCATTGTGATTTCAAGTTTCATTTACAAAATAATCACAATGAAACCGTTTATTAATAGTCCTATATACGGAAATTGTGTAAGTGAATACACTTAATTAAAACTCTTGCGAACTTTAGGGTGTTATTTTTGAAACGAAGGAAGAAGCGTTATTGAAGGTAATAATTATATCGGTTAGGTCTGCAATGTTGTCGCCGTTTACATCGGCGGGGAGATACCCTGTTGAGAAGTTTGAAGCTTCATTGAAAGCAATTGCAATGTCGCTAAGATCAATTGTTCCATCCTGATCAATGTCACCGCTGAAGAGACAATATCTTGTTCCTTTCAGCACCATGTTATTGCCGAAAGCCTGTGAAGATGCAGATGTGAAATCATATACGTTAATGCTGTCCTCATCGTAAGCATTGCCGCCGCTTTTGCTCCATGTCTCAAGCGTGTTCAAATGTCTGACCTGTATGAAATAGCTCCCGCTCGGAGCTGAACGGAATATTGCATTTGCCGTCAAAGTCAATGTGTCGAGCAAAGCCGTTGACGAATCTTCAATTGAATATGGTGGAACTGTCCTGTGCAGATAAAAATGTACCGTATCTCTCCGTGACAGCCTGTTCATACTTGAATCATAAAATCCCTCAATTGCAAGTTTCACATTATACGCAGTTGCATTTCCGAATTCGAATGATGCATAAACAGGCAAATGGTCGGAAGCATAGTGAAGTGCGTTAGCAATCGTCTGACCAACTGCATTATTCGGAGGCATATTTATTGAATCATTGTAATGCTGACCATCATTCCCGTAAGGTGTGTATGTCCCGGGAACAAACTTTATTCCGCCGGGATTCTTCACGGCATTTGAATAGAGAATCATATCGAATCTGTCATCCATCCCTCCTGTTGATCCATTCCCGAAAGATCGAGTGCGCGTTGACTGTGTGTGATAAGAAGCATAAGATGAATTGTTCCACACACCGGTCATTATCATTGGATCAAGAAAATTTCCGTCATCACCGGGATTATCTTTTATCAGTTTCTTATACGCTGTTTCATTCGAGCTGTAAATATTAAAATCACCTGCTACAATAAAATTTGTTCCGGGAGGAAGCAGATTTGTTTTCTTGCGAAGGCTGTCAACTTCAGCTCCCCTTGTAAGCGAATCGCCAAGATTGGCTTTCAGATGAACTTCATATATCCTCAAAGTATCGTGATAAATCTTGTCTGTAATCTTAAACTCATTGATCGTGCGGAGTTGTGTTATTATTGGAGTGTTGGATATAAAATTAATCTTGGAAGTCTTAAAAAATATTGCATTGTCCGTGTCAGTGCCGTCTAAGAAAGTTCCGGCGCTGTAAACATTTCCATTGCTGTTCATTACGTTTGCCAGAAAAGAATTTACGCCTGACTGCGAAGTAATTTCGCAAACAACAAGTATGTCCGGATTGACGGCATTTACAATTGTTCTGAAATATGGGTTGCGAACAGCAGTATCTGACCCAGGATAGTTGAGAAGATTATATGTCATTATTCTCAACTGCTGCTGCGAAGATGCATCTGATGAAATTGAAAAGAGAAATGCAACAAGCAACATCATTGCATAATTATTGCCAGTCAACTTTTTCACAATCTCGATAATCATCTACGGCACTATTCTGGAAACAAAATTGGAAGAGTTATTAAACGTAATGGTAACATCAGTAAGATCAACAAAATCGTCTCCGTTAATATCCGTTGGAAAATAACCTGACGCGAAAACCGCCGCATCATTAAAAATCAGAACGATGTCAGAAATATCCACAGCGCCATCTCTGTCAACATCGCCGCTGTAGATACAATACTTTCCGTTCTTCAGTGTTAGATTGTCCCCAAACGCAGCATTTGCAGCCGTCGTGAAATCATAGCTGTTTACATTTCCTGCAGTAATTGTGACCGGCAACTTACTCCATGTTTCAATGCTGTTTCTATGCTCAAACTCTAAATAATAATTTCCGGTAGCAGCATTGGGAAATGAAAATATTCCGGAGTATGTCAATGAATCTATGACTGATTTTGCGGAATCAATTACTGCATAAGGAGCAATGGAGTTTCTAAGGTAGATTCTGGCTGTATCATTGATATTCAATTTATTTGCACCGGTATCAAAATATCCCTCGACAATTGCTTTAAGATTCAGCGAAGTCTGACCTGATGAAGGCGTATAGATTTCATCGAACATCAGCGAATCTGATGCGCCTGTTGCATGGTTCCACATTACGCCAAGAAATCCCAAGGATGAATTCGTATATGAACTGTCTGAAGCAGAGCCTATTTGCGTTGCAGAATTTCTGGGATCAGACTGAACATATCCGCTTGAACTGCTGTCCACAAAGAGCGACCAGATATTTCCTGCAGGTTCATAAATTACTTTTATACTTAGATACTGATTTGAATAATCGCCCCCCGAAATTATATTTGTGAATCTTGAATTGGCATTGATTCCATTTGTGAACTTCGCCAACCTGATTGCATCCATACTCCCGCTTTGACCAAGAACAACCGCATAACCATTTCCCGTACTAACATCACTCGAAGTTTTCCCGAGTATAAACGCTATACCGTAATTGCTTGCATCAAATCCCGAAGGATCGCTGCGGGTTTGCTTAAGATTTATTGCCCATGTCAGATTACTGTTTGAGGCTTTGAATTGAGATGGATAACCCGACGTCCCTCCGATATTGACATAAGCAAATTCTCTGCCTGCAGTAGTACTTCCGAGTTTAACTTTACTGCCGCTCAAAGATATTGAAGTGGGAGATGCTGTCTCTGTCTCTGACCAAACAAGCGGTTGCGGGAACAATGTTGTGCCGAGTGAAGTGTTGTTGGATCTGTTAAAATTATCCAGCAATACATTTGTAGCCGAGAGTGATTGACTAGTTGTATCAATTGCAGACGGAATTATGCCATTAGTCTTATAATTCCTTTGAGCACCGCTCCCATTATATGAATACATTCTGAAATAATAAATCGTACCGGAGAATAAATTATTGAACGTGTATTCGTTAGCTGCATTATATGCAACATTAATCAAGGCGCTGCCGTCTGCAAGGTTCGAATCATCAGGATATGCTACTCCATCTGACGGGTCAGCAAATGTTCCTGTATTATTAGCCAAGATCACATAGCCTGAAGGCGCTTGACTTCCCGGAGATGCATCATTCCAGGTAAGCTTAATCGAATTTGAAGTAACATCAGTTCCGGCAAAGTTCGTTACATGATTTGATGGCTCTGCTGCAAGACTTCCCGATATAATGCAGTTTGTTTGCGGAAACGTTCCATCAATTTTATAATTAATCTGACTTCCAGATCCATTATAAGAAAATGCAGAGAAGAAAAAAGTATCCTGTGAAAGATTGCTGAATGTGTATGTGTTGGCAGCAGTATAAGGGACATTTACTATTGCGGAACCGTCGGAAAGCACAGTGTCATTTGAATAAACCGACCCGTCAACAGGAAGGAAGTAACTGTTTTTTCCATAAGCAACAATCAGATAACCCGAAGGAAGCTGTGATCCCGTTGCGTCATTCCAATTCAACTGAACTCCGCTTCCGTTGGATACAGATGTAAATGAAGCAGGATAGTTTGATGGTTCCGCAGCATAAACAGGATTCAGCTTTGACAGATTTGAGAAGTCAATGTAACTCACATATTCAGGATGGTCAACAAACGGATTTCTGTTTAACTGTATTGATTGAATGTAATTATTTCTGTCAACTTCCCATTTGTCCGGCGGATCCTGCAGATTCCAGTTGAGAAGAACATTTACATCCTGCGGATCTTCACCCAATGCCGGTAGTTTAGTTCCGTTGAGCCAATTGAAGTTCCATGAGTTGCCCGCAATCCCGTCATAACGAACGCACATATAAAACAAAGCTCTTGCGCAGTCTCCCTTGTGAATGTCGCGAGGCTCATAAACTGTTTCGCCGTTTGCATTCGTTCCCAGTTTGCCATCCATAAACTGATAAGACACATTAACGACAACTCCAAACGGATGATTGCTTCTTCTTCCATTTGCGTTGTTATTGTGAGTCGGGAAAAGATGATATTGATCGGAGTATTGATCATTTGATGTAGAAGGATAAGTAGGCATCCAGCTGTGTGCGAAGGTGTGTTCTCGACTAAGCACTGCCCATGTAAAGATGCCGGTGTAAATATATTCGTAGCTTGTATAGACACAGAAGACAGATCTTGTCCCATTGCCGTTATCAATAGAGGCAAAGTTGGCAATATTTGTTTCGTCGTAATTGTCGTAAGAAATTCTGTTGTATGGACTTCTTATTCTGGATTCAAGATCAGAAACAAATGAAGGACTTGAAGTCGAAATAGAATTGTAGTAACTCCCTGCTTGTGAGAAAGCATCCGTGCTTAGCAGGAAGAAAAGAGCGACGAGGAATAATTTTGAAGCGATTTCGTTATTATGTTTCAATACAATCAGAAAATAATGCATTCGTGTCGACGACACGTTCCCGGCATACATTCATTTTAATTTTTGGGTTTGTTAAAATAATTCAATCCTTGAGTAATTTCAATTGAAATTTGATCTTTGTAGTGAATTATTTTTCACATCCGTCCAAAATGAAGTTTAGAAATTTATCAAAAATATTTTGATGCTACTTTCTTTTGAACGATCAAAAGAAAGTAGCCAAAGAAAAATCGCCCGCTCGTGAAAAATTGCCGATAAGAAATTCAAAGCAATGGCGATAAGCAAGAATTGCCAGTAACGAAGCGGTCGAAAAAATA